>CAJCCF010000735.1 GCA_903960845.1 uncultured Verrucomicrobiota bacterium | reverse complement strand
GATTTCGATTCTCCTACTCCTTCACTCGCTCAAGCTGGGCACCCAAGGCGGAAAGTTTATCGTCAAGGTGCTCGTAGCCGCGATCAATATGGTAAAGGCGATTGATTTCCGTGCGGCCTTTGGCGATGAGGCCGGCAAGGACAAGGGCGGCGGAGGCGCGCAGGTCACTGGCCATGACTGGCGCACCCTTCATTTTCACGCCACCACGAATGCTTGCGGTGGCATTTTGAAGATTGATGTTGGCACCCATGCGCTTCATTTCGGCGATGTGCATGAAGCGCTGCGGGAAAATGGTCTCGGTGATGGTGCTGACATCTGGGATGGCGGAGGCGAGTGCGCAGAACTGCGCCTGCATGTCGGTGGGAAATCCAGGATAACAAAGAGTGGTGAGATCAAAACCCCTGGCCGCAGGATTCGGTGCAATGCTGATGCTGTCCTTCCCGATCTCGATGGGAAAGCCGCACTTCTTCAAGGCATCAGTGATGGATTTCATGTGCTCGGGCATGACGCGCTTCAGGGTGATACCCTTGCCAATCATGGCCCCGGCACAGAGGAAAGTGCCCGCCTCAATGCGGTCCGGGATGACGGTGTGCTCGGCTCCATTGAGTTCTTTGACACCTTCGATGGTGATGCGGTTGGTGCCGGCGCCTTCGATTTTGGCACCCATCTTGATGAGGAAATTGGCCAGATCCTCCACCTCCGGTTCTGCAGCCGCACCCTCAATGATGGTGGTGCCTTTGGCCAAGGTGGCGGCCATCATGACATTGTCCGTTCCCAGCACGGTGGAGCCATGCTTGCCCATGAGATTCATCGTGCCGCCTTTAAAACCCTTTTTGGCGTTCACAAAAATATCACCACCTTCGACGGTGATCTGTGCACCAAGAGCTTCGAGTCCTTTGAGATGAAGATCCACGGGCCGGTCGCCAATGACACAACCACCAGGCAGCGACACGGTACATTTTTTGAGGCGTCCGGTCAGCGGGCCAAGCACACAGATGCTGGCACGCATTTTCCGCACAAGATCGTACGGGGCGATGGATTTGATCTTCTCCGCTTTCACCACGACCACACCACTGGCGCGCTCCACTTCGGCACCGAGCTCGCCAAGAATGCGGACCATGTAATTGGTATCACTCAGGTCAGGCACGCGGCGGATGGTGCAGGTATCCCTGGTTAGCAGCGTGGCTGCTAAAATGGGCAGAGAAGAGTTCTTTGAGCCGCTGATATTGACGCGACCCTTCAAAGGCACCCCGCCGTGAACAATGAGTTTTTCCATGGTCCGCCCTTTCTGCTGCGGAGAATGGCTGGAGGCAAGCAAGAAGATGCTCAGAAAAAAAAGCGTCTCCCGACCAGAATCACGCCCAGACAGACGACAATGGGCAGAAGCACATAAACCGTGAATTCGGAAGAATGATCCACATGCTTACCGCCATGACTTAACCGCTCCATTTCTTCTTGATGCGCGACGTCGATAACGCTCTGCCTGGTTTGCGCCAGCATGAAACCGGGAAGTGTCCTTGTTTGGGATACCGCAGAGTTTTCGAAAGAAGAGGACATGATAGAAAAACTGATTCGTGCATAGGCTCTCATCGACCATCACTAGCCGCCTTGAATACTTAAAGGTTGATGAGCTAACACTTAATGAAGCCGTCACCCTAGCAAATAGACCAATCTAATCCACAATAAATTACTATTTGCTTATATTGATGTAATCTATCTGCTGTGATTTTTATGTAATACTTTCCTTGGTTGCTGAAAAAACTGCGATCACAAAGCGCTCAATACCAGCGAGGTCAGGCAGCAAACGGATTTCCGTGAAACCTTGACCGTCCGCTTGAGCCGCCACTTCCCTGCCCTGATCATGTCCGACCTCCAAAACAATAAGCGCCCCAGGCTGCAGGCAGGGCTGAACTTCGGCAAGAAAACGCCGGATGATGTCCATGCCGTCGGGTCCGCCATCCAGAGCGAGCACAGGATCTCTTCTGACCTCCCGGCTCAGGGCCGGAATCTCACGAGATGGGATGTAGGGTAGATTGGCAGTGACGAGATCATACTTACCGGTGATTTTTTCAAAGAGATC
>CAJCCF010000734.1 GCA_903960845.1 uncultured Verrucomicrobiota bacterium | reverse complement strand
TGGTGCGAGCGTCGATACACCCGAACTCGATGTGCGTTACACTGCGCCAAAGGAATCAACCTTCTGGAGAGACTGAACACCGCCAATCCGGTTTGCGGGACGTTAAAAACATCACCATCCCTCATCATGAACACCCGTCATCGTTTCCTGCTCATTGCCTTGGTTGCCTTCGCGCGCATCACCGCCGCCGAGGACAAACCCAAACCTGAGGAACTGAATGCCGCGTGGCTGGCCGAGCACTACACCAAGTATGAGCACCGCATCCGGATGCGTGATGGTGTGCGGTTGTTCACCCGGGTGTTTGTGCCGAAGGATGATTCGACGCCCTGGCCGATCATCCTCACACGCACGCCTTATGCCTTGAAGCCTTATGGCACCGACAACTTCATGGATCCGTCGGGTTCATCGTTCGGCACGCTGGCAAAGGACAAGTTCATCATGGTCGCGCAGGATGTGCGCGGGCGTTACGGTTCCGAGGGCACTTACATGCATGTGCGTCCTTTCAATCCGAACAAAGGCCCCAAGGATTTTGACGAAAGCTCCGACACCTGGGACACCATCGACTGGCTGGTGAAAAACGTGCCTAACAATAACGGCAAAGTCGGCATGTTTGGCATCTCGTATCCCGGCTTTTACACGGCGATGGGCATGATCGACAGCCATCCCGCTCTGAAGGCCGCCTCGCCACAGGCCCCCGTCACGGACTGGTTTATCGGCGATGACATTCATCACAACGGCGCGTTCTTCCTGGCGCAGAACTTCGATTTCTTTTACAAGTTCACGCAGAAGATGGAGGATCCACTGCGTGACACGCTGCTGAGCTACCGGTTCGGCACGCCCGATGGTTATGACTTTTTCCTGCGCATGGGACCGCTCGGCAATTCAGACAAACTGCTCAAGGGACAGGCTCCCGAGTGGACGGAGTTTCTCGCGCATCCGAACTACGATGACTTCTGGAAGGCCCGCAATCCAAGGCCTCATCTCAAGAACATTCACTGCGCAGTGATGACCGTGGGCGGCTGGTTTGACGCCGAAGATTTGTTTGGCCCGCTGGAAGTCTATCACAACACCGAGCGCATGAATCCAGGCATCGACAACATGCTTGTCATGGGCCCGTGGTCGCACGGTCAGTGGGGCAAGGGACCGGGCGACAAACTCGGCCAGATCAGCTTCCACGCGAAGACCGCGGAGTATTATCGTGAGAAGATCGAGCTGCCGTTCTTCCGGCACTATCTCAAGGGCGATAAAACATACACCGCGACTGAAGCACACATCTTTGAGACGGGCACGCTTCACTGGCGCCGTTTCGATGCATGGCCGCCGAAGCAGGTCACGCCGCGCACCTTGTATTTCAAAGCCGGCGGAACGCTCTCCTTTGATGCGCCGAAAGACAAGGCCACGGCCTTTGATGAATACATCAGTGATCCGGCGAAACCCGTGCCGTTTACCAATGATCCATCCACGACCTATCCAAAGGCTTATCCCATCGAGGATCAGCGCTTTGTTTCCTCCCGCACCGACGTGCTGGTTTATCAAACGGAACCGCTGGAGGAAGACCTCACGCTCGCGGGTCCGCTGAAGGCCACGCTGCATGTCTCCACGACGGGCACTGATTCGGATTGGGTCGTGAAACTCATCGACGTGTATCCCGGAGACTTTCCCAATCCCGAGCCAAACCCGGCCGATGTGAAACTCGGGGGCTGCCAGCAACTTGTACGCGGCGATGTCTTTCGTGGTCGCTTCCGCAACAGCTTTGAGAAACCTGAACCCTTTGAGCCAGGCAAGCCCGCTAAGGTCGAGATGAACATCCCCGACGTGTGCCACAACTTCCGCCGTGGTCACCGCGTGATGGTGCAGGTGCAAAGTTCCTGGTTCCCGCTGGTTGATCGCAATCCGCAAACGTTTGTCGATATCGCGAAGGCCAAGCCCGGGGACTTCCAGAAAGCCACCCAGCATGTGTATCGCAGCGGCGGCATGGCATCGTCACTGACGGTGCAGGTGCTGGGTGCGGCGAAGAACTGAGATGCCTTACCTTGCCACCTGCGGAATTGCCAGCGCTTGGTCGCTTCGAGCCTGATGCTCGCGTCGATACCGCAGCGGCGTGGAACCGGTGAACTTCTTGAAGCGCTTCACGAACGAACTCGGATCGTAGAAGCCGCAGTTCAGCGCGATTTCTGCGATGCTGGCGGCGCTGTGCTGAATGGCGTCGATTGCATGGAAGAGACGCACCTGCTCGACAAAAGTATACGGCGTCATCTTCATACGCTGCTTGAAGACACGCATGAAATGGCTCTCGGAGAAACCGCTGCGTTTAGCGAGATGGGCGATGGTGATGTGCTCGGCGTAGTGTTTGGAGATGTGCTCGATGGCGGGCAGCAGCCGGTTCAATTCGGCATTCTCGCCCATCACGTTGTTGTATTCTTCGTTGATAGTGATGAGGCCAATCACTTTGCCCTTTCGATCGCGTAGCGGGAACTTGCTTGAATAAG
The DNA here is from genome assembly GCA_903960845.1 of uncultured Verrucomicrobiota bacterium. GTDB lineage: Bacteria > Verrucomicrobiota > Verrucomicrobiia > Verrucomicrobiales > Verrucomicrobiaceae > Prosthecobacter. Next base: position 6,097 of record CAJCCF010000734.1, on the reverse strand, counting down.
CCCATTTCATCGCATGAGCGAAAAATCCCACGGCATGAACTTCGTTGATTAAGGGCTTGCCGTGTTTGAAGACTTGCAGGTCGTTTTGGCGGTAGCTCTGCGCGATGATTTTCGGAAACAGGTCGAAATCGCTCTTCCCGATCACTTCAAAACCCGGCGCAAGGTGAACTACCTCACGCAGTGCCCGGCTCATGTAGATGTAGCGTGAGTCGAGGTTTTTGATCATGAACATCGCTCCTGGAATGCGTTCCAGCGGATCGAGAATCTGGCTCAGATCGGTGACTTGCTGGAAGAACTCTTGCTGAATAGGCTTCATGACGGGGTGGGCGGGATTTTACCATTTTTTGATCGTTCCGCCATAGATAGAGCTGCTTCGGGCAGCGTTTGTTTCTTTGCATGATTGCACGTAACGTTTTCTCAGTATCGCTCGCCTGCGCCATCGCCTTGGTGACGAGTGCGGTCGCGCAGGATGTGGCGTTCTTTGAAGCGAAGGTGCTGCCGGTGCTGAAAGCGCGCTGCTATGAGTGTCATTCGCACGAGAAGAAGATGAAGGCCGGGCTGACGCTCGATTCCAAATCAGGCTGGGAGGAAGGGGGCGACTCGGGGCCGGCCATCGTCGTGGGAAAGCCGGAGGAGAGCTGGCTCATCAGGATGGTGCGCTGGTCGGATGATGAGCATCAGATGCCGCCGAAGGAAAAGCTGCCGGCGGCGGAGATCGCGCTGTTGGAGGAATGGGTGAAGCGTGGAGCGGCCGATCCGCGCGTGCTCATGAAGACGCGACCGAATGCCACGGACTGGTGGTCGCTGAAGCCGCTGGTGAAACCTGCGCTTCCCGTCATCGCGGGCGCGACGGTCGAGCATCCGGTGGACCGTTTCATCCGGGCGCGGCTCGCGGAGCGCAAGTTGACGCCTTCGCCGGAAACGGACCGGCGCACGTTAATCCGGCGTGTGTATTTCGATCTGCACGGACTGCCTCCTTCGCCAGCCGAGGTGGAGGCGTTTGAAAAGGATCGCGATCCGAAGGCTTACGAGCATCTGATGGATCGGTTGCTCGCCTCACCACGCCATGGCGAGCGCTGGGCGCGGCATTGGCTGGACACGATTCATTTTGCCGAGACTCATGGCTGCGGTCACGATTTGCCCCGCGACCATGCCTGGCGTTATCGGGATTATGTCATCGATTCACTGAACCATGACAAGCCGTGGCAGCGGTTCGTGCGCGAGCAACTCGCGGCGGATCGTTTGTTTTCTGATGAACCGAAGCTCATTGCCGCTCTTGGTTTTCTCGGCGCCGGTGTGTTTGATCACAGCGCGTATCAGACCGCTCCGCTGAATTTTGAATACCTGGACCGCGATGATCTGGTGACGCAGACGATGGGTGCGTTTGCGAGCACCACGGCCAACTGCGCCCGCTGTCATGCGCACAAGTTTGATCCCATCACGCAGGCCGACTATTACGCGCTGCAAGCCGTCTTCGCGGGGGTGATCGAGGGGGATGTTCCCTTTGATGCGGACGCGAATGTGGCGCAGCAACGGAAACGCCTGCAACTGACTCTCTCAGCGGCTGACAAGCAGGACAAAGCCGTGCTGTTCACAGCGGAGAATACGGGGCTGGTGAGTGCCTGGGAGAAATTGCAGGGGCCGCCGGTGAAGTGGACGACTTTGAATTATGAGAGCTTCGTCAGCACGGATGGAGCATCCCTCTCGCGCAACGGTGAGATCATCATTTCAGCTGGGGCAAAGCCCGACAAGGACACCTGCATCATCATGGCCCAGGTGCCGCTCAGCCGGATGACGGCGCTGCGTCTCGACACGTTTTCTGATCCATCCCTGCCGCAAAAAGGGCCGGGCAGGCAGGACAATGGCAACCTGACACTCAGCGAGATCGAGGCCCAACTTTTTGAACCCGGAGCAGTGCAGGCGGTGAAGCTGAAATTCGCACGCGCATCGGCGGACTTTGATCAGGCGGGATGGACCTCCGCGATGGCCATTGATGGCAAGCTGGAGACGGGATGGGGCATTCACCCGGCGGTCGGTCAGTCGCATCATGCGGTCTTTGAACTGGCCCAGCCGGTCACACTGAAAACCGGGTCCAAATTGACGGTTTCGCTGAAGCAACTTTCGGGCAAATCGCATCTCATCGGGCGCTTCAAACTTTCGGCGACTGATGAGCCTGCCGCACATGCCAGCGCACTGCCGGCGCTGGCCCAGGAAGCGCTGAGTCTGCCTGCGGAAAAGCGCAGCGAGCCGCAGCGAATCGCGCTCGCCGCTCATGCGCTGCGATTGGTCGCCAGCGAGGCCCTGCAAAAACTTCCGGCTCCTTCGCTGGTCTACGCTGCAGCGAAAAAGGCAGAGGTGTTGCTCGCTGTCGGCAAAGGCACACCCACCAGCATGGTGCAGCCGAAAAAGGTACAGTTGCTCAAGCGTGGCGAGTTCGACAAACCCATCGGTGACGCCGAGAGCGGCGCGCTCAGTGCCGTGAAGGTGCTGCCCGCGCGTTTCACCAAGGCGCACGCTGGCGATGAATCCGAGCGCCGTGCTGCGCTGGCCGACTGGATCGCCGACGTGAAAAATCCACTCACCTGGCGCAGCATCGCCAACCGCGTGTGGCACTATCATTTCGGTCGTGGGCTGTGTGACACGCCGAATGATTTCGGGCGCATGGGCGGCACGCCGTCGCATCCCGAACTGCTCGACTGGCTGGCCTGTGAATTGCGCGACCACGGTGGCTCATTGAAGCATCTGCATCGTCTCATCGTCACCAGCGCCGCCTATCGCCAGAGCAGCGCGCATCGCGATGACGCTGCGCTTCTGGATGCTGACAACCGTCTCCTCTGGCGCATGAATCGCCTGCGGCTCGATGCCGACAGCTACCGCGATTTCGTGCTCGCTGCCGCAGACCGGCTTGATCCCGCGCTCGGCGGCCCGAGCGTGCGGCAGTTCGTCACCGGCCCGCCCGTGCAGCTCACGCCCACGCTGAACTACGAGGCCTACGACTGGTCCGCGCTGCCGAAACATCGCCGCAGTATCTACCGCTTTGTCTGGCGCGGCGTGCCCGACCCTTTCATGGACACGCTCGACTTCCCCGACCTCGGACTGCTCGCCCCGAGCCGCAGCTTCTCCGCGTCCTCGCTGCAATCCCTCGCGCTCTACAACAACAGCTTTGTCCTGCACTTCAGCAGCGAGCTGGGTAAACAAATCACCACACCCGCTGATGCCATCCGCCGCATCCTGCTGCGCGAGCCGACAGCGGATGAACTCCGAGATTTCACCACCCACGCGCAGAAGAACGGCCTCGCCGCGCTCTGCCGCGTGCTCATCAACAGCAACGAGTTTCTCTTTGTGAACTGAAAAGCAGGCAGGGGAATGGGTGGCAGAGGAATAAGAACGAAAACATTCTCCTGCCACCCAATCCTCTGCTTTCAAAATTCAACCCGACCATGACAACCCAAGCCCTGCTTCCCTTCCTGCGATTCACGTTTACCATCTGCGCCGCGTCATTGATGAGCACCTCCGCCGCTGCCGATGATTCGCCGCTGTGGGATTTGTCGCGAAATGATATTCTCCCCGCGCTGCGATCGGGAGTCGTCGAGAAGGTGGATGGCGCGGTCAAGTTACGCGACGGCGCGGCGTTCGCTGTGCCACCGGAGGCCTTTCCCGACCAGGCAAATTTCGCCGTGCAGGTCACCCTTTCGCTAGATGCACTGGTGCAGGATGCGGTCTTCACCGCGATGCGAAAACAAAGCGAGCAGGACGACGGATTTTCCTTCTACTTTAACTACCGCGACAACCCGTATTACGCACGACAGGTCAACTCCGTGGTGAACAACATCCTGATGACCGGCGGCTCGCTGAACGGACGTCAGGAGCCAAAGCTCGACACGCCCTACACCCTCACCATCGCAGTTCGCAAAGGACTCGCGACGTTCTATCTCGACGATATTCCGTGCAAGACGTGCTTCATGGAACTCATCCCCAATCGCGAACCGATGTGGATTGGCCGCAACGCGAACCCGAAGGCGAAGACCATGCCCGTGACGATTCGCGGCGTGAAAGTGTTCGGCCCTTCCTTCAGCTATGTCTCGAAGCGCGAATCCAAGCCCGAGTTCCCACGCGGCGCAGTCGCTGGCAAAGGCTGGGCGCTTGATGTTCCCAAGCTCGACCACCCCGACTGGCCGAAGGTGCTCATCTACGGGGACTCCATCTCCATGGGCTACAGCGGCTCCTTCATCCCGGAGATGTTGAAGCAGAAAGTCTATGTGTTTCACTGCGTCCATTTCGTCGGCGGTGACGTGCCCGAGGCCGCGCTCACCGAGATGGCTGCGCGCTACAAGTTCGACGCGGTCGTCTTCAACAACGGCCTCCACTCCCTGAGTTGGAGGCCCGACAAAGTCTCCGACACCGTCGTTCTGGAGCGCATGCAAAAGCTGACGCGCTGCTTCAAAAAAGGCGCACCACAGGCGAAGATCTACTACCTCCTGACCACGCCTCACACCGCCGCCAAATCTGCTCCAGACAAACCGGTCGACAGCCTCGGTGACAAGAACGATGTGGTCATCCGGCTCAACACGCTGTCGAGCCAAGTGATGAAGGAGGAAGGCATCGAAGTCATCGACGCCTATTCCCTCCTGGCCTCACACCTCGAACTCGCCGCAGGTGATAACTTCCACTGGCAAGGACCAGCCTACCAGTTGCTCACCCAGGAAATCAGCAAGCGAGTCATGTCCACGCTGGAGGGAGGCAAGCGATGAACACCATCAAGCTCACCCTCCTCACTGCTCTGCGGCTCTCACCGCTGGGGCTCGTTCACGCAGCCGATGACAAGCCCGACCTCTCGCGTTGGAAGGATGATTTTTCCGATGTCACCACGCTGTCGAAGCACTGGTCGAGCTACGGATTCCTCGCGGCTGGGATTGATGCGAAGAATCCGCTCGGCAAAGCAGTCGGCGGAAAGGAATCGCGACCGGAGTGGTGGCTGATTGTGGACGGCGCATTGCGCGGGCAGAACTTTCCTGAGGAGAAGCATGGCTCGGGCATCTCGCGCGATATATCCGGGAAGGACGTGCGGTTGCGCTGCCGGTTCAAGATTCCCGCCGGTGGCATGGCCGCGATCGGCATTCGCGGGCCGAATCCGATTTTAGAAAAGGTCTTCAATGTCGTGAGCCTGCACATCCGCACGGACAGCATCGTGGCGGCGGACAATGATGTTATGCATCCCAAGGATTCGCCGGAGGCGGCGGAGTTGAAGAAGAAGGGTGGGTGGAATCGCAAGTTCTACTACGCGAAGACGGAGAAGGTCAGTATTGCGCCCGATGCGTGGCACGATCTCGCCGTAGAAGTGCGGGGCAAGGAGCTGCGTGTCATCATCGACGCAAAACCGGTGCTGAGTTACACCACGCTTTGCGGCGATGTGCCGAAGACGAGCATCGGTTTCGGTGTCGGCGGCAACGGAAAGACGGTGACGGCGACGTGGTATGACGATGTGAGCATTGAGCCGCTGGAGGCAAACAAGTGAGCGAGGCAACGTATTCCCCAACCCTTCCATGAAAGTATTCCATTTGATTCTCACCCTCGTCGTTGCATCAGCGCTGACTCACGCCGCCGAGGACAAACCTGATACCACTCGCTGGTCAGAGACCTTTGATTCGGAGGCAACTTTTGATGCGAACTGGGGCGCTTATGGCTGGCTGCCGGATGGGAAGACTTCGTCGCGGAAAGAGGATCGCAAGCTCTGGTGGGAACTGGTGGATGGGGCGCTGCGGGCGCGGACTTCGCCGGGAGTTCATCCCTCGGGAATCACGCGCACGGTGGCGGGGACGGATGTGCGGGTGAGCTGTCGCTTCAAGTTGCCGCCGCAGGGATTGGTCGGCGTGGGTTTCAATGGGCCGAATCCGATTCTGGAGCGGAACTTCCATCTCGCGGGCGTTCACATCAGCGGCAGTGGCATCAGCGCGTATGATGAGGCAAATCTTCACCCGAAGGGCAGCCCCGAGGAGGAGGAAATGAAGAAGAAGGGGCTGATGAATCGGAAGTTCATTGGTGGAGCAAAATTCTCTCCATTGGAAATCAAACCCGACGTGTGGCACGAGTTTGTGAT
>CAJCCF010000733.1 GCA_903960845.1 uncultured Verrucomicrobiota bacterium | reverse complement strand
GCCGGTCGCATGGGCCTGGGACATCACCAACTTCGTGTTTTGGATCGGTATCGGTCATGCCGGCACGCTCATTTCGGCCATTCTTTTCCTGACTCGCCAGAAGTGGCGCACGTCGGTGAATCGTGCGGCTGAAGCCATGACGATTTTCGCCGTGATGTGCGCCGGTCTTTTCCCGGCCTTCCACGTCGGTCGTGTCTGGATGGTCTGGTTCCTTGCTCCGATCCCGAATGCCAACGCCATCTGGCAGAATTTCAAATCGCCACTGCTTTGGGACGTGTTCGCGGTGTCCACTTACTTCTCCGTTTCGGCAGTGTTCTGGTTCCTCGGTCTCGTGCCCGATCTCGCCACGCTGCGTGACCGTTGCAAGCCGGGCTTGAGAAAGACCCTCTATGGCATCTTTTCGCTCGGCTGGCGCGGTTCCAACCGCCATTGGAGCCACTATGAGACGGCCTACATGCTTCTCGCCGCTCTCTCCACGCCGCTCGTGCTCTCCGTGCATTCCGTCGTGTCCTTCGACTTTGCCACCTCCATCGTTCCCGGCTGGCACACGACCATCTTCCCTCCATACTTTGTGGCTGGCGCCATCTTCGGCGGTTTCGCCATGGTTCTCACCCTGATGATTCCGGTGAGCAAGATCTATGGCCTCAGCGATCTGATCACGCCGAAGCACATCGACAACATGGCGAAGATCATCCTGCTGACCGGCACCATCGTTGGTTACGCCTACTGCATGGAGTTCTTCATGGCCTATTACAGCGCCAACAAGTTCGAGTTGCAGACCTTCCTGCTGCGCAGCCGCTTCGGCGCTTCCACCTGGGCCTACTATTTCATGTTCGGCTTCAATGTGTTTGCCCCGCAGGCCTTCTGGTTCCGCTGGTGCCGTCACAATCTATGGGTGGTCATGGCCGTCTGCATGTGCGTGAACATGGGCATGTGGTTTGAGCGCTACGTCATCATCGCCACAACCCTTGAACGCTTGCTGATCCCTGGTTCATGGCGCGTGTATGAGGCCACCTGGGTGGATAAGATGACTTTCCTCGGCACCTTTGGCTTCTTCCTCATGCTCTTCCTTTTGTTCCTGCGCTTCCTGCCGGTCATCGCCATTGGCGAAGTTAAGGGCGTGCTGCCGCAATCGAACCCGCACCATGATGATCATGGCTCGGACGGCATCCAGGAGGAAGACCTCATGGACTACGCTGATCGCCATGTTCCCAAGGCACTCGCCTGAGCTGCTTCCCCACTTTTATTTTCAATTTCAAATCTGACATCCACGTGAGCACTACCCTCAAACGAGTTCATGGCTTCCTCGCTCAATTTGACAGCGTGGCAGACCTCTATCACGCCGCCGAGCACGTCCGCGATGCGGGCTATCAGCGCTGGGATGTCCATTCCCCCTTCGCCATTCACGGCATGGATCAGGCCATGGGCGTAAAACGCTCCAGACTGCCTTACCTCGTTTTTTGTGGTGGTATCACGGGGACCACGATTGCCTTCACTCTCCAGACGATCACGCAGACGAACTTCTGGTCCACCCTTGGCCTCGGCTTCATTCAAACCCTGGCCGAAACCTACCCAACGGTGGTTCAAGCCAAGCCGACTGACATCTGGACTCTGCCAGCATTCTTCCCCGTGATGTTCGAGTTGACCATTCTGTTCTCGGCTTTCACCACCCTGTTTGGACTGCTCGCGTTCATGGGGCTGCCGCGCCTGAATCATCCTCTGTTCACCTCCAAACAGTTCGCAAAGTTTTCCGATGACACTTTCTTCGTGGTCATTGAGGCCCGCGATCCCAAATTCTCCCAGGAAGGCACCAAGTCCTTCCTTGAAAAGATCGGTGGCAAGAACATCGAGCTGGTCGAGGACGACATTTAAAATGCTGGCCTGATCCTGTGGCTGCTGCCGACGGAAAATTGCATTGCCCGTAGATTCATTCCCATCGAAGTCTTCTCATTGGCGTGCGGCCTCTGAGGCAGCGGATGTGACCTTGTTGTATTCTACGGCTATTGCTGCCTTTGCATCCCATGGGCTATAAGGGAGGAAGGGCGGATGTGTGGCTTGGATTCAGGCCTTTATCTCTCACCCTCCCAGCCTCATGTCTGGCCTCAGGGACTCACGGTGAGCGTCACGATATCGGTCCAATCGCCATTCTCCGCTCCAGCGTCCCAGAAGCGCAGCTTATACTGGCGGATCTCCGGCTGGCCGGGAACCATCAGCGGGCGCTCGTCCATGTACACGGCCTCGGCGGAGATGCCCAGCAGCTCAAAATCACCCGTGCCGCGTTTGCTGTACACTGCCACGGCGTAGTGGCCGTAGCGCTTGTGGCGGATCTTCACACAGTTGCAGCCGCCTGCGCCCGAGCCCTCTGCTTTCGCGGTAAAGCTGGGCCGCGTGGCTTCTGTCGAGTCTTCCACGCCGATGATGTCCAGATCATCGCCGATCGCGTCAGAGTAGCCGGGGCTTCGCTTGATGATCTGTACCACGTCAAAAATGCGATTCAGCGCCCCCGGAGCCACCGGCACCGTGGCCGGGATGGGCGGCGTGGCTGCCGGATTGCCCGGCGGTAACTGCGGTGGGCTGAACACTGGCAGCACGTAGGCCGCGCTGCCGGTGCCCGAGCTCAGCGTCTCCAGCGCCTGGGTCGCCGCCTGG
>CAJCCF010000732.1 GCA_903960845.1 uncultured Verrucomicrobiota bacterium | reverse complement strand
GGGATTCGGTGATCCAGGCCGGTCTGCTTGGCTTGCCTTCCTTCATTCTGCCGCTGCTTGGCATCCCGCCGTTGACGGGGATCGGCCGCGTGAACCTGCTCGACATCGATCAACGCGCCTATGCGGCCTTCGGTCAGGCGACGTTTCACGTAACCGATCAGCTCTCGCTGATCGCTGGTGCGCGCTACACCAAGGACAAGCTGACGGACGTGAGTTCGGCGCTGACGCCCGCTACGACCCCTTCGCTCACCAGCTACGGTTACGCTTTCAATCCTGGCTTCTTTATCGCGCCAGTCAACGAAAGCATCAAGGTCAATAACTTCTCCTGGAAACTGGGCGCACAATATGCGGTCACCCCGAAAGTGAATGCCTATTTCACCGCAACGCGCGGATACAAAGGGCCCGCGGTAAACGATCAGTCTGCGCCGCCGATCGCAATCCCTATCATCCAACCCGAAATCCCAATGGCATATGAGTTGGGAATGAAAGGCGCATTCTTTGATAACAAGGTCATCGCGACCTTGGCCATCTTCCAAAACAAGGTGAAAAACTTCCAGACTTCGGTTTATGTTCCACCGTCAGCAACCAGCCCGCAAGGCAGCTTCGCAACGGGTAATGCACCATTCATCAAGAGCCAGGGTGTTGACTTCAATGTGACAGCGCAACCGTTCGATGGACTAACTCTTGTTGGAGGGGTGCTCTATAACAAGGCTACCTATGCAGACAGTTTCGTCGTTGCCTGTAACCAGCGGCAGACTCCAGGTGTCGGGGACTGCTCCGCAGCTCGTCTGACGTCTCCAGTTTCGCAGCTTGCCGGTGTTCCGAAGTGGCGTTTGCTGCTGAACGGCGAGTATGCCAAAGAAGTTACCAGTGGCGTAACTGTCTTTTTCCAGGCCGATGCGACTTATGAGAGCAGCCGCTTCTCGGGAACCACGCCGGATCCTGTTTTAGATATCGGAGGTGAAACTCTGGTCAACGCACGGGTTGGCTTCCGAGAATCGGATCGCGCGTGGAGTGCTTCGATCTTTGTTCGAAATCTCCTCGGTACCAATCTGTCACGGTTGCTTGGTGACCCTCTGACCGGCTTCAACGGAGGCGCTGGCCAGTCGTACTGGATTGCGCCTGCCCGCGGCCTGACTGCAGGCGCGACAGTGGATTTCAAGTTCTGACAAAATTAAACTTCTGCAATATTGGTCGGCTCGCATTGCGGGTCGGCCAATATTTTTAATACAGGCCAACCGATATTTGGCGAACCAGCCGAATTGTCGAGTATTCAGCAGTACGGCTTCGCCATTGGTGCTGACGGGGAACAGGTTCGAATGTAGGTTTACCGGGGCACCGGATTTTGCGCTCGAGTTTAGCGTCAATGCCAAAACCAACAAAGTGAGCCAGGGCAAAACTCGCGAGAAGGAGTATTTTCAGGCGGTCGAGTACGCCTTCGATGGCGAGCCGAAATTGAAGCGATTTGAGGTAGCAAGTGTCGATTTCAGAGAAGAAACTTCGAACGAACCTGCAGAGAAAGGACAGGTCATTCTCCAGTCACCTGAAGTCGGACTGGTTGCCATATATGAAACAAAAACAAAGGAATCCTTCAGAGGTGCCAAGGCGCTGAGTGAATGGATTAAGGACAATGACGAGCTCGTTGCTCGCAGATTCGAGTTTCGAATCAAAGAAGAGGCCATAACAACCGTTGAGGTTGATGACGATGGGGATGAGTACACATCTTCCAGCGCCTCTTGGTCTGGTGGTGACCCCTGTTTTCTCGTGAATTTCGGCAACGAGGAAGCCGAATTTTTGTCGAAAATCAAAAACAAAATGGCTCAGTCTAAGGCCGATGTTTACCTACTTGATTATAATGATTCCCCTCTCAAGAAAGCGATCATCCTCGCGGATCTAGGGGAACTGAGCAGCATCATTAAAAACGGCGCCGACATCGTCTCGCCGATTGATGGGCTGACGCCGATCCAAACGTGTCTCATGGCTATCTATCATCATGAGCAATATTTTGATTATGACGATGCCCATGATGCCTTGGAAGCGCGCTTCAAAACCGCAGGAACATATCGTGAAGCGTTGATCACTGGGTTGAAGGAGCTCCTGAAGGCAGGGGCTGACGTGAACGTCAATGTTAAGGAAATGCCAGTTGTTGGCTTGATTGAGTTGCTCGATGACGCTGATCTCAGCGCTCTCTGTCGTGCCGGCATAAAGTCCGCTAAGACCATTGACGATGCCGCTCTTGTCTCCCTGGCTGAACGTGCCGATGTCGAGGGCATCAAGGAGTATGTCCGGTTGGGTGCCAAGGTGGATCCGAAGGACCGAGCAGCGCACACCCCTCTGATGTATGCCTGCCAAGGCCCAGGGGGTGAAGATGAGCCACCACTTAGCGGTGAGGCGCTTGCTCGACACGAAAATGCGGTGAAACTGCTGCTGTCATTGGGAGCGAATGTGAACGCCAAGACAACTGACGGGGACACCGCAATCGGAGACGCTGTGCGGCGAGGCAATGCCACGATCGTCCAACTGCTGCTTGATGCTGGTGCTAAAACTGCTGGGGCGCTTCCTGGCAAGCAGACTTTGTTGTCTTTGGCAAAGCGCAGGAATCACACCGATGTGATACGCGTTTTGGAGCAAGCAGCCAAAACCACTAATCGCTAGAGCAACTTATCAGCCCGAGTGGTGAAACCGCTCGGGCTGCCTCTCATGACAACTGCTTGATAATAAACTTCAACACCTTTTGGGCCTTGGGGTCTTCCTCTAGCTCCAGAGTGTCCCCGGCAACCTGAACAGCAGCTTTGTCATCGTCATTTTCCATCGTCTTATCAGCGCCAGCAGCGATCAAGGCTTTCACAATTTTCCCATGAGGCAGCGCTTCCTCAGGCTTAACGCCGATTTCCAAAAGGGATTCCATGACATGATCGCGTGCAAGTTCGCAGACTGCGATCAACGGGGTTAAACCGAGACCGTCTGTGGTTCTTGCGTTCGGATCGGCGCCAGCAGACAAAAGCGCTTCGACGACGTCGATGCGACCATGGTATGCTGCGCTGATAAGTGGGTTCCAGCCCTCTTTGTCTGCAGCCTCAATGTCGGCCCCTCTTGCAACGATCAGTTCGACCAAATCTATCTGACCATGTTTCGCGAACATTTTCAGTGGCGTATTGCCATCGCCATCAGAGACTGAAACATTTGCCCCACGATCGATTAGAAGCTCCGCAACACTTGGGCTGTTTTCGAGTGCTGCGACGGTAAGGGGCGTTCCTGGGGTCCACCCCTTGAGCGAAACATTTGGAACATCAGAGTCGACCTCTGCACCCTCCTCAAGCAGGAGGTGCGCGCATTCAAGCGCGTCGTTTTGAGCGGCGGTCATCAACGGCGTATGTCCGTTTG
>CAJCCF010000731.1 GCA_903960845.1 uncultured Verrucomicrobiota bacterium | reverse complement strand
TGCCTTCGAGGAGTTCAAGGCTGGCACCGCCTCCGGTGGAAATAAAGGTCATCTTGTCGGCCAGGCCGGCTTTCTTCACGGCCTTCACGCTGTCGCCGCCACCGATGATGGTCTTGGCACTGCTGTTTTCAGCAATGGCGGCAGCCACGTCGAAGCTGCCCTTGGAGGATTCTTTGATCTCAAACACGCCCATGGGGCCGTTCCAGATGACGGTCCTGGCCTTGGCGATCTCCGCCGCGAAAAGCTTCACCGACTCGGGGCCGATATCGACACCTTCCCAGCCGTCAGGGATGCTTTCATTCACGCCGGTGTACTTGGTGTTGCCGAGTTTTTTGGCATCGAAGTCAAAGGCGTCAGTGATCATGGCATCGACCGGGATCAGGAGGTTCACGCCGAGTTTTTTGGCTTTGTCGATCGCTGCCTGGGCGATGGGTTCCCACTCGGGCTTGTAGAGGCTCTTACCGATGGTGATGCCCTGAACGAGCTTGCGGAAAGTGTAGGCCATGCCGCCGCCGATGATGATGGTGTCGGCCTTTTCAAGCAGGCGGTTGATCACCTCAATCTTGTCGTTCACTTTGGCGCCGCCGAGGATGACCACAAAGGGACGCTCGGGGTTTTCCAGTTCGTCGTGCAAGTACGTCAGCTCCTTTTCCATGAGCAAGCCGGACACGGCCGGGAGATAATCGGCAACACCTGCGGTGGAGCTGTGGGCGCGGTGAGCGGAGCCAAAAGCATCATTTACAAAAATCTCAGCCAGATCAGCGAGTCCTTTGGCGAGCCCGGCATCGTTCTTTTCTTCACCGGCAAAGAAGCGGGTGTTTTCCAGAAGCAGCACGCCGCCGGCAGGCAGGGCAAGCGCCTTGGCTTTGGCCACTTCACCGGTGGTTTCGTCTGAGAACTCGACCGGACGACCGAGCAGCGCGCTAAGCGCCGGGGCCACGGGAGCGAGCGACTGCTTGGGATCACGCTGGCCTTTCGGACGACCCAAGTGACTGCAAAGAATGACCTTGGCACCCTTTTCGATGAGATAGTTCAGTGTCGGCAGTGTCTCCTGGATGCGCGTGGAGTCAGTGATGACCATCTGGCCGTCTTTTTCGTCGAGTGGGACGTTGAAATCGACGCGCACGAGGACGCGCTTGTTGCTCAGATCGATGTCGCGGATGGTCTTTTTGGGCATGGTCGGTAGGGGGTGAAATCATGCGCCTTGGGCGCAGGGGGCCGGAGGTTTAGCACAGAGCGTGCTAGGCGCTCGTGAAATTTTCCGGACGCGCCGCAAGAACTGTTCAAAAGCCTCCCAAGGACTACTCCGCCGCTTTCACCGCCCACCGCAGCTTGGCAGAAGATGAGCGGGGGTTCGCGTGCTGCTCTTCCATGCTGGGGCGGATGACGTCGGCGGAGATCTCGGAGTAAAGGCCGGCGCGTTCGCCTTCCTGGAAGGCTTTTTTGACGCGGCGGTCTTCGCCCGAGTGGAAGGTGAGGAAGGCGACGCGACCACCGGGTTTCAGGGCGGTGGGGATGGCTCGGAGGAGGCCATCGAGAGCGCCGAACTCTTCGTTTACGGCGATGCGGATGGCCTGGAAGACGCGGCGCACGGTGCTGTCGGCATCATCGGCGCTGGTGCGCGGGGGGAGGGCGGCTTTGACGGCATCGGCGAGGGATTTCGTGCTGCGCGGCAGGGCGCTTTTGAGCTTAGTGGCGATGACGGCGGCGTAGAATTCGTCGGCGTTTTCCTGGAGCAAAGTGGCGAGTTTCGAC
>CAJCCF010000730.1 GCA_903960845.1 uncultured Verrucomicrobiota bacterium | reverse complement strand
GCCAGCGGTCAACGGGCCCAGATGGGGTGACTGCTGCCTCACCTATTGAGTGAGCTTCCACGGGGATGTTTTTACGCACCATCAGCCCATTCTATGCGCCTTCACGGCAATCTGTCATCTTTCCCATTCACGCTTTTAGGATTAATAGTCATCTCCGCAAAGCGCGGAGAACCAGGCGTCTTCACATTGGCGCTCAGTGGTGAGGATGGCGGGCGGATTCATTATCAGAATGAGATGGCTTGATGACCTTGCGGACACCAGCAGGTGTTTGTGTTCCTCCTGAAATGCTTGGTGGTATCAACCAAAGAATTCCTTGGTGACTCTGCCGCTTACAAACGAGCCGCCCCGCCCGCGTTCATCGTCATCGCCACATATACGGCATAAAGCCCCAGCAGCACAAACCCACGCCAGCGCCCCAGCACGCCGCCTTTGCCAGGAAGAATCATGAGCGTAGTCACAATGCCAAAGACGAGACTGGGGACCAGCTCTGGCAGCTTCACGGGATAAGGCTGAATCAGTGCGGCGAGAGCAGCAATGAAGAGGACATTAAAGACGTTGCTGCCCAGAATGTTCCCCAGCCCCACGTCGTGATGACCCCGCATCCGCGAGATGATCGTCGTAGCCAACTCGGGCGTGCCTGTCGCCACAGCGACGACCACCGCCCCGACAACGAAGGGACTCCAACCAAGCGCCTGAGCCACGCCTTGGCCGCCATGCACAACGAACTGTGCCGCTCCGATCAGCACCGCCAGTCCGCCTAGCACGAGCAGCACCGTCTTGAGCAAAGAGGCACGGCCCGCTTCGATGAGCTCCTCCACATTGCGCGCCGCATGACGCCGTGCATGACGCCGTGCATGACGCACCACAATGACCAGCCAAAAGAAGAACAGGCCCATCAGGATCAGCGCATCTCCGCGGGAGAACCAGCCATCCCACAGCACTGCCGCCATGATGAAGGGCACCGCCAGTGCCCAGGACCAGTCACGGTGCACGCCATCGTCCTCTGCCTTCATGCCGGAGAGGGACAGCACCAGCGCCAGGATGAGGGCGATGTTCACAATATTGCTGCCCAAAACATCCCCGAGAGAGATCGCAGGCACACCATCACTCGCCGCTTGGATCGCGACCATGAGTTCTGGAGATGAGGTGCCAAACGCCGCCACCGTCACCCCGATCACCGCCACCGGCCAGCGCGCCCAGCGTGCCAGACTCACCGCGCCATCCACAAACAGCGTGCCACCGAACCAGGCCAGCACCACACCAGCCAACAGGAGAAGAACCGATTGTGTCATAGAGTAGAGAAAACAAACGAATCACTCTCCTCGCACCACCAGCACGCTGCATGGCGCGTGCCGCACCACACTCTCCGCCACACTGCCCAGCATGAAGTGCTTCAGCGCAGTGATCCCATGCGTGGCTATGAAGATTGCATCAGCATTCACAGTCCGAGCCAGCTCGCAAATCACCTCCCCGGCGCGGCCACCCTTGACTAGCGTGGATACGGATGCGTCGCTGCCGAAATACGTGATGGCGAGCGCTTCAAGCTGATGTCTGGCTGCCGCCATGGTTTGATCATGGAGATCACCTGTGTGAATGCGCATGCCCTCAAACGCAGGCTCAGTCACATGCAGCAGCACCACCTCCGCCTGCAAAAGCTGCTGAAACCGCCCCGCCTCACGCAGCGCTGTCAGTGAGTCCTCCGAAAAGTCGGTTGGGACGAGTATTTTCTTCCAATGGGTCTCAGCGCTCATGGTATGTTTACAAATACTGGCACAAGCTGGCCAGCCTCGGATTCATGGCAAGCAGAGTCGGAGAAATCCGCGGCAATGGCAGCTTGCATCAGCCCCTCATCTCCCGACTCTCCGCGCCCCTTTGACATGCCCTTCAAAAATCTTTCTCAAGAATGGTTCTCCAACATCCGCGCTGATCTCCTCGCTGGGACTGTTGTCGCGCTCGCCCTCATCCCGGAGGCCATTGCCTTCTCCATCATCGCGCGGGTGGACCCCAAAGTCGGCCTGTATGCCTCCTTCTGCATCGCCGTGGTCACCGCCATTTTTGGCGGTCGCCCCGGCATGATCTCCGCCGCCACGGGTGCCATGGCGCTGCTCATGGTGACTTTGGTCAAAGAGCACGGCCTGCAATACCTCCTCGTCGCCACGCTGCTCACCGGCGTCTTCCAGATCATCGCAGGACTGGTCCGCATTGGCGATGTCATGCGCTTCGTGTCGAAGTCCGTCATGACCGGCTTTGTCAATGCGCTGGCCATCCTCATCTTCATGGCGCAGCTCCCCGAGTTCAAAGGCGCTGGCCTCATGATGTATGCCATGGTCGCAGGCTCGCTCGCCATCATCTACCTGCTACCCAGACTAACCAAATCCGTGCCATCACCGCTCGTCGCCATCATCGTGATGACCATCCTCGCCATCGTTTTCAAACTGGATGTCCGCCGCGTAGGCGACCTCGGCTCACTGCCGGATGCGTTGCCCATCTTCCTCTGGCCCCAGGTGCCATGGACGCTGGAGACGCTCTGGATCGTGCTGCCTTACTCCGCCGGGCTCGCCGCCGTCGGCCTGCTGGAGTCACTGCTCACCGCTCAGATCGTCGATGACATGACCGACACGCCGAGCGATAAAAACCGCGAGTGCAGCGGCCAGGGCCTCGCCAACATCGTCGCGGGCCTCTTCGGCGGCATGGCAGGCTGCGCCATGATCGGCCAGTCCGTCATCAATGTGAAGTCCGGTGGGCGCGGGCGGCTTTCCACCTTCGTCGCTGGTGTGTTCCTGCTCATCCTGCTTGTTGTGCTCGGCCCCTGGGTGAAGCAGATCCCCATGCCCGCGCTCGTCGCCGTCATGATCATGGTGTCAATCGGAACCTTCTCCTGGGCCTCCTTTAAAAACATGCGCCTGCATCCGCGCACCTCCAGCCTCGTCATGCTCAGCACCGTCGCCGTCGTTGTCTTTACGCACAATCTCGCTCTCGGAGTCGGCGTGGGTGTGCTGCTCAGTGCCCTGTCCTTTGCGCGGAAAGTCGCGCAGGTCATGCGCGTCACCAGCACAGTCGGTGGCGGCTGCCGCACCTACAGTGTGCATGGGCAGATATTCTTTGCCTCCGCGAATGCCTTCGTGCAGCAGTTCAACTTCAAAGAGGACATCAAGCGCATCCGAATCGACGTCACCCACGCCCACTGCTGGGATATCACTGCCGTCTCCTCCTTGGACAAAATTGTGCTCAAATTCCGTCGCCAGGGAGCCGAGGTCGAAGTCCTCGGCCTCAATCAGGCCAGCGCCACGCTCGTGGATCGTCTCGGCGTGCATGACAAGTCCGACGTGCTAGAGGAGATGCTCGCGCATTAAGGTGCGGCCTTCTCCTGCCGTGTCGGGATCAAATCATAAAGATGACAGGTGATTCGCAGTTCAGAATTCCGGAATCTCAGGCGGCAGCATC
>CAJCCF010000729.1 GCA_903960845.1 uncultured Verrucomicrobiota bacterium | reverse complement strand
TCACCGACCATGATGATGTCCGGATCTTCACGCAAGGCACCGCGGAGAGCGGCGGCAAAGGACTGCGTGTGGGTGCCGACTTCACGCTGATTCAAATGGCAGCCTTTGGGGTTGAGGACGTATTCGATGGGTTCCTCCAGCGTGATAATGTGATCTTCACGCTCGATGTTGATGGCGTCCACGAGCGCGGCGAGTGTGGTTGACTTGCCGCAGCCGACGGGGCCGGTGACGAGCACAAGGCCGTTGTGGTAGCGCGTCAGGGTGCGCACGGTGTCAGGCAGGCCGAGTTCCTCAACGGAGCGCAGATGGGTACTGATGATGCGGAAAGTGATATCAATGCCAAGGCGCTGCTTGATCACCGAGGCGCGAAAGCGCCCGAAGTCAGGCGAATAGGCAAAATCAACGTCGCCGCGTGTCTCGAGCTTCTTGATCTGCTCTTCATTCAGGAAGCCGTAGGCCAGGCGGTGAGTGTCCTCGGCGGTGAGGGTGGTGGCGTTGTTCCAGATGGAGCTCAGATTGCCGAATCTTCTCCAGGTTGGTTGCGCGGCGGTCGGCAGGTGCAGATCGGAGGCATCATACTGCATGCAAAAACGCAGATAATCATCCACGGAGCCCAGAACGGGCACGACATCTTGAGCGGGGGAGGCGGCTTGGTCAGACATGAGAGTTAGGTTCACGCACAGGGGTGTGTGGACCCTCATGCTGGGAGAGATGATTTTGCAGGTAGGATTGGATGAAAGTGGTGCCGAACTTCAATGCTGCCTGCCGCGCGATGTCGAGCATGGGCGTCATTAAAAGCGCAATAAGGCCGCTTTTTTTAGCGGATGCGCCGGAGAAGTCACGCCCAATCTTAGATTGAAGCGAAGGTGTTAGAATACGCCACAGAAGCAGACCACCAACACCTGCTGCCGACACCCAGGCCCAAAGATGCTTTTGCAGGGACTGGCGCATGAGTTCACGCGGATTCCAGGCTTCCGATGCCAGATGGACATGCACACCGAGCAGCGCGCGCGCCTGTTCAAGATCCTTGAGAGCCTGCTGTTTAGGCGTCAGCTTTGGGGCGGTGTTGAGCTTAGCCATTCGCGGTCGCGTTGAAATTGATTGAATGTCTCTTCAAACACCCGCAGACGGCGCAGCCGCAGCAGGAGCATCAGCAGGAAAATGAAACCCAAAAAGAGGTGTGCAGCCGCCGCACCGAGAGCGACAAAATGCCACGGCCAGTTCTGACTTTGCGCGATGAGCCAGACGATCGCGGGCATGGCCAACATCCAGCCGCAGAGAACACAGCCAGACAGCAGAGCGGCCAGCACCAGGGTGCTGGTGAATTTGCTGCCGGCTTCCTGCGCCTCGATCTGCAGCAAGCGCCCGCGTGCCTCCGCATAAAGCGCGAGTGCGCGCAGCAGCGATTTAAGGCGGGAGACTTCCAGATCCATCATACGGGTGGCGTGGTCCGGGGCGGTTAACGGCGCAGCAGGAGTCCCACGACGAGTCCCGCACCAAAGGCGGTGAGCAGTGCCTGACGCGGCTTTTCACGCGCCATGGTCTCGGCCTCGGTCATGAGCAGCTCATAGCGCTCCTTGGCCTGATCGAGGGCATCGCCCGCGAGTCCGCGGATGTCGCCCGCTTTTTCCTGGAGACCGGATTTCAATTCGGCCGCCTTTTGTTCGGCGGTCATTTTGAAGTGCTGGGCACGCGCACCGGCGGCGTCACGCAGTTCGCTGGCCTTTTGGGAAGCCGCCGCACGGAGCTCTTCAGCAGCCTTCAGCGCACTGGCCTTGGCGGCCTGGAAAGGGTCGTGGGAGGCTTTGCTGCCAAAGCCCAGATCGGTGGAGGGTGAAGTGTCGTTCATGATGAATTCAGAGTGGCTGGTGCTGTTTAAAGGCCATCTCCCCGCGAAGGCGAGGGAAAAAACTTCTCCTTATCTGCGCTGGAAGCTTGGCAAAACGGCCCGTGCTGGATGAGAGTGGATAAATAGCGGGCCCGTTGTCCGTCTTTGATACCAACCATCCTCCCCTTGCACCACACCCATGTCCCGTAAGCTCAGCCACATCGCCCCCGACTGGTGGGATTACACCACGCTCGATTCCTCGCTCATCAATGACGCCGCACGTCTCACGGAGCGTGATCTGCGCCAGCTCTCGCGGCCCGGTTTCAAAGTGGTCATGTATGACACTCTTGAAGACTTCTACCTGGCCGAGGCTCTGGAATACATTCACGCCTGGAAGCAGGCCACTCCGGACAATCCTGCCGGCATCTGTGGTCCTGTCGGTCCCACGGAGCATCTCCCGCTCGTGGCGCGTCTGATCAATGATCTCGGCATCTCCATCAAGGACGGCCACTTCTGGGGCATGGACGAGTGGTATGATCCTGAGACGAAGAAGGAGGTCAGCATGGATCATCCGCTGTCCTTTGAGAAAGCCGACCGCGAGCTTTGCTTTGACCGCATTCAGAAGAAGCTCGTCATGCCGGACACCCAGCTTCATTTCCCGAAGGCCGACACCAGCGCCTACATCAAGAGCTGGAGTTCAGGCGTGCGCTGCATCGTCATGCAGGGCGGTCAGGGCGACATCAAGCACTGGGCCTTTAATGATCCGCTCAAGCGCACCGGCAAGTGGAAGAACGAGCCACCGCCGCCTGCCGAGTATCGCAAACTCGCCACGCGCATTGTCGAGTTGCATCCCGTCACCCTCAGTCAGAATGCCCGGACTTCCGGCGGTGGAAACATCACCATGGTGCCTCAGATGGCCATCACCGTCGGCCCCAAAGAAACATGGAATGCGGAGAAGGTCAGCATCTGGCAGGCCGGTCTGCACGACAACCCGCTCGGCCAGCGCCTCACCGCGCTCATGATCTCCAAGCGTATTGCCGATTCCTCCGTGCCGATGTCCCTTCTGGCGGATCATCAGAACGTCCAGTTCAACTACTACCGCGGCGGACTGGGATCCTGTGCGGTGGAGATGCATTGAGAATGACGAAATCCTAATTCCAGAATGACGAAGGAATGACGAAGCCCGAACCCGGAAAGCCCCGCCAGCTTTAAAACGGGCAGCCTCCAGGTTCGGTATTCGTCATGGATCATTCTTTCGTCATTCGGATTTACTCATTCGTCATTCCCGTCCATGCGCCCCTTCAGCCTTCTGTTTCTTCTCAGCCTCTACGTCACCGCCGCCGAGCGCGATTATTAGATCTACCTGCCCGCCGGGCACGGTAAGTCGAAGCCCGCTGCTTTCATGGTCTTCCAGGACGGCGTCATCTATCAGGCTCCCGTCGTCTTCGACAATCTCATCGCGACGAAGGACATCCCCCCGCTCGTCGGCATCTTCATCAAGCCCGGCACCGTCTCCGCCGCGAATGACAACGCCCTGCCGCGCTTCAATCGTAGCTATGAGTATGACAGCAACTGAGCAACACCAAACGCATCAGAGGTCAAGGGTGTTCAAGCCGGAGTGATCCTGATGCGCAGGCTCTGCGGGATGGCTGCGCTTGAGTGATGCTGCTCATCGCGGCAAGCCAGTGTTTAACTAGAAGGGCATTCGCTGGCTCGTTCCTCGCAGCAATGCACCCAAAAATGGTAGCCGTCTGCGAAGAAAGCGCACAACTGGCCCGAGAACTCGGTCTGTCTGCAAGAACTCACGAGCCGAACGACCTGCGGCTAACTCCCAAGCAACCCGCCAGCCGGTGTAAAAGCCAAGCAGCGATGCAGCGGTTGGAATGCTGATGATGACCAACGCCAGAACGATGATGACGGCATCGGGCGGGCGGAAGAAATGCGAGATGCCAGCAATGGTTAATAAAATCACGGCGAGCAATGGAACTGAAATAAGCTGGAAAAGGAAAACACCAGGAAACGACCCAGCCATACCAGCGGCAATCTTCTTGGCGAGGGCGCGTGTGCGCTGAGGAAATGCCAGAACAATTGCCACGCCCCACACTACACACGCGGCACCAATGTAAACCATCAGCGCGAGAATGTAGGCAAATGTCGGTGGCATAGGTGGTCGAACGTGAGGAACGTGTATCCGCATAGGAGGCGGAGGCAAGATTCGTTTTTCGGTGGGCGGGTTACGTGACAACTCCAGCGAAAGCCGTGCTGTCTTTGTAGGACGAGTGTGGCCTTGGCCCGCTCGCCTCTCAGCGGCCTGCCGACGCCAAGCCACCACGAAATTGACCTCAAGCGTCATCTCGCGCCATTTCCCTGCTCTCCAACGTGGTGGGGACGAGCGGTCTGCGCTTCACGAGCTTTTCAAAAGTCACCTCGCCCTGCCATCGCTCAAAAGCGAATCGGTCATCAACCGCGCAACACCAAACGCATCAGAGGCCAAGTGTGTTCAAGCCGGGGTGATCCTGCTCGCAGGCTCTGCGGGATTGCTGCGCTTGAGTGATGCCGCTCATCGCGGCAAGGCCGTATTCAACCAGAGGAGGCACTTGCTGGCTCGTTCCTCGCAGCCATGCACCCTTTAATGTTAGACCTCTTTTTGTGCCTCATGTCGTCGTCTCCGAGCAAGTATAATGAATACAACCGACGGGAGAAACAGATAGAGGAAGAAATTCATGGGATAGGCCAGAATGATTGTCGGTCCAACGTAATCCAACCACGGAGAATCTGGGGTGTCGCACTGAAAAATCACCTGCGGAATCGGCCAGCCAAAGATGTGCGTGTTTGGATTGGAGTAATACGAGAAAAATCCGGTCATGCCGACGGTGGCTACAAGCGCGAGAATAACAAACAGCCAATACGACCCACCGAGCCAGCCAGTAAGACCGGGGCGCAACATGACAGCGATTGCGGCCCAAATATCAATCGCCACAACCGCCAAGAGGAGGATGAGGCGGAGAGCGGCCATGCGCAACGAGGTCTAACAGTTTCTTATTCTACGCGCACGCGCAGAGATATGGCCCTATATGTCGCGGGAGTGAAGGTTATAGCAAAATCGAAGCCGTGGCGCATGGCAGGTGCGTGGGCCTTCGATGCTGTCCTGTGTGGCTGCATGGCGCTGGATCGATGATGACTTCAAAGGCTTCATCGGTGCGCTTTCAGGACGCTAAGGGACGGACACTTGATCCCGGCAGTATGAACGTTCGGCCGAAGGTCACTGCTCATAAGTCAATGGCCTGATGCTGAGGCGAACTTGAGGCCCACGACGCCGGCAACGATGAGCATAAGGCAAAGAATGCGTAACACCTCTCTCGACTCGCCGAGGAACGCCATCCCGATGATGGCCGTGCCTGCCGCACCAATCCCCGTCCACACGGCGTAGCCCGTGCCGACGGGGATTGTTTTGAGCGCGGCCGACAACAGGCCAAAGCTGGCAATCATGGCGCAGAGGGTTGCTACGCTCGGCCAAAGTCGGGAAAAACCTTCCGTGTATTTGAGGCCAATGGCCCAACCAATTTCAAGCAAGCCAGCGATGACTAAATAAGTCCAAGCCATGATTTCAATCTTTCAAGTGCACTCAATGCGTTCATAGCGGCCTAACAGTTTCTTATTCTGCGCGCACGCGCAGAAAGATGTCCCTATATGTCACGGGAATGAAGGTTTTGGCAAGATGGATGACGTGGAGCATGCGATTGATGAGCGGTAGATTATGGATCAGTTGGATAAGTTGGTGGAGCGCGAGTTTCGTAACTCGCCTGGCTTTCCTGGAGTGTGGCAGGACGCAGGAGTTCGTACAATGGTAGTAGATGGGATGGCGGAGTCGTGAGCGCAGAAAGTGGCGAGTCGGTTGCGCCAGACTCGCGCTCCATGGGGTGATGCGCGGAGTGATCGCCTGCGCTTGCGGCAGGGTGAGGGCTGTCGCCGAAAATGGAAAACCAATTGGCGGAGGAAGGGTGGCAGGGGAATGAAAGACAAGGCTTCAACCTGCAAGACCTCTCCTCTTTTGGGTGAGACCGGCCAGGGGAGACAACTGATTGAAAGCCATTCCTTTGCCCGCATTCCGATGCCATCCATTCATGGATTTGGGTTCAGTGCTCGGTTTCGGCTTTCTCCGGCAGGTGCTCGAAGTGCGTGCTTCTGGCCAACGCGTAGTAGTAGCCGAAAATGCTCCCAAGCAGCAGCAGAATGGCGAGCAATGACCAGAGGCCGGGAATCCAGGGGGGAT
>CAJCCF010000728.1 GCA_903960845.1 uncultured Verrucomicrobiota bacterium | reverse complement strand
GGTCAATGAGCGCTTGGAACTCCTCAGGCAGAATCCGTTCATGGCCCCCGCTTATCTTGATCTGACCACCATCCGCAGACTGGCAATTCTCGAATGGGATGTTGGCCTCTACTACAGCGTCGAAGGAACGCGAAACGTCCTCCATGCAGTTTTGCACCTGCGTCAGGATAAAGACACGATCCGTGCAACTCTACTTTCGCGACTCCCGCAGTAGCCCGACCTCATGAGTGTTTCAGAACCCAAGACCGACTCCAACTCCCAGGCAAAAAGCACAGGGGTCGTTTCCATCGCCATCCTGTGCAGCCGGGTGCTGGGCCTGGTGCGTGATCAGTTGCTGAATGGTTTGTTCGGCTCGTCCTTCACCGGCATTTTCACCGCGGCGTTTCGCACGCCTAACATGCTGCGTGATCTCTTTGCCGAGGGCGCTCTCTCCACCGCCTTTGTCACCACCTTCTCAAAGAAGATCAAGACTCAGGGCGATGAAGCGGCCTGGGAATTGGGGCGGAAAATGCTGACGTTGTCGGTCTGCTTCATGTCGCTGGTCGCCGTGGCTGGCGTGGCGCTGGCTCCCGTGCTGATTCGCCTGCTGAATCCGGGATGGGACAATGAAGCGAGCGTGAACCTCTGCGTCTGGCTGGCGCAAATCATGTATCCCTTCATCACGATCGTCTCCGTCACGGCGCTGGTGATGGGCATGTTGAACTCGAAGAAGGTCTTCTTCATCCCCGCGGTTGCGTCGGCTTTTTTCAATCTCGGCTGCATCGTCGGCGGGCTGATCTTTGCCTGGATTCTTGATCCTGGTTTTCGCGGTGGGCACATCACTGAAAAAGGCCTCACCGGATTTGCCATCGGCACGCTGATCGGCGGTGTCATGCAGCTTGCGATCCAATTGCCTTCCTTGAAGAAAGTGGGCTTCCGTTTCCGGCCTGATTTTGGCTGGAAGGACGAGGGCGTTCGCGATGTGTTGCACCTAATGTGGCCGTCGCTCATCGCGGCCGGCGGCACGCAGATCAATGTGCTGCTGAACTCGATCTTTGCCTCATTCACGCCGGGCAAGGAGTCCGCGACCGCATGGCTGGCCAATGCGCAGCGCCTTCAGCAGCTCCCTCTTGGCCTGTTCGGTGTCGCCGTGGCCACGGTCACGCTGCCGATGCTTTCCCGCCTGGCAACCGAGGGCATGACGCCGGCGTTTCGCGGCGCTTTGGCCAAGGGTTTGCGACTCGTGCTCTTCCTCACGCTGCCCTGTGCCGTGGGCCTTTCGATCTTTGCCGGCGAGATCGTTTCGCTCCTCTTCGAGCATGGCAAGTTCACCGCGCATGATGTCGCGATGACTGCGGCTCCGCTTCAGGCCTATGCTTTTGGCCTCGTGTTTTACTCGGCCATCAAGGTGCTTCAACCCGCCTTCTACACCATCGACCGGCGCTTCATCCCGATGATGGTCAGCCTGGGGGTCATCGCGCTCAATGCCACGCTGAACTCGATCACGGTCTTTGTGCTGCACTGGGATCACACCGCCCTTGCCTGGGCCACCGCTTTCGGCCTGGCGCTGAACTTTGCGGCGCTTTACCTCAGCATGAGAAAATTCGCCGGTGGTCTGGAGACTCGATCGCTGACGCAGTCACTGGTTCGCCTCCTGGTCGGCATCGCGCTGATGGCGGCGGTCTGCTATGGCCTGAAGATGCTCCTGCTGGCCGGTTGGGCAAAGATGAGCTTTGTCATGCAGGCGGCCGAGCTTGGGCTGATCATCTCCCTGGCTGCGGTCGTGTACTTTTACGTCACCCAGAAACTCCGCGTCGAGGAGGCTGGTGATTTCATCGGCATTGTCAGCAAACGATTCAGACGCTGAACCATGTCACGCCAACGCATCTGGACGACCGCCGCTGTTGCACTGGCCCTGATCTGGGCTGGTGTCGCCGTCGTGATGCAGCAGACCGATGATCTTGTGTCCTGGCCCGGCAGAGTGATGGAGCTTGTGGAGGAAGCCCCCTGGCTGAATGGCGCGATTGTCGCGAACGACATGCGGCAGCGCTATCTGGTCAAAGTCATCACCAACTACAACCGCCTTGATCCCGGCCAGCGCCGCGAACTGCGTGAGGATGCGCAGGAGTCGCTGAACAAATTTTTCAATTCACTGACCGGGGATGAACAGAAGGAGTATGTGAACCGCACCGTCGACCCCCTGCTCGACATCATCGACAAGGGTCTCAAGGCCATGCCCGTTGAGGAGCGCAAAAAGCTCGTGGCACGAATGAGGGGCGATATGAAAGGCCAGCGCGGCAATGCCAAGACCGGTGACCAGCCCGCTGACAAAGACCGTGAATTCATGGAAAGCATGATTGCCGACGATCCCATCCTGTTTCTGCGCGGTGCTCCCCTGAAAACCAAGATGGAACTGGCACCGATGCTTGAGGAGATGCACACGCGCGTGAAAGGCTTTCGTCACTGATTGCAAAGCTGATTCCCGGCTGGCGTTTAATCCCCATGCGTCACGTTTTTGCTGTCCTTTGCATTCTTGCTGCCATCGCTTCTGCGCAGGCAGCCAGGAAACCCAACGTCGTCTTCATCCTCACCGACAACCAGGGAGCCTGGACGCTCGGCTGCTATGGCAACAAGGACATTCGCACGCCCAACATCGACGCCCTGGCCGCGGGCGGCATCCGCTTCACCCGTGCCATGAGCAGCAATGCTGTTTGTTCGCCGACACGGGCCACTTTTCTCACCGGTCTGATCCCGTCACAGCATGGTTTGCATTCATTTCTGGACCCGAAGTTCATGATGGGACCGGAGGCCTACAACACGCTTGCCGAGTTCACCTCCGCCGGTGAAATACTCCAAGGTGCCGGTTACACCTGCGGGCTCAGCGGCAAATGGCATCTCGGGGCAAACATGACACCCGGCGAGGGTTTCGGCTTCTGGGTGACGAAACCGGATGGCAGCACGCGCGAGTTCTACGATCAGGAAATCATCGAAAACGGCCGGGTCACAAAAGTGGCTGAATACACGACCGGCTACTGGACGCGGCGCGGCATCGAATTCATCGAGACCAATAAGGAGCGGCCCTTCTTTCTCTACCTCGCCTACAATGGCCCCTATTCGCTCGGCAACCTCATGCTGAACGGGTCAAAAAACCGTCACGCGGCCTACTACGCCGACAAGGAACTGCAATGCTTCCCTCGCGATGCCATGCATCCCTGGCAGCATCATAACAAACAATTTCACAACGATCCGCGCGCCATGCGGCGCATGGCCTGCGAGGTCAGCGGCGTGGACGATGGTGTGGGCGAAATCATGGCTGCGCTGAAGCGCCTGGGATTGGAGAAGGACACACTCGTGGTCTATGCCAGTGACCAGGGCTGGATGGGCGGTCAGAACGGCATTTGGGGCATGGGCGACCACACGCGGCCCATCGGCGCGCATGAGATGATGATGCAGATCCCCTTCATCTTTCATCAACCGGGCGTCATTCCGGCGGGTGCCACTTCGGATTTACTGGTCAGTAATTACGATTTCCTTTCCAGCCTGCTCGGCCATCTCAACCTGGGTGGAAAAATGCCGGCCAAACCCAAGTCACCCGGCCGCGATTTCTCGCCGGTGCTGCGTGGTGAGAAACTCGCGACTTGGGACAACACCGTGTTCTACGAAATGGAAACCTGCCGCGCGGTGCGTGGTGATCGCTGGAAGTATGTGCACCGGCATCCGGATGGCCCGCATGAACTCTATGACATGCAAGCCGATCCCCGGGAGCGGTTCAATCTCTTCGGCCAGCCCGGTACCGGGGGGCCGACGCACGAGATGTCCGCGAAGCTCGACCTCTTTTTCAAAACCTACGCCGATCCTCAATACGACCTCTGGCACGGCGGAAAGTCCAAGGCCAAACGGGTGACGGCGGAGTGATGATCATTCTCTGTCAGATCATTCAATGCAGTGCGTTGAAATGGTCCGCCCATGAAACTCCTCTGCCTGCTGACCCTCAGCACCCTGCTTTTTGCTCTCCGCATCCCTGCCGCCGACCGGCCTAACATCATCTTCATTCTTTGCGACGATCTTGCGCAGGGCGATCTCGGTTGTTATGGGCAGAAGCTCATCCAGACGCCGAACCTGGACCGCATGGCGGCGGAGGGAACGAAGTTTCCGCAGCTTTATTCAGGCACGAGTGTTTGCGCGCCTTCACGTTCATCGTTGATGACCGGCCTGCACATGGGGCACTGCCCGATCCGGGCAAATCGCGAGATCAAACCTGAAGGTCAAATGCCGCTGCCGGAGGGAACGGTGACAGTGGCGCAACTTCTCAAGGGAGCCGGTTATGCCACGGCCTGCACCGGCAAGTGGGGCATGGGCATGTTCGACACAACGGGCAGTCCTTTGAAGCTCGGCTTCGACCACTTCTATGGTTACAACTGCCAGCGTCACGCACACAGCTACTTCCCGACGTATCTCTGGAATAACGACAAGCATGTCGAGCTGGACGGCAAAACCTATGCCATGGACTTGATCGGCCGGGACACGCGCGACTGGGTGCGGAAGCATGCAGGGGGCCCCTTCTTCCTTTTTCACGCGGTCACCCTGCCGCATGGCAGTTTTGAGATCGACGATCTTGGCCTCTACAAGGACAAGCCGTGGACGAAGCTGCAGAAGACCTATGCTGCCATGGTCACGCGCCTCGACAGCGAGGTTGGTCGCCTCATGGATCTGCTGAAGGAACTCAAAGTGGATGACAACACGCTCGTCGTTTTCTCCGGTGACAATGGCGCGTCCTTTGCGCCCGATTCGGAAGTCGGCAAGCTCTTTGATCAGGCCATGGGCGGCAAGTTGCGCGACTTTAAGCGCAGCCTCTATGAAGGCGGACTGCGCCAGGCCGGCATTGCGCGCTGGCCCGGCAAAGTGCCTGCCGGGCGCGTGAGTGAAGAGCCCTGGGCCTTCTGGGATTTCCTGCCCACTGCGGCGGAGTTGGCGGGGGTTGAAATGAAATCGAAGACCGACGGCTTGTCCGTTGTGTCGATGCTCAAAGGTGGCGCAGCGCCAAAGCGCGAAGCCTTTTACTGGGAACTGCATGAGGGCACCTCGCTGCAGGCGGTTCGTTTCGGTGACTGGAAGGCGGTGAAAAATGGTCCTGCCAAAAAGATCGAAATCTATGACCTGAATGCGGACGTGAGTGAGTCAAAGGACCTCGCTGCGGAGAAACCTGAACTGGTGGCGAAAGCAGAGTCATGGATGAAGGCCATGCGCGTCGACGATCCAAACTGGCCGCTGGTGGTGAAGAAGGCTGGAAATAAAAAGGCCGCCAAGAAGAAGCCCTGAGCGGAACACGTTTTTCCCCTGCCATGCGTTCCATCATCCCCGTCTTCATTTCGCTTCTGTGCGTCCTTTCGGTCTCCGCTCAAACAGCAGCGCCCAAACCCGCCGCTAAACCGAGGCGTGCGCCCACTGTGGCGAATGTTGCTTATGGCTCGCATGAGCGTCAGGTGCTGGATTTTTACAAAGCCGAATCGGCCAAGCCCACCCCGCTGCTGTTCTTCATCCATGGAGGCGGTTGGGTGGCGGGTGACAAGGCCAATCCGGGTGAACTCGAAGCCTGTATCAAGGCCGGCATCTCCGTCGTCTCCATCAACTACCGCTACTCCTGGCAGGCGCATCTGGCTGGAGTGATGCCGCCCGTCGAATGGCCTCTGGCCGATGCTGCGCGCGCTTTGCAATTTGTCCGCAGCAAAGCGGGCGAGTGGAATCTCGACAAACAGCGCATCGGTGCCAGCGGCGGTTCCGCCGGGGCCTGCTCCAGCCTTTACCTCGCCTTTCACGATGACATGGCGGATCCGAAAAGCAGTGATCCCATCGCCCGTGAATCCACCCGTCTCTGGTGCGCCGCAGTCAATGGTGCGCAGACCTCGCTCGATCCGAAACAACTCATCGAATGGACTCCGAACAGCCGTTACGGCGGACACGCCTTTGGTTTCATGGACCCGAACGACCGCAAAACCCGCGACACTCGTTTTGCCGAGTTTCTTGAGAAGCGCGAATCGGTGCTGAAGTGGATCAAGATGTACTCGCCATATGAACTCGTCAGCAAAGACGATCCGCCAGTGTATCTGAAATATGGCGACACCCCGGCGCTCGGGAAGCCTCAGAAAGATCCCACCCACACCTCCAACTACGGTGTGAAGCTTCAAGAACACTGCCAGTCCATCGGCACCGAGTGCGAACTGAACTATCCCGGCGCCCTGAATGTGAAGCATGCGGGCATCGCCGAGTTTCTGATCGCGACGCTGAAAAAGTGATCGCCTGGATCGGGATCGCGTTGACGTGAGATTTGTTATTCCGTCTTCCTGTAAAACGGCTTCTTCACCACCTCGGCGGGGAACCGGCGGCCGCGAATCTCGATCTCGATCACGGTGCCTGGCTGGGTGGCCCCGATGGGCAGGTAGGCCATGCCGATGCCGGTGCTGAGGCTGGGGGACTGGGTGCCGCTGGCGACTTCGCCGACGATCTCGCCATTGAAAGCGACAGGATAATGCGGGCGCGGAGGCGGTGCGGTGCCGGTCATTTTGAAGGCGGCAAGCCTGCTGGGTAGACCGTTTGCTTTTTGTGCAACCAGAGCGGCTTTGCCGATGAAATCCGGTTTCTCCATGGCGACGAAAAAGCCAAGCCCGGCCTGGAGCGGGGTCTTGTCGGGAAAGAGGTCATTGCCATTGAGCGGGTAGCCCATTTCCAGGCGCAGCGTGTCACGTGCGCCGAGGCCGCAGGGCTGGCCGCCTTCCTCCCGCACGGCAGCGACAAAGCGGTCAAACCAGGCTGTGGCGGATGCCGCTGGCGCGAAAAACTCGAAGCCTTCCTCCCCCGTGTAACCAGTGCCGCAGAGCCACATGAAGCCCGCGTCGCTGGATGCGATGAAGATGCTGTTGTGTGGAGGAAAAGTGGCCCCGGCGCCGAACACGCGATCAAACACCGCACGGCTTTTGGGCCCCTGGACGGCAATCCCGGCGGTGGTGTCGCTGAGATTGGCCATTTGAACATTGCCGGCACCGGTGAGCAGGCTTTGAAATTGAGCCCAGTCTTCGGCAATCTTGCTGGCGTTGACGACGAGGAAGAACTCGCGCTCACTGGTTCGATAAAGAATGAGGTCGTCGATCACTCCGCCGCCCGCATTGAGCAGGAGCGAGTACTGCCCCTGGCCGATTTCCAGTTTCGAAACATCATTAGTTAGTGCCCGGTTCAGGAAAGCGGGCGCATCACTGCCGCTGACGATGAACTGTCCCATGTGTGAGATGTCAAAGACACCGGCCGATTTCCGTACGGCGTGATGTTCCTGAACGATGCCCGTGTACTGCACCGGCATCTCCCAGCCCGCGAAGGGGATGATTTTACCGCCAAGGGCGACATGGCTTTCATACAAGGGCGTGCGGAGAAGAGGGGCGTCTGACATCGCGCTAGAATGGAGATGGCACACAGGATGTCAAAGCGGCGATGTGTGATGCGTGCCGGGCTTTGGACAATCGCGCCGCGTGCTTCCCATACCATGGCGGATGCGCCTACTCTCAGCGCATGTCCCATCCATCCATCCTCACCACGACTGTTGGTTCTTATCCAATCCCTGACTGGCTGGCGGCGCTGCCGAGTGAGCAGGCGGTGATCGATGCCACGCGCGTCGTCTTTGACCAGCAGCGGCAGGCGGGGATCGATCTGCCGACGGATGGCGAGTTGTATCGCTTCGATGTGAATCACCCGGACACGAATGGGATGATCGAGTACTTTGTCCACAAACTGGGTGGCTGCGATGCGCGGGTGGGCCGTGCGGATGCGGCGGCGTTTCGTGCGAAGAAGGAAATGGGATTCCGTTCCAGGCCCGCTGCGGTGGTGCGCGGACCGGTCACCGAAGGAGTGCTTAATTTGCCGGACGACTGCGCCCGCGCCGCGAAGGTGGCAGGCGGGGTGTTCAAGTTCACTCTCACGAGTCCCTACATGCTTGCCCGCACGCTGCTGGACAACCACTATGGCGACTTTGAAGCGCTGAACATGGCCGTGGCTGATGCTCTGGCTGCGCAGGCTGCGGAACTGGTGTGCGATTGTGTTCAGGTGGACGAGGCGAACATTCCCGGCAATCCGGCCGATGCGCCTCTTGCGGCAAAGGGCATCAATCGCGTGCTCGATGCGGTGAAGGGGACAAAGGCGGTGCATTTCTGCTTCGGCAATTACGGTGGCCAGACAATCCAAAAGGGCGAGTGGTCCGCGCTGATCACCTTTCTCAACAGCCTGCGTGCGGATCATGTGGTGCTGGAGCTGGCGCACCGTCCGGCCGACGATCTCGAGGCCCTGAAGGATCTCGATCCGAAGATCGGTGTGGGACTGGGCGTGGTGGACATCAAAGTGAACCACATCGAGACGGCGGATCAGATCGCGCTGCGCATTGAAGCAGCGGAGAAAAAACTCGGCGCGGGTCGTGTGAAATTCATCCATCCCGACTGCGGCTTCTGGATGTTGAAGCGCAGCATCGCCGATCGCAAGATCGAGGCATTGGCCAGGGGGCGGGATCGCTATCTTGGACGGGCTTGAGGATTCACTTCCAGCTCATGCAGCGGAAGGGATGATCGTCGATCAAATTGCCCTGCACGCCGCTGAGGCGGTCGCTGTGGTAGAACTGCACGCCGACGTAGAAATACACCGGAATTAAAGCGGTGTCGGTGCTGACGAGGAGGCTTTCGGCCTGCTGGAAGAGCGTGTTTCGGCGCTGCGTATCGGGCTCGCGCGCGGCCGCCGCGATGAATTCATCATAGGCGGTGCTGGCATAGCCGGTGCGGTTCTGACCGTTCCCTTTGGTGAAAAGATCCATGAAGGTGCTCGGGTCATTGTAGTCACCGACCCAGCTTGAGCGGCAGAGGTGGTAATCCAGATCGCGCATGGATTTGAGCCAGACCTTTTGTTCCTGCTTGGTCAGGTTCACGGTCACACCGAGCGCCTCCTGCCACATGGATTGAAGTTCGATGGCGATGCTGCGCTCGATGGGCAGAGGGATGTACAAATACTCGACTCGCGGGAAGCCTTTGCCACCCGGAAACCCGGCCTGTGAGAGCAGATCACGCGCGCGCTGCACGTCATGATTCAAGCCCGGTGGCGGCTGGTAGTTCTGTCCAGCTCCCGGCGGCGTGATGCTGCTTGCGACGGGCTCGCCGAGCTGGGTGATTTTTTCAACGATGCGTTTCTTGTCCACCGCCAGGGCAAAGGCCTGACGCACGCGCGGATCGTTGAATGGCGGGCGTGTGACATTGATGCGGATGAACCAGGTGCCGAGAAACGGCCCGGTATGGAACCATGGCTTTTGCTTGAGCTTCTGAGTCAGCGAAGGCGGGACCATGCCTTTGTCCATCATGAGATCGCACTGGCCGGTGTGGAAGTAACTGAGCGCCGTGTTGGCATCCTGCACGGGCTTCACCTCCACGCTGCGCAACTTCACATTTGCTGCGTCCCAGTAGTGCGGATTCTTTTTCAGCCGGATGTGATCATCGAGCCGCCAGTCTTCCAAAATGTAGGCACCATTGGTGACGATGTTCTGCGGCTTGATCCAGGCCGTGCCATGCTGGCGGATGCTGCCAAGCGAGACCGGCGCGAGCGTGATGAAGGAACACAGGTCGATGAAGTAAGGTGTTGGATTTTCCAGTTCGACGCGAAGCGTGCGCTCATTCAGCGCCTGCACGCCGACTTTGGTGAAATCTTTTTCCTGTCCGTCAAAGAAAGTGCGGGCACCGCGAACAATGAACATGAGATTGGCATAATCCGCGCCGGTTCCGGGCGTTAAAACGCGCCGCCATGAGTCTGCGAAATCATGCGCGGTGACTGGCTTCCCGTTCGTCCAGGTGATGCCGGCACGGAGATGAAAGGTGTAGGTTTTCTTGTCCTCCGAAATGTCCCAGCGCTCCGCCATGCCGGGTTCCGGCTTGCCTTCAGCCGTCACGCGGCACAGTCCCTCAAACAGGGATGACGAGATGCGCATCGACACCTGATCCGAGGCGAGCGCGGGATCGATGGTCTCCGGTTCGGCGCTTTGAATGAAGATCAAATCTGCGCGTGGCTTCTCCGGCGTGCAGGCGGCGGGAGCGAAAGCGCAGAGCAGGAGCGCGAAGACGCGGAGATTCTGAAACACGGAGAGGTCGAAAGATCAGCGTTCGGTGAGGAGCTTTCCGGAAGAGCCGGCGGGCCAGAAAGCACCCTGGCTGATCCAGCGCCGCAGCAGGGCCGCTTCTTCAGGAGTCAGCGCCTCACCCACCGGCGGCATGGCTTTCACGGACGCATGGGTGGCGCTCAAGTGGTCGATGAAACGGCTCTTGTCCGGCTGCCCCGGGATGATGAAAGCACCCAGAGCACCCGTTTTCACGGCATCCTCCCTGCTGGCGAGGCTCATGCGTCCAGGCAGACCGCTTTGATTATGGCAGACGGCGCACTTGGCTTCGAGGATCGGCTTCACATGGCTTGAGAAACTCACCTGACCTGACTGCGCTGATTCGAGCGTGGCTGCGTCGAGGATGTTGCGACCCGTGAGTCGCGTTTCACTTTCGGATTCGCTGGAAGTGCAGGCGGTCAGA
Source organism: uncultured Verrucomicrobiota bacterium (assembly GCA_903960845.1). Lineage (GTDB taxonomy): Bacteria > Verrucomicrobiota > Verrucomicrobiia > Verrucomicrobiales > Verrucomicrobiaceae > Prosthecobacter. The sequence continues at coordinate 2,895 of CAJCCF010000728.1, read as the reverse complement.
GCCGCTGCGGCAAGGAGAAGGATGGAGCGCATGATGTGTGTATTCTCGGTTGCCCTGATGATACGGCAACTCCGGGGAACGACAATTTCCAGTCACTGGTCGGCGATTGGGCCTGTTTGGCGGAAAGGGGGAGTGTTCCGCAAGTGCTTCCGCAAACTACGGTTGACCCGGCGGCTGGGCGGCGCGGCGTGCGGCTTCCTCGGCGGCTCGCTGGGCTGCCTCCTGCTGCTGACGGGCTGCCTCCTCGGCCGCCCGGCGTGCGGCTTCTTCCTGGGCACGGTGTGCGGCTTCCTGCTGTTGTTGGCGCATGGCCTCCTGCTGGGCTTGAGCTGCGGCTTCCCGCTGGCGCTCGGCGGCCTCCTGTTGGGCGCGTTGCTGAGCTTCTTGTTGGGCGCGCATGGCGGCTTCCTGCTGGGCACGTTCCGCAGCCTCACGCTGGCGTTCGGCGGCCTCCTGCTGGGCGCGTTGCTGAGCTTCTTGTTGGGCGCGCATGGCGGCCTCCTGCTGGGCTTTGACGGCGGCTTCCTGCTGCTGCTCCATGAGGGCGGCGCGCTGGCGTTCGGCGGCTTCTGCAGCAGCAGCTTTCAGGGCCTCCTGTTGGGCCATGGCGGATTCACGGGCTTTGCCGGCTTCCATTTCTGCCTGTTTGCGAGCTTCTGCCTGCATCTCCTGTTGTTTGGCGGCCTCGGCCTGAGCTGCGATGGCTTCCTGCCGCTGGGCCATGGCGGTGGCTTCCTCCTGCTTCCGGGCGAGTTCCTGCTGTTGAGCGGCCATTTCGGCGGATGCTTTGGCTTTCTCCAGTTCAGCTTCGCGCTGTTTCATGGCGGCTGACTGTTCTTCGCGCATGGCTTGGTTTTTCTTTTCCTGCTCCGCGAGTTGCTGGCGCATGGCGAGTGCCTCAGCCTCTTTGCGCGCGAGTTCCTGCTGTTGGGCGGCCATTTCAGCGGCCTGCTTTTCTTTGAGCTCGGCAGCCTCTTTCTCACTCATGTCGGCGGCCTTTTTGTCACGCAGCGCCAGGTCTTTCTTTTCCTGCTCGGCCAACTGCTCGCGCATGGCTGCCGCTTCCGCCTGTTTGCCGGCGAGTTCCTGCTGCCGGGCAATCATGGCCGCTTCCGCCGCTTTTTGTTCGGCGAGATTTTTTTGGCGGGCTTCCTCGGTTTGCTGTGTCTGCCGCTCAGCATCAAGGCGGGCGCTTGCGGCCTTGTTCGCTGCATCCTGGGTGATTTCGAGTTTGGGCATCACGGGTGGCTCATGGTTGCCACGATCAAGACCAGCGATTCGCCCCGGCGTGACGGGCATGTTTGGAGCCGGGATGACAGGAGACACTTCGGGTTGCGCCGGGGTTGCGCGGATACGTTCAGGCGCGGGAGTGATCGCGGGAACTTCAGGTGCTGAGGCGGCAAGCACGGGTTGTGGCTGTGGGCCGCGAGCCTGCCGGGTGATGGCTTCGCGCAATGCATCACGCTGTGCGGAAGGCACTTCCTTCCAGGCGTCGGTCATGATGGGCTTGCTCACATGCTCGGCATTTTTTGGGATCTCATGAAGATGACCGGAACGGCCGGAGGGTATTGGCGCGGCGATGAATGAGGGTGCTCCGGCGTGGCCTGGGTGGAACTCGTTGGGACGGTCAAGCGAATGAGCGATCTGCACCGGTGCGTGCGCGATGGGTGATCCGTTGCACCGCTCCACCCAGTCCAGCGCCGGGCCGCCGCGATGCATGAAGATGTTGGTGTTCTGCTGCCTCACCTGGACGATGTTGGTGACGTTGATCGTTTGATTGAAAATCTGAGTGACACTGCTCATGGGCAGTGTGGCATTCACATAACTGGGCCGGCCAAAATGAGATGCCTGAATGAAGGTGTAATTGCCTGGGGCAAGGCCGTAACGCGCATCGCAATCGTGACTGATGTTTCCGTAGCCGGCGGTCGGCGGCAGCGGTGCCCAGCCTACATGGCTGCCACCCGAGCGCCAGGATACCCATGCGGGTGCCCATTCACGTCCTGGAATCCACACCCAACCCTGCCTGGAGAGGCGAACCCAGCGACCATAGTGGTAGCAGGCCCAGCCAAATGGTTCACGGGAATCCCAGGCCCAGCCTTGATTGGTCGATACCCAGCGTCCATCGACATAAGGACGCCATGACGAGCGCTCGGAAAGGTTGGGGCGGAACGCATAACCATAACCATCCACCTGAAGCCAGCGGCCATAGGGATTGAGCGATTTATAGAACATTGAGTAATCCGCATCGGGATCGCTCCATGACTGGGAAACCGGCGACTGGGCCATGGGTGGCACATACGGCATGGCGACGGGCACTTGAGCCGGCATCACGGATTTGGATGCAAGCTGTTCGCGCAATTGCTCGCTTTTTCGACGGGCCGACTCGGCATCAGCCATAAGCTTTTGGTTTTCAGCGGAAATCGCATCCAGCTTCGCTTTCAATTCCGCGTTCTCCTTGTCCTGAATGCTGCGCTGGAGTTCAGCGAGCTGCTTTTGCAGGTCCTCGCTTCGGCTCTTCATGTCGGCAGCCTGCTGCGCGTAGGTTGCCTGGGTGGCTTCAAGCTGGCGCTGGGCTTCATCGGCGGCGGTGTTGGTTTCAGGCTTGCAGCCCGCAAGTGCCAGCAGCACGAGGCCACTAAGGCGAAGGGAGAGAACGGTTTTCATAGGATGGCGGAATTGAGACGAGGATGCCTGAACCCTTGTTCAGGGAGATGCACAAAATCTTCACTTCTTTAGCGAGACACAGACGATCTCTTCGTCGTTTCTGGCAAACACGCACTGGTCGGCGAAGGCGGGATGTGACCAGACAACGGCGCGGCGTGGATCGGTGGTGGTGGGCTTCAGGAGACTTTTGCGGCTGAGTTCTTCGTAGCCTTTGGGGGTGAGTTTGGCGAT
>CAJCCF010000727.1 GCA_903960845.1 uncultured Verrucomicrobiota bacterium | reverse complement strand
GTTTGGGTCCGGGGGGTTGATTTCGTCAAGACTGGATATGAAAACGGCGTCCCGGTTGCCCGGGACGCCGTGTTGTTGAGGGTTTGTGACGAACGGACTAGGCCTGGTCGTCCATCTTCACGGCCTTGTAGCCACCGATGCCCTTGAAGTAAATGAGCAGGAGCAGGTAGATGCCAGCCATCGTCAGCGGGATGAAGGAATCAGCCTTCAGCGTGGCGCGGTCACCTTTTTGGTCAGCCGTCACGACAGCCTGCTGCGCTGCGCTTTTTGTTTTTGCGTCCTTGGCTTCACCGAGCTTCTTGCCATCAAGGCCGAAGGCTTCCGTGGACTTCAGGTTGAGGAAGGTGCTGGGCTTCTCAGCCTTGTATTCAGCATACAGGGCAGGATTGGCCTTTTGCAGTTCTTCACCTGCAAAGCGGTCTTTGCAGTAACCGAGACCGGGGCCGCCGATGAGACCGGCGGAGAGCATGCCGATGCCGCCCATGATGGACATGGCGACAGCGCCTGTCTGCGGATAGCGGTCACCCACGACGGCCAGCATGGTGGGCCAGAAGAAGGTTTTGCCGATGGCGTAAATGCCAAGCGCGATGAGGGCCATGCCGAAGGACTGCATGCCGCTGGCGAGATTCAGACCCACACAGGCAATGATCGAGCAGACGACAAGAAGGCCAATCGGGGAAAGCTTGAGAGTCTTCTCGATCCAGTGGGCGCAGAAGCGCAGACCGAACATGATGGCTGAGGTCCAGATGAAGAGGTATTTGCCCTGCTCGGAGGTGAACAAATTGCCCGTGATGTTTTGAATCCAGCCGTCGGTGCCGAGCTCGACTGCGCCGACGAGGGCGTGGACGCCAAAGAGAACGAAGAGCAGGAAGGAACCGATGGAACCCTTGGTGATCACGGTCACAGCAATCAAGAGCAGGCCGCCGATGCCATAACCAATGGCCTTGGCATTGTCAGGCGAGAACGCCTTGCTGATATCGCCAAAGAACAGGGACAGCAGATAGCAGGCAACAAGCGCGCCGAGGATGCCGACGGGCTTGAACATTTGCACAAAGCTGGAGCCCTTGGCGGCAGCTTCTGATTTCGGGAATTTCTGACCCAGGAACATGATCGCGTAGAGCACGGTCGGGACGAGATAGAGAGCGAGCTGGATCTTCCAGCCGAGTTGCATCTTGTCGTCAAGAACCCAACCGGCGACGGAACCGAGCACCATCCCCGCAGGCCAGGAGGCGTGCAGAATGTTCAGGTAATGCGTGCGATTTTCAGGGAACAGGGTGGCGACCAGTGGATTGGCCACGGCTTCAAGAGTTCCATTCGCATAAGCGAAGATGAACATGCCCCAGAAGAGGAAACTGTAGGCGTTCTCAGGCGTGCTGGCACCAAAGGTGACAAAGGCCGAGAGCACGTGGCAGAGCAGGGCCAGCGCGACGAGCTTGCCGTAACCGATCTTGTCCACAATCACACCGCCGATGATGATGCCGAAGCAGAACCCGGAGAAACCGGCACCGCCGATGGCACCGAGTTGCGCACCCGTGAAGCCATATTCTTTGCCCCAGTTGTCAAAGATTCCGCCACGGAGGGCAAAGCCGACGCCGGCAGCAAGGATGGCCATAAAGCCAGCCCAAAGGAGACGCATTCGATTGTTTTCGCTCATAGAGGATAGGTTGGTTGGTTGGATCAGAGGTTAGATGGACTGCGTCAGACGGGCCGTCGTGGACGGTATTTCGTTGAGCGCGGCTGGTTTTAGTAGCCATCCCCCAGTGTGACAAGATAAAAATCAGCCTTGGGAGATGATCCCCGCTCAATCATCAATGCGCGCCGATCTCGACAGGCCGGTAGCCACCGCGACTGCGGAACCACCCATAAAGACCAATGTAGCACAGGAGCATGAAGCCGGGCAGGATGGCAATGGTGGTGAAGACACTGCGCTTGCTGGCTGCCTGCACGCGCTCGAGTTCCTGAGTTTTGTCCGCCGGCAGCGCTTTGATCTTCTCCTGATCGAGTGTCGGGGCATTGCCAAAGATGCCGGGTTTGGCGGCACCCTTCACCAGGGCATGGAGGGCGCTGTGGTCGGCGGTATTGAGCCGCTTCTCCATGTCGAGATCCTGCTTGTAGCCAATGTAGGGGCTGCCGAGAACGCCGAGGAACAGCACCCCGATGGCGGAGACGCCATTGAGCGTGAGCGCTCCGCCTTTCGGGAACTGCTCGGAGGTCAGGCCGAGCGTGGTGCTCCAGAGGAAGGTTTTCCCGAAGGCGTAGATGGTGGCGGCACCAAGGATGGCCCAGCCGGTGGCATTCGAGAGCAGCAGAAGACCGGTGATGGCAATCGCAGAGCTGATGACAAGCAGGCCAATCGGAGAGAATCGGTGCACGATCGGACCGGCGTAGAAGCGGAGCACCGTCATGATGACCGACACATAAACAAAGATCCAGGTCGCAAAGTTCGGGAAGTCCGGCCCGCCGAGCTTGAGCAATTCAGGCATCCAGCCATCCGTTCCCAACTCCGTGGTGGCAAGCGGACCGATGATGACGAGCACCACGAGAAAGAGCCAGTTACCCAGCGAGCGCGTGTAGAACCAGGACAGCACGCTCACCACTGCGGCGATGCTGAAGACAATCGTCCATGACGCTTCCTGATTGAGCATCTGCGCCAGGGCCGGGGCAACAAGCGCGGTGATCATGAAGAAGCCCACGGCTCCGACCTCCTTCAACATGTCGCGGTAGCTCACACCGGCGGCGACTCGCTCATTCACCGGGAAGGCGCGCGGCAGGATGAGCAGCGCGTAGATGACCACCGGGATGAAACAGAGGGCAAAGCGGAACTGCCACACCGCGCCAAAGAAGAGCTTCGTGTCCGGCAGCAAACCACAGAACAGGGCGCCGAGGGCCAGACCCGCCGGCCAGCCCGCGTGCAGGATGTTCAGCCATTTGGCCTTCTGCTTGTTGAAGACCGTGGCTACCACGGGATTGATGAAGGACTCGACCGTGCCATTCGCAACCGCGATGAGCAGTGTGCTCCAATAGAAATCCTGATAGCCCGAGGCCCTCAGGGTGAGCACGAGTGAGACCACATGACAGACAATGGCAAAGAGGGCGACCGTCTTGTAGCCGACGTAATCGATGATCAGACTGAAAAAGATGATGCTGATCGCGAAGGGCCACATGCCCGCGCCATTGATTGCGCCTTTCTGCTGTTCCGAGAGATTAAATCCGTCCTGCAACAGGCCAATGGTGTTGGCACGGACCCCAAACACAAACGAGGTGGCGACAAGGGCAACAAAGCAGGCCCAGAACAGTTTCATGTCGGGCAGCGGACCAGCGGATGGAGTGGCGGATTTCATGGTGGGCAAAGAGGAAGAGGGCATTACAGGGGAAAGCCTGCCGCGCGACAAACTCTTTTTTCGCCCGCCGTCACTTCGCCATCGGCTCCATGTAATACATGCCCGTGGTGATGGCGAAGGCATTGGCAACAGGCATGCGTTTCAGGGCATGATCAGCACCCCAGGAGTCGGTGTACAATATCTCGCCGGTCTTGGTGTTATAACCAATGATGAGTCGCATATGACCACCGCTGGCCTGCGGGATCTCAGGCTCCGGCAGAAGACCCAGAGAGACACTCCACATGACGGGGATGCCCTGATCAATGAGGCCGTTGACACTGCGCTGAAATTTGCCAAAACCGGAGCGGTCGCGCTCGGTGCGGGAAACCTTGAGGACTTCGCCGTCCATCTTCCCGTAGATTTCATTCACATAAATGACGTTCCCGCGCGGACTGGCATCGACCTCCGGTTTTTTGGCGCGCTTGGCCTCCTTGTTGTAATCGGCGACCTCGTCCATGAACTTCTTAAAATCCCAGTTCTCGATGACGCGGACGCGGACACGAAGCCGGCCTTCGAGTTTGTTGAGCGCCTCATACATCTTGTCGGGGCTGGTGCCGCCACCCGCACCAGTATCAGCCACCTGCGCCATTTCGTGCTGATCCACCGGGATGCCATAGTATTTGAAGACCCGCTCGGCCGTGGCCACCGCGCAGTAACCCTTCGGCCCCTGATCCACCATGGGTACATTGGAAATGTAGACGTCTCCATTTTCTGCACGCTTGAGGTTGGCGGCAAGGCTGGCCTTGGAAACACCGGTCGCCGCCGTGGCTGCAGGTGCCGCAGATTTGCCGCCGACTCTGGCAACACGGAGGCGAATGAATTCCGGGCGGAACTCGATGTCGCGCGACTTCACTTCCCGCTGGTAACTGTATTCGAGCAGGTAGGCGGTGGGAGACTTCATCCAAACAAATCCCTCGGCAGCCACCGCACTGGTCTTATCCTTGCCGCGCTCGGTGGAAGCGACGGCAAGTCGCTTGCTGATGGTGTCCCGCAGCATTTTGATCTGCGACTCAAACTGATCGCGGGTGTGGGCGAGCTGATCGCTGTCTCCACGGCTGAAGATGGAGAACGTCATGCGCGAAGGATTACCCTCGGGCGTGAACTCAATGATGGCCTCGTTCAGCTTCACGCTGCCTTCCCAGAGGCTCAATCCGGGGCCAAAGAAACGGGCCTGATCCTTTTTGTCCGAGAGCCAGTCGAAGCGTGTCTTCTGAAACTGCTGCTCAAACTGGGCTGCAGTCATCTGCCAGGCACTCTCGCCCGCCACAAGCTCATCGAGCGGCCTGGACGGCGACACTTCCTGGGCAAAGAGTGCCATGCTGAGGAAAACTGAAACTGCGGCGAAAAGGATTTTCATGAGAAGGGTATTTTTCCTGATGATCAGGCAACTTTAAAAGATTCGACTCTGCTGTCCAGCCTGCCGCACTTTTCATGCAGTTTTAATGATGCTCAGATATGGGCTTCTGAAAAAAATCACTAAACTGGCCCGCTCTTTGCTTGCCTTCGCCCCCTGACGGTGAAAGGGATGCCGCCAACCACCCAATGGCAGACCAAGGATTATACCAGACCCAGACTCAAAAGCTTGCCATCGGACCGCAGATGCAGCAGAGCCTGCAGATCTTGCAGGCCCCGACTTTGGAGCTGCGGCAGATCATTCAGCAGGAGATCGACATCAATCCCGTGCTCGAGCTTGAAACTCCGGAGGTCTCCCTGCAGGACACGGCCCCCGAGGATCCGGCTGATCGTGACGAACTCGCCACCCTCTCCCAGATGGATGAGGAGTGGCGTGAGTATTGGGCGCAGAGCCGGATGCAGTCCCCCAACCGCCGCGACGACGATCAGGAGCGCTGGCAGTTTCTCATGGACTCGATTGTGGCTCCGATGACCCTGCAGGAGCATCTGATTTCACAGCTCCGGACCTCTGAGGTGCGTGATCCGCTGCTCATCAAAAACGTCGAGTTTCTGATTGGAAGCCTGGATGACCGGGGCTTCCTGCACACCTCGATTGAGGATCTGAGCCTGCAGCACGGCATCCCCATCGATGATCTGCATGCGGCCAAAACGCTCCTCATCAGCTTTGATCCCGTGGGCGTCGGTGCCGATGATCTCCGTGAGTGCCTGCTCATTCAACTGGACCGCCTCGGCAAGCGGCAAAGCCTGGCCTACCGCCTCGTGGACATTCATCTCGATGATCTGGCCAACAAGCGCTACCCGATCCTGACCCGCAAACTGGGCCTGCCGATCGAGCAGATCTCGCGCGCAGCGGACTTCATCAGCACGCTGGATCCACGCCCGGCCTCGCGCTTCAATGTCAGTTCAAACAACTATGTCACTCCCGACATCATCGTGGAGCGCCAGGGGAGCGAATGGGTGCCGGTGATGAACAATGATGACCTGCCGCACCTGCGCCTGAGCAACGCTTACAAGGACATGCTTAGCCAGACCGGCAGTAGCGGTGAGGTGCGGGAATACATCCGGGACAAGATCCGCAGCGGCAAATTCCTCATCCGCAGCATTCATCAGCGGCAGCAGACGATCCACAAAATCGCCGTGCGCATTCTGGCTCATCAGCGCGAGTTTCTGGAAAAAGGCAGCAGCTTTCTGCGCCCGCTCAACATGGTCACGGTGGCCGATGAAGTGGGTGTGCATGAGACCACCGTCAGCCGGGCCATCGCAGGCAAGTACATGGCCACGCCGCACGGGGTTTTTGAACTGAAATACTTCTTCAGACACGGCATCAAAACCGACTCGGGTGAGGACCTCAGCAACACCAGTGTGAAAAACGCCATCGCCGAACTCATCAAAAACGAGCCCAAATCCAAACCGCTCAGCGATGACAAGCTGGCCAAGATTCTGGACAAGCAGGGCATCAAGGTCGCCCGGCGGACAGTGGCCAAGTACCGCGAGTCTCTCGGCAGCCTTCCAAGCCACCTGAGAAAATCCTTCTCCTGAATTTCCAAGCCGGGACAAAGCCTCCAGATCCGCGGCGCCAGCTCAGCACGACGCCGGGCTGGCGCACCGGGATTGCAACTTGACGCAGTGTATTCGGCGTTGAGTGGTCTGCCCCCGATTCCGGGGGCCCTATGATTC
>CAJCCF010000726.1 GCA_903960845.1 uncultured Verrucomicrobiota bacterium | reverse complement strand
CGGTCAACGGGCCCAGATGGGGTGACTGCTGCCTCACCTATTGAGTGAGCTTCCACGGGGATGTTTTTACGCACCATCAGCCCATTCTATGCGCCTTCACGGCAATCTGTCATCTTTCCCATTCACGCTTTTAGGGTAAAAAGCAGGAAAGCCGTTCCGCACAGAGGACTGTGCGGGCCACTTCACTCCAGACGCGTCAGCCCGCTGACCCGGAACATGCCGTTCAGCAGTTGGCTGTTATCCTTCTCCACCTTGAGCGCATCGAGATGCAGAATGAAGGGGAACTCACGAAGCTTCACGATGTGCAGGCCGTCCTTGGGTTCCTTGAGCGCTTCGGCAACATCGGCAAGCTCCTTGATTTTCCGGCCATTCACTTCTTCCACGACCTGGCCGCTCATCCGCTCATAGCCTTGCGTGCTGGTCGTCGGCAGGATGGCGCTGAGGAAGACGATTTTTTTCCGTCCTTCTTTTTCAAATTCGTCCGGTGCACTGGCGATGCGCTGGAGCCGGAGGATGGGACCGCTCTGCTGCTCGCCGCCGAATGAATTCAGGTATGGGCGTGTCAGTTCCTGAAAGAGCAGGCCACCGCTGAGGACATATTTGGGGCCCTTGTCGAAGAGATATGGGCGGACCAGATAGTCGTCGGGATCTTTGCGCGTGAGCTGGCTTTTGAGCACGATCTCTTTGCCGTCGCGGATGACTTTCATTTCGACATCGTCACCGACAAAGGAGCGGCCACGCACGATGTGGCTGACGCTGACGGCACCAAATTGCGGATCCTGATAATCGCCGCGGGAGTCGACGGTGAATCCATTGATGGCGGTCAGGATATCACCCTTCTTCACGCCGGCCTTGTCAGCGGAGCCGCCTTTCATGACGGTGCTGATGTAAACGCCGGGCTGGTCGGCTTTGAGATTGAGATACTCGCGGAACTGCTCATCCAGCGTGATTTGGAATTCGATGCCCAGGGATGGGAAACCGTCATACTTGCCATCTGTCACGTCTTTGAGGAAGTGATCAATGATCGGTGCGGGCACCAGCGTTGCGACCTGGTTCTTCGAGTCATAGCGCAGGAGCAGCGCGGCGAGCTTGCCACCCTTCACCACGGGCAGGGTGAAGCTGTTTGCCTCTGTGCGGATGATGCCCGTGGCCTCATAGACGAGGAAGGCGGCATTATCGACGACATAGCCCTGCGTCATCACTTTGCTGATGCGCATGGGCGTCACGATCAGCTCGCCGACACGGCCGGTCTGCCAGACGGAAAGCGCGTCTCCGATGCGTGCGGAAGTGTCCACCACCATGCCTTTGAGTCCGGCAAAAAATGCCTTTTCTTTCCCTTCGGAACTTGGCGCGAGCACGGCCAGATTGGCCTCGTAATCCACGGCCTGCACTTTGGCCGGCATCTTCTGTCCGCTCTCAGGCAGCTCCAGCTCGATGTAAGTTGCGTCGGAGACCATCTGGGCGGTGACGAGCACTCGATTGCCCGGAAGCACGACGCCCAAACCGCGGCGTCCGCTGGCGCCTTCTTTCTGCCAGGGAATCTGCATGTTATGGGCCTGATAGGTGATGTTCACCTTCAGCAGCGAATTGGTGTTGATGACCGGTTGCGGTGCATCAAGGCCCTGCGGTCGGACGATGGTGCCGATGGGCTTGCGGCTGATTTTGGGGGATTGGCCGGGAGCTTGCGGGGCCAGGCGTTCCGCAGGCGGACGCAGAGGTATCTGCGCTTGCAGGCTGCTGAGGCTGGCGAGGGCGAAGAGTGTGCTGAGGAAAGATTTCATGTGAGACATGGATGGGCTTGGGGATTGGGGGCGGGTGTCGCGGTTTATTCAGCGCCCAGGTAGGCATCCTCAGTGATGTTGTAGGTCTGCATGATGCGCGGGTGCGCGGCTTCAGCGAGATCACGTTTGAGCACGAGCGGCCGCCCCTTTTCCAGCAGCTTGATCACGACGAAGGGCTCTTTCGCATCCTTCCTGGTGAGCGCCTCTTTCACATCCTTGAGGCTCCTGATTTTCATGCCGTTGATTTCATCCACCACACTCTGCGCGTAGATGGCGAGGTGGGTGTTCACTTCATCGGTGAGCACCGTGGTCAGCAGGACGGGCTCCGGCCGCTCGACATAGAGTTTGTCGGTCAGGTAGTTGTCGAAAAGATAGTTCGTGGCGGGATCGCGGATCTGGTGGGCATCGATGAGATCACGATCCATGGGCTGGAACACAAGGCCCGCATAGACGAGGTAGCGCGGACGCTGATTGTACTGTGAACCGAGCTTCACATAGGGATCGAAGCGCTTCAGCTCGACTTCGACCTCCTGCTTCTTGCCGTCGCGCTGGTAGGCGAGCTTGAGTTTGTCACCGGCAAACTTGCGCTCCACGACTTCATTCATGTCCATCAGTTCACCTTCAAAGCGGATCAGGCCGTTGTTCAGCACTGGATTGCCATCCATGGACAGCAGCACATCACCGCGCTTCAGGATCTTGCCCACACTGCCCGCAGGTTCCACATCGGCGATCATCACGCCGATGCCATCATCTCCCAGATGGAGCGCTTTTTTCTGGGCCGAGTTCTCCACCGGGAAGTCGGTGATTGCGATGTCGACGTAGTGATCATAGTGACCATCGCTCACGTCTTTGAGAAAACGCTGAATCACCGGCACCGGGATGATGTAGCCGACATTCTGCGCCACGCGGCCGCTGAACCCCTGGAACGCCACGCCGACGACTTTGCCGTTTTGCAGCACCGGCCCACCGGAGTTGCCGGGATTGATGGCGGCATCCACCTGGATGGCGAGATGCGAGTCCACCTGCGTGTGGCTGAAGGGGCGGAAGTCGATGCGTGAGACCACGCCGCGCGTGACGGAGATGCGATCCCCGCCGATCGGATAACCCACCGCGATGAGTTCCGTGTTCAGCTTTGGGATGCCGCCAAAGGTCAGCGGCTTCAATTTTTCAAACGGCGCTCCGTCTTCGGCCTCGATGATCGCCAGATCGCAATCATGGGCGATGAAAACAATGCGCGCCGGGTGCGGCTGCGGATCGTTCGTGGTGCGGATGACGAGCTTGGTTGCATTGCTCACGACGTGGGCATTGGTCAGGAAGCGATTTTTACCGATCAGAAAACCCGTGCCCGATCCGCCTGAGGGTTGCCCGGCATTCCAGGGCTCGCGGTAGTCGGGCATCAGGACCGAGCAGTCGATATTCACCACGCTGTCCCATTCACCCGTGGTCAGGTCGATGGCCTGGCTGGCATTGGGCGCTTCCTCGGCAGCTTGACTTAGGCAAGGCACCCCGCTGAGCAGGGCGAGAGTGGGCAGAAGGAGGCGGTAGTTCATGGGGTGGAGTTCGAGATCGGCGAGGATACGCAGGAGCGCTGGGATATGACAAGAGCTTCATGCAAACGGTGAGTGATTGGAACATCTCGCCGGGGAGCTTGCAAAGACTGGCATCCACTCGACAGTCAATCTCCGCAATCTGTTCGATCCCCACCCATCCATGCCCGACTGGCTCGCTGTTATCATTCTTGGAATCATTGAAGGAGTTACTGAATTCCTTCCCATCTCCTCCACCGGCCATCTGCTCATCCCGCAGAATTTCGGCTGGCTGCCGAAGCAGACGGACCTTTTTGATGTGGTGATCCAGAGTGGCGCGGTTGTGGCGGTGCTGGCGGTTTTCATGCAGCGCGTCAAGCATCTCGCGACCACGCTCGGGGAGAAATCCACGCGTGACTATCTGGCGAAGCTTGCCGGTGCTTTCTTCATCACAGCTGCCGGTGGTCTGGTGATCAAGAAAATGGACATCGAACTGCCTGATGAGGTTGCGCCAGTGGCCTGGGCCACGCTAATCGGCGGCATTGTCATTCTCATTTTGGAGCGCCTGTACAAAAACAAATCGGGAGTGGCCGAGATAACCTGGGCCGTCGTTGTCGCCGTCGCCCTGGGGCAATTGATTGCCGCCGTGTTTCCGGGCACCTCACGCTCCGGAGCCAGCATTCTCATGGCCATGGCGTTCGGCATCGCACGCCCGGCAGCCACGGAGTTCTCCTTCCTGCTCGGCATCCCCACGCTCATGGCGGCCGGCGGATTCAAGATTCTCTCCGCCTTGAAAGATGGCGAGTTGGGCAGGGAAAACTGGAGCATGATCGCGCTTGGCACCCTGGTGTCAGCCATCTCCGCATTCCTGGTGGTGAAGTGGCTCATCCGTTTCGTGCAGAGCCACACGTTCAATGGCTTTGCCTGGTATCGTATCATTCTCGGTGGAGCGCTGCTCGTGTATGTCACCACCTCCGGACACTGATTGCTGCCATGGTTACTCTCGCTAAAGGCTATTTCCGCCGTTCGGTCTTCAAGACTTACCGCTTCCTCAAGCATCCGAGGAAGCTGAAGCAGAGTCCCACGATGCGCTGGTTTGCCCGGCACTTCCTCGACAAGCGCGTGTGGAAACCCACTCAGCACACCTTTTCCGGCGGCATGGCGGTCGGCATGTTTGTGACGGTGCAGCTCCTGCCCATTCAGATGCCCAGCGCGGCCATTCTGGCGGCCATTTTCCGCGTCAATATCCCCATCGCCATCGCCATTTGCTGGATCAGCAATCCAGCCACTCTGGCACCCATCGCCTGGGTGGAAAACTGGATCGGCACCTGGATCATGCATCACTTCGGCGACCCGACCGTCCTTGCCGCCGCTGAAGCCATCGTCAAGGAGCCCAAAGCGCTCGAAAAGGGCATCGCCTTTGCCAAGGCCATGTTTCTCGGCGGCATCTTTGTCGGCGGAGCTCTTGCACCCATCGGCTACATCATCACCTACCTCAGCTGGGGCGCTCTGGATCATTGGAATAAATTCCGCAAACAGCCCGCGCTGCCACTAACGACTGACAAAGAGTGAGCCGCGCTGCCGGCGCTCATTCAATGACGCATTTCGCGAGAAGGCGCACCGCCCCCTCCTCGGCAGGTCAATACCTCCAAGCGCCGACATTCTGCGGTGCGACGTTTTGATGGGAGCATGGTTCATGATTGCCTGCCGCCGCTTCTCTCTGCCCAACAACGTGCCGCTTGATGCGAATTCGTTTTGGTATTGGAGCAATATTTTCACCGTGATTCCAGAGCTTGAAAAAGCCATCAAAGTGATTGAGCACGCCACGGCGCTCCCGAGGGGCATGGCGGATCAGACCTGTCGAAATGCACTCATCAAGTGCGCAAACTCATCCTTCACCGATTCGCTGTCATCCACCGTCTGTCTCACTTCATGCCTTAGAGCCTCACGATAGTCCTGAAGCAGGCGCATCAGCGCCGTGCGCACGGCTCCCTGACGCATCTTGAGTTCATCCGCCAACCGCGCGCTGTCATGATCGATCAGGCTGCCACCTGTGAGCAGCACCGGGCAAAGGGCGTCAAACAGTGCGGCTCGACCCTTCGCTTCGTATCGGGTGCGCAGACGCTGCATCACCAGTCGCATCAACTCCTGGGCCCACTGACGGTCATAGAGCAGGTCCGGGCTTTCATGATGCTCAATATCCTCCTTTTCATAGCGCCCCTCCGCAGCAGCGATGGCAGCCTCGGCATCGGCACTGATCTCACGCCCGCGCTTGCGGTGCTGGTCCCTCCGCCAGTTGCTCAGGAAGCGCTTCAGCGCCATGCTCAAAAAGGTGCGCAGGCGGCCCTTCTCACGGTCAGCCATGCCAAAAGTGTCCAGCCGCAGCAGCTGTGTCAGGAAGTCATGCAGCGTGTCCTCCGCATCATGGTGATCCAATCCCCGGCGGCGGATCTGGCAGTACAGCGGGTAATGATAGGCGTGGCACAGCTCATCCAGCGCAGCTTTGGCATGGGCGGCATCTCCACTGTTGAGCCGGGCCACCATCGTCCAAGCCGTGGTCGGCATGCGGCCATCCGGCTCGGGGGCGTCTGGTGGGCCAGATTTCATGAGGAATGTATCGTGTCTGCCTGCCGCCGGCGTGCCTTCATCCGCAGCAGCGAAAGATGGATCGTGGCGCCGAGTCGATGTGCCAGGGTTTCCTTGGGCATGGCGTCACTCATAGGTTGGGGCCGCACACGTTGCAATTCATCCTTCATCTTCCCCCTCCGCCGCCTTCCGCGCCTCGGCCTCGCTGAGGTCGTCGAGGGGGATATAGACGATATCGCGGAAGAAGCCGTTGGCACCGGCGTAGAGCAGGGCCTCTCCAGGGCGGATCAGGGCCTCGCTGTGGGCGTTACCGATCACTTGGCCATCCACCAGGACGGTGTATTCGTCGCCGATGGCCCGCAGTTCCACGCGGACCCATTCATCGGCCCCGTAGGCGCGAGGCAGAGACCATTCGCCAATCCTCACGCCACCTGAAGGTGCGGTGCTAAGCGCCGCCTTGCCTTCCGCAAATTTCATTTCGAGTCGGGCTTGCACGGCGGGGCCATCGTTCCTGCGTAGAGCGAGCACGATGCCTTTCGCGTCAGGGTGGGCGCGGATGGAGGCGCGCAGGATGGCATTGCGGCTTTCCGGGCCGGTAGGTGGACCTGCGAGATCGAGACGCATCGCCTCATCTTCCCACCGGATACCTGGTGCTTTCCGCAGTTTCGCCGCCGAGTCCCAGAGCTTGATCGCACGGGCTTCGAGGGCGGGAAGTAGAACGGCAGGCTGGGCGCTGGGTCCCAAAGTGCCGCGCCGGTGCGCTGCGGCGGATGGAGGGCCATCCGCATCCATCGGCCTATACATCAGCAGCCACCCAGCGGTGCCGAGAACGCTGGCGGCGGCGATGCCAAGGAGGAGAGGCTTCCGGCTCTTCAGCAAGGAGCGACGGATCCCAACCGTCGGCATGATCGGCGGGGATGATGGCTGGAAGCCATCACTCCTTGGGGTGATCCGTTCCAATGCCGTCTTCATTTCCTTCGCCGTGCTGTAACGCTTTTCGCGGTCGGTCTGCATGGCTTTGTCCACGATAGCGTCAAAAGGCCCGGTCCACCTGCGGCACCACGCCGCTGGGTAGCTCAAAGCGGCCACGGGGAATGCTGCCGGTGAGCATCTGGTAGAGCATCACACCCACGGCGTAGATGTCCGCACGGCCATCCATCTGCACACCGGGCATCATCGCCTCCGGGGCAATGAAATCGGGCGTGCCCATGGACACATTGCTGCGGGTCATGAGCGTGGACTCCACGTTCACCGTCTTGGCAAGGCCAAAGTCCGCCACCTTCACCCGTCCGCGCTTGTCGATCATGATGTTCGAGGGCTTGATGTCCCGGTGGATGATGCCCTCCGCATGCGCAAAGGCCAGCGCCTCACACACCGCCGTGGTGATTCTCATGGCACGCTGCGGCTCCAGCCGCTTCTCAATGGCGATGAGCTGCGCCACGTCCGTGCCCTCGACAAATTCCATCACAAAGTAGAGCAGCCCGTCCGGCGTCTCGCCGGCATCGAACGCGGCAACGATGTTCGGGTGGCTGAGCTGCGCCATGGCCTGCGCCTCGTGCTTGAAACGCTCCACGAACTGCAAGTCCCCGTCCTCCATGTCCGGCGGCAGCACCTTGACGGCCACAGCGCGTTTCAGCGTGCGCTGCAGACCCTTGTAAACCGCGCCCATGCCACCGCGGGCAATCAGGGCCGAGATCTCATACTGCGGCAGCGCCTGCTTGAGCACCTCCACCGTGGGCGGCTCCCAGTTGCGTGACGGGCTGCTCGGTTGCGTGGTAAAGGTCTCCGCAGCGACCGCAAAGAGATTCTGCATCTGCGAGTTCGTCACCTTCTCTGGCAGAGGTGCGACATGCTTTTGGAGCATCAGCGTGGGATCTTGGTCGTCCATAAGCAGGGATAAGCGAACATAGGCAAGTCGATTCCTCGCTGGCAAGCAGCATCCAAGCAGCACTCAGGAAATAGTCTGTGACGCTGAACCGTCGGAATGGGTATTTTACCCATGAAGCGTGAGCGCCACCGAAAAAATGCAAAAAATGCAAAAAAATGCCAGGCATTCAGAAAAAAATGCCAGGCATTCAGTGCTTGACTCTGGCGTGGATTTAGGCAGGATTTGCGGGCATGAAGAGGCTGCAAACACCTGAGGATCAGTCGTTGCCGATCGAAGAGCAGTTGGTCGGCATCAATGCCAAAACGGCACCCTATCCTGCTGCGCGTTCATGGTCGGGCGG
>CAJCCF010000725.1 GCA_903960845.1 uncultured Verrucomicrobiota bacterium | reverse complement strand
ATTCCCGCAGCCCCCAGGCCCGCTTGCTGAGTTCCGACACCCACGGCGCAGTCGATGTTTGGCAAACTCCGAAAATGCTCGAGGCGTTGAAATCGGCGGTGCGGGCGGGAAAAACTGCCACTCCGGTATGCATTACCGGCGAACACAATACCGGCAGGAAGTCACTTGTCCGAATCATCGACAATGGCAGAAAATGCAGCGACAAGCCGCTGATCACCATCGACGCGGCTATCATGGCTCCCGTGCAGTTGGAGGTGGAGCTTTTCGGCAGACCACTGTCCGCGCCATCGGACGAAATTGGCCTCAGCAGAGGCAAACTTGAGCGGGGACAAGGCTCCAACCTCCACATCGCCAACATCGAATGTCTGACACCCCTGCAACAAGCCAATCTTCATCTTTGGATGACGGGCAATGAGACCATGCGGCGCGGCAAAAATTCCAGCTGCCGCCTGATCGCTTCAACCACCCCGGCCATTTCGGATGCCATCCAGAAAGGGCTGTTCCGAAAAGATCTTTGGTATGCGCTGAGCGTTTGCCACATTCAAGTGCCCAGCTTGGTGGAGCGCCGGGAGGACATTCCGCTGCTTTGTGAGAGAATCATCACGAATATTTGCGTCACCAGGAAACTCCCCCGCCCGACTCTCCTTCGTCAGGCCCTTGAAATGATCTTGGATCATTCCTGGCCGGGAAACCTCAGCGAGCTTGAGAATGTCTTGGAATACGCAATCACCCACACCAATGACCGCCTGATCGGCCCGAAGGAAATGCCTCACCTTCAAAGCCGAGGCCTGCACAACTTCCTCAACAAAGGGCCAACTGTCAATCCACTCGGCTCAACGACCATCGACGAAATCACCAAAGCGACGTTGGTCGCAGCTCTTGAAGCCTGTGGAGGAAATCGCCGAAGGGCGTCGCAACGCCTCAGGGTGAGCCTGAGAACCGTCTATAACATGATCCAACGCTATGAGCTCGCCGCGCCACGCAAGGGCGGCTCCGCGAATAAACCGAAAGACTGAAGTTTCATGAGGGCGCGACGGTCCTGATTCAAGAGCGGTCGGCATTCGGAGCCAGCGCGATGTCATTGCGATCATGATGGCCGGGCGGGCCCCATCAGACGTCGGCGGCGCAACAGGCCGGCCGCGACCAATAATCCCACGACCGCATTGCTGGGTTCCGGAACGGCAGTCCAAGACAGCGAGTTGCCACTGACCGTGAAGAACCCTTGGACGGGTGCGATCGTTTCGCCATTGTATGAATATTGAAAGCCTCCGCCAAAAATGGACGCCCAGTTGGCGATGGGAGTGGAGCCATCCGAGCCAGTGAAGATATTGGTCCAGGTCCTTGTCGTTCCGGCCACGCCCCAGAATGAGTCCGTAAAGTCCTGGGTGCCGGTGAGCACGATTTTGAAAATCACATCGGTGCCGCAGAGGGTGCCGCCCACATTCACGCCGTCGCAGGCGACGCCGCGATTGGTTTCCACAGGAGCTTGGGAAAGATCCAGATCCCACTCGAAGATGGAACCCGTGGTGAATGTCAGGTCACCGGTATTGTTGAGGATTCCCGGGCTGTTGCCGGCGGCGAGCGTGCCGCCACTCTGAATGGTGGTATTGCCGT
>CAJCCF010000724.1 GCA_903960845.1 uncultured Verrucomicrobiota bacterium | reverse complement strand
CCCATCCAGCACCACTCCAGCCCGGCCCACCAAATCCTGACCATTGGGCGTTTGCAGGCGAAAGGGCGCTTAATACCGCCATTAGGGCGAATACTGCTAGTGTAAGTGATTTAATTTTCATCGGTTTGAGTAGAGTTTAGGTGAGGTAACTTTAGAACTACAGCACATAGTTACCCAAATGCCAAGATATACTTTGTGGTTTTTTAACTTTTCTAGGCATACAGCCATCCAACATAACATCAAACCATTCATTTTAACAATTAAAAAGGATTTTACCTAATATTTTTATTTTATTCAAAATTCATTGCCCTTGAGGTAGTGATGCAACACGGTTTTTTAAATCGCGTCCCGGCTTGAAACGCACCACGCAGCGTTCTGGTATATGGACTTCACTACCGGGTTTATTGGGATTGCGGCCGATTTTAGCCTTAGCGACACATATCTCAAAGGTGCCAAAAGTGCGAAAGGTAACATTATGGCCTTTCTCTAAATTTCTGCCGACCATTTCAATAAAGGCATCCACCAGCAGTGATGTATCGGATTGTGTGAGCCCCGTCTGATCACTGAGATCAGAGACAATTTCGCGTTTCGTGATTGTAGCCATCGTTGTTGTGGTAGTCTCCCTATGTAAGTTACGCAATATCCTGCTAATCAATCGCTAATTTCATGAGGTGTCGACTTCTCTTTTCGCTTTGCTTCAGAATTTTTATCCTAACTAGCCGACTAAATTGACGTGGATTTGCCCGGCGGAGGCTGGAACGATCCTGAATACTGGCGTGGATGCTTTTTTTGAAGGAATTTGTGTCACCGTTCCACGACTTGAGTGCACTTCTTGGAGTGTTTTCAAGCACTGCTAGTCTTTCGTACGCATCTGAGGCGGCCTTGTATGGCGCTGGTTCATTTTTTGTGATCAAGCCGCTGACAGCGCCTTTTTGATTTCTTCCACTACTCGATCGGGAGGAATGAATGTAGCTGGTGGCAATGACTCGGCGCTAAACTCACTGGCATGAATGACACGATTTTGCGCTGACTCATGGTGCCACATTTGAGTTTTGGATGGGCCGAACAGAACCACGGTTGGACGCCCAAAAGCCTGGGAAATGTGAGAGGCGGCACCATCAACAGTGATGGTGATGATAGACTGTGAGAGCAGCGAAAGGTATCCGCGAAGCGTAGTTAGGCCGGCCAGATTTCGCACTTGCGAGGCCGGAAAGCCATCACAGATTTCACGCGCCATGCGCAGGTGCCATTCTGACGTGCCACTGGAAACGAACACCGGGCCTAGTCCCATGGCGAGCACCGAGCGGATCACCGTACGCCAGCCCTCGTTGGTCCAGGATTTACGCTCCCAACCCGAGGCCGGATTGATGACCACTGCATTTGTGCCGGATGCCTCGGGTTGCATCCAATTTGGCGGTGGTGTGCGTAGTTTGGGTGGAGCGAAAGCATCTGAAGCCGGGCCGCCCACCAAATTATAATAGTAACGGGCCACGTAAATTTCGTTTAGATTCTCCGACCTGCATGAGTGGAAGAGAAGGCGATGATACCAGCGGATATAAACGGAGGCCCGCGTAAGCAACTGCCGATGCCGGGCACGTAAGCGCAAACTTTTCAGCAACGATTGTGATCCTTGATCGAATGCTAAAACTCGATCGAAGGGGCTTACAACTTTCCTGGGATCGCCCCCCCACTTTACACTTGGCATCAATTCAATGAGCGGCTGGTGTCCAGGCTGGGTGTAAAGAGTGACAGATTCATCGTCTTGCGCGGCGAGCCTTGCCATAGCGGGTTGCAGGAGGAGCGTATCTCCAAGCTGCTTGTGGTAAACGACGGCAGTTCTCACGGAGTGGGCACAAGGGCTCGGTGTTGTTTCCAAAAAGCGGTGGCGGTGGAAAGTTCCCGCTTAAATTTCTCAAGGGGATAGCTCCAATGCTCACGCTTTTGAATGGGCTGATCAGCAAAGAGACGAGTAGCCAGATTGCCTTGTGACAGCGCCAAATCTCGAAATGTCTGAGAAAAGTAGGACTCCGCCCATTGAACCTCAGTATCGAGAATTAAACAGAGTGCCCCCTTCGACACCAGCAGGTTCGTCAAACCCTGACCCAGTGCCCCGACTATCAGCGGAGCTTGGGCAAATTTGCGAATTTGAGTGGCAAAATCGATCCGGCTAAGCTCCAAAATCTCGCAGGCTCCCCACTGGCGCTCCACTTCAGCCGCGATTTCGCGTTCGTTTAGTAGTTTGCGGTCAGGGGCATCGGCGCGCGAAATTAGAATGGGGACTTGGCTGTTTTCGCCACTGGCAGCTAGCTGACTGAATTTCAGAAAGGCCAAGCGCATACGTTGCAGAATTTCGGGGGCAGCCAAGGCAGAGTCCGTCCACATTTGCGGAGCGTAAAAAAGCTTTTCAACACGAGTCGTGCCGGGCTCTGCACGAGCAAGACTGGCTGGCGGGACATCCACGGCGGACAGGTAACGCTCCTGCCAACGCTTGGCTCGGTTGCCGAGTAAAACCTTGGGATTTCCCATGCCATTCAGAAATGGTTCAGCGGCCATTAAGCGGGGGAGGTGATGCAGAAGAAAGTGGCCGTGGTTTTCATAGTTACGTCCGGCAAGGTAAAAACACGGCTCCGTGATGGCTGATGAGAGAATCCGTAATGGTCTCCGGATCTTGCGCTCTGGATGGCGCTGAAGGCTGGGACAAAACCTGAGGTATTTATTAGCAGAAAGGAAGACGTTACAATCGTCGCCTGTGAGATAAACATTGGAAAGTTCCCAGCATTGAACCTCTTTCCACTGCATTTCAAGCGTCGCCGAACAAACCGGATTGAGGGCGTGCTCAAGGGCGTTATCCAATATGCAGCGACCGCTTGTTTGGAGAGTCCATGTTCGCAGGGCGCAGGCAGCAAGTTCCTCATCACTGGCCTGTCGCAGGCCGGACCCGAGGAAGGAGGCGGCACGCGTGTAGCCGTCATTCGCAAGTCGGATCACTTTGTTCATTGATTGTTCTCATATTCCTCCAAAGCTATGGGCGAGGCAAATCAAAATTGGCTGAACAAAGAGGCCTGTAAATTTCACTCAGTTCGGTCCGCATAAACCTAAGGTTGGCCGCGTCTTTAATGG
>CAJCCF010000723.1 GCA_903960845.1 uncultured Verrucomicrobiota bacterium | reverse complement strand
GTCTCATCGTGAATGCCGCGCATCACCTGCTGGGACTCGAAGTGCCGGCAAAGGCGGATGTGGCCTTTGTTGATCCGTTTAACCCGACCTTCTATGGCTTCATCAGGGACGCGGGCTACTTCAAGCAGCGCAATTTGAAGCCCGGCGACTTCGCCACCGGTCAGAGTCCTTCGATGGGCCTTCCTGAAGACAAGTCGAAGCAGCAAGCCGGTAAGAAGGGTGGCGATAACAAGGACAAGAAAAAGAAGGACGAGACGCCCGCCACGGCTCCGCATCAGCCCAGCGCGGAGGCCTCGGCTGCCAGGACGGTTCGTGATCAGAACGTCGCGCCACCGTCGAAAGGCGAGCGCATCGTGCTCGTGGGCAATGGCTTGGCCGAACGTGACACCTGGTACAGCCGCATCGAAACGGAACTGCAGCTTCGTTATCCGGCACAGGATCTGTTCTTCCGCAACATGGGTCATGTGGGTGACACGCCAGGTTTTCGTCCGCATCCGTCACGTGCTTCGCAGTGGGCTTTCCCAGGCGCGGAGAAGTTTCATCCCGACAAGATGATCCACAACGGTCAGGGCTTTTACGCCACGCCGGACCAATGGCTCACACATCTGAATGCGGACACCGTCGTCGGCTTCTTTGGTTATAACGAGTCCTTCGACGGTCCGGGCAAGGTGGGCAATTTCGAGGCCGAACTCGACGCGTGGGTCATCCACACACTGAGCAAGGCTTACAACGGCAAGGCCGCTCCGCGTGTCGTGCTCGTCAGCCCCATCGCTTATGAAGATCAAAGCGCGAAACGCGATCTGCCAAAGGGCGACGTGGAAAACTCGAACCTGCTGCTCTACGCCGCCGCCATCGAGAAAGTCGCGAAGAAGCACAAGCTCACCTACATCGATCTTTTCTCACCGACGAAGGGGATTTATGCGAAGGGCGGCGAAGCCTTCACTACGGGCGGTTTTGTGCCAACGGAGAAAGGCTACGAGCAGATAGCTGAACTGCTCGCCACGGGGATCTACGGTCACCAGAGCCGTGAATCGAAAGCTGATCCTGAGAAGGTGCATGCGGCGGTGAAGGAGAAGGATTGGTTCTGGAACAATGACTACAACATCCTCAACGGCGTGCATGCCCATGGCCGCCGCTACAATCCTTACGGCCCGCAGAACTACCCCGATGAAGCTCAAAAGACCCGCGAAATGACCGCGCTGCGTGATGATCTGATCCAATAGGTCGCCAGAGGCAATACGACCGATTTGAAAGTTGATGACATCAAGACGCATGTGCTTCCTCCGGTGCCGACGAACTATGTGCCGAGCGTGAAGAATGGCAGCGAGAAGTATCTGTATGGTGAAGAGGCCGTGAAATCTCTCGCCGTGCCGGAAGGCTACAAAGTCGAGATGTTCGCCAGCGAGAAGGAGTTTCCGAATCTTGCGAACCCGATGCAGATGAGTTTCGACAACAAGGGCCGTCTTTGGGTCGCCACCATGCCGACCTATCCGCATTACCGCC
>CAJCCF010000722.1 GCA_903960845.1 uncultured Verrucomicrobiota bacterium | reverse complement strand
CATCCAGATCGCCACGAAGAGCATGACGGCAGAGAACTTCATGCGCTCAGCAATGGCACCCACGATCAGCGCAGGAGTGATGATGGCAAACATGAGCTGATACATGGAGAACACACTCTGACTGACCCAGCCTGTGTAGTTACCGTTTGGAGCGCCACCGACGCCTTCAAGGAAGAAGTATTTGAAGCTGCCAAGGTAGGGTGCCCAGGAAGGTGCCGCCCAATCTTTGGCACCCTCAGGAGCGACATGCTCACCAAAGATGAGCGAGTAGCCAACGAAGTACCAGAGAATCGTCACAAGACCCGCAATGCCGAGGCACTGGGCCAGCACGCTGAGCACGTTCTTCGAGCGGACGAGACCGCCGTAGAAGAGAGCCAGACCTGGAAGGGTCATGAACAAAACGAGAGCAGCGCAAATCATCAGGAACCCGTTGTGACCGGGGCCGGCGATGCCGGTTAGTTTACCGTCAGCCGCAGGGGCAACGTTGTTGAAGTACTGCTCCACATCAGCGATTCGCTTCTCCAGATCCGCCGTGGTGGCGGCAGGTGCAGCAGCGGGGGCTGGAGCGGGTGCCGGTGCAGCGGCGGCGGGTGCCGGGGCGGCAACAGGGGCAGGAGCCGCCGCAGTCTGTGCCCAGGATGAACTGGTGCTGAAGGCGATGGCGGTGGTGGTGACGACCGCAGCGGAGAGAAGGCTGCGCCAGATTCGAGTGTGGTTGTGTTTAAGCATAGAATGCGTGGTGGATTGGCTCCGGAATTAAGCCAAGCACCCGCCGTGCCAACTTTTGCCACCTTTTCCAAACCCGGCTTTAATCCGCCTCTGGAAATCTCATCACACACCCACCAAACCAGCCTGCAACAAGGCGCGGATCGAATCATGGTTTCCGCCAAAGCAGGGCCAGAAACAGCGGAAATTCTTTTCGCGCCCGGTCTTCAGCACGTGCACGCGGTCCGGGCTGACTCGCTTTGTGAGAATACCATTCACCAAGTCCCGAGAGCACCAGCCCCGCCTCAAAACCCATGCGGGTCAGCGTCTCCAGACTGCGATGAAAGGACATCGTGGTTTCGCTGTCCGCCTTTCCCGGGTGCATGACAATGGGGACGCCAATCGTGCTGCTGTAGGCATCCACGCGGCGGTATTGAACAATGGGATTACCCTCAAAACCCCAGGACGTCTGGCGCGGGATGCGGAAGGCAGGATGGTTCAGCACCCAGAGCATCCGGCCACCCGGCTTCAGCACGGCTGAAACGGAAGCGCAGACCTTTTCCAGATGCTCCATATTCTGCAGGCAAAGGATCGCCGAGGCGGCATCAAACTCACCAATGCCGCCAAGGCTGGCCGCATCGCGATCATAATAACGAATGGGCGTACGGCTCTGGTAACTGCGAGCTTTGGCAATGAGCGTGGGGGCCGCGTCAATGCCCGTGACCTGGGCACCGGTGTCGGCAAGCGCGCGCGAAAAAACGCCCTGTCCGCAACCGAGATCGAGCACGCGCTCACCACGCTTTGGAGCCAGCATTTCCAGCGCCTGCGGGATCACCACCGCCTGATACAGCTCGGAACCTTTTTCACCCAGGATGCGATCATACCAGTCGGCCGATTTCTCCCATGATGTGCCGCCCTGGCTGCGATCCTGCGCTGGACGCGACTGGGGTCGCGATGGCGGACGTGCCTGTGGACGCTGGGGTGAAAAACGGGAAGGCGTGCGTGAGCCAGTGGGTTTGCGGGGGCGATCTTCGCGCATGAGTGTCTCTATGCAGCAGGCCTTGGCATTCGGCTACTGTGGAATGATCTCACTCTTTGACCCAATCCTTCATCTCGTAGAGCTTGGGATCGCGAACAGGGCGCCTAGCTCCATGCATGATTTTTTTCACCTGACCAAAAAGCCCATCCCCGCCGGTGCCGTCATCGAGATCACCAAAATCAGACTCCAGCTTTTCAGGATCTTCACCCGCCTCGAGCCGGCGCACGATTTCACGCATTTCGGGGGGGACTTTGTCACCCATCAGATCGGTCATTTTGCGCATGAAGTGCCCGAGCTGGCGCGGGTCCGGATTATCACTGTCCAGCGAGCTCATGCCGCTTTCCATGTCAGCCATCAGGCTGTCCATCTTGGACTCGTCGATACCGGCAAAAGGATCGTTATCCGACTCCTCTTTGGCCTTGCCGATGACGGCAAAGCTGGACACGCGTCTCTCCATGGCGAAGTCCGGTCCATCCGGACAAACAGGCACAGCGTCACGATAAGCCAGCGACCGGGCCAGAAACTGGTACAGCTTGTTGTTTTGCGGGCAGTAGAATTCGTAGATAGGCATGCATTGAGATAGCCACCAAAACGCTCCTGACAAGCCTGCGATCAGTCCACATACAGGAACTCATTCGAGCTGATCAGCGCGTGACACAGCGCCGTTAGCCCGAGCAGTTCAGGTGGCGCATCCGCCTTTTCAGCGGGGCCTGAGACTTTCTCCAGTTTCGCGGGAGTGATCTTGTAATGCTCCGTTTGTGCTTTCACAAACTCGGCGGCCGCCAACTGATCGGACATGCTGGGCGTGCGGCCAAAACAAAGCGCGAAGACGCGCAGGATCTGCTTTTCGAGATCCGCGCCAGCCTCACGCTGCACGCGCCGGGCCAGATCCTGGGCATACTCGCGCATGTAGAGATTGTTCATCAGCAGCAGGCTCTGCGGACTGACGGTGGTGGACGGACGGTTGGCGCAGTTGGCATCCGTCATCGCCGGGGCATCAAAGGCGGCAAACATCTCCAGCGGCATGGAGCGGCGCGCCTGCACATAAATACTGCGGCGATATTCCTCCCCGTTGAGCCCGATAAATTTGCCGGTCTGACGGCCCGCCGTGTCGCGCGTGTCCACGCCGATGATGATCTGCCCTTCCTCGTTAAAGGTCACCGGCACGGGCTTGCCTACGAGCATCGGATTGAGCCGGCCCGACACAGCGAGCAGGGAGTCACGCAGCGTCTCGGCTTCCATCCGCAGCACGCTCATGCGACTGAGCAGACGGTTGTCGGGATCGATGCGATCACGCTGCGCGTCGCGGTGCGACTGCTGCCGGTAAGTGCGGCTGGTCATGATCAGGCGATGCAGGCGCTTGAGGCTCCAGCCATGTTCCATGAAGTCCGCGGCAAGCCAGTCAAGCAGTTCAGGATGGCTTGGCTTTTCGCCGAGCTGGCCGAAGTCGCCGGGACTGTTGACCAGTCCCTTGCCGAAATGGCGTAACCAGATTTGATTCACGATGACACGGGCTAACAAAGGATGCTTGCCGTCTGTGAGCGAGTTGGCAAAGGCCAGGCGCCGGCCGCTGGTGGGCATGGCGGGGTTTTTCTCGGCAATCTCGATGGGGCGATAGGAGGCCAGCACGGTCAGTTCACCGGGCTTCACCGCCTGCTTCGGCTGCTCGATATCGCCACGGAAAAAGAGGCTGGTCGGCGGCAGGGCCGCGAGCGCCATCGGCTGCTCTTCAAAGGCATGGAGAAACTCCTCCCTGGGTTTTGTCGCGCGCACCACGGCGGCTTCCTCCGTCATCTTCTTCAGCGTGTCGGCGTGCTTGGTTTTATTGGTGCTGTCGTAGAGATAGAGCGACCCGCCGCTGAGCTGGTTGATGCGCGGCCAGGCTTTGAGCAGGGCAAGCTGTGCAGGCGTGCGCTTCGCGGCGGCAGCCCGGTAGGCGGTGCGCAATGCCTTGCGATCCTTCTCCGGTGCCTTGGCCAGCTCCTTTTCCAGCACTTCGCTGATGAACTCTTCCTGCTTCACGAGCCGTGCGTCGTCGATCTTTTTGGCCTCGACTTCGATCTTGACTCCCTGGGCACGTTCATCATCGGTGAGCAGCGAGACTAGACGCCCTGCAGGTGCTCTCCAACTCTTCGGGTTGAACCCTGGCTCAAACACGGCGCGCAGCCGGTAGTAATCGGCCTGGGTGATCGGATCATAGCGGTGATCATGGCACTGCGCGCAGCCGATGGTCATGCCGTAAAAGGCGGTGCTGACGATCTTGATCGTGTCGGCAATCGTGGCGTTCTGCGCGGCCTTGTCATTCATTGCCCCTGTGCCATCCGCCGCCATGCGCAGGAAGCCGGTGGCGGTGATTTTTTCGATGGCGTCGGCACTTAGATTCTTGTGCGGCTGCGGCACCATTTCATCTCCCGCAATCTGCTCGCGCACAAACTGATCGAAGGGCTTGTCCTTGTTCAGCGCAGCGATGACGTAATCGCGATACTTCCAGGCCCATGGGCGCTCCAAATCCCTGTCCGTGTAGCCGTCCGAATCCGCGTAACCGGCGATGTCCAGCCAATGCCGCCCCCAGCGCTCTCCATAAGCAGGGCTGGCCAGCAGGCGGTCGATGACTGATTCATAATTCCTGTTGGACGCATTGGACTCACGGGTGGTGGATTCCAGGTAGCTTTCGATATCCTCCGGCAATGGAGGCAGGCCGGTGAGATCAAAGTAAGCGCGGCGGATCAGCGTGCGCGGATCAGCTTCAGCGGAGAAGTCGAGTTTGTTTTCAGCGAGCTTTTTGGCGATGAAAACGTCGATAGGGTTTTCTTCGGAAGGTTTCAGGTCGGGAGCCTCTGCAGCAGTCCCTCTTGAAACCTGCAACTTGGAACTTGAAACCACAGGCTTCCGAATCGGCTGAAATGCCCACCACGCCCGCTCCTCATCGGTGAAAGCATGTTCCGGCCCCAGCTTTTCAGGCTCAGGTTTTGCGGTCTTTGCGCCCTGGGCGATCCATTGCTCGATGGCGGCGATGTCCTTGTCCTTGAGCTTCGCCTTGCCCTTGGGCATCTCACCTTTTTTCACCAACTGGAGCAGATGACTCTCCGCCGCCTTGCCGGGGATGATGGCCGGGCCGTCCTCGCCGCCTTTCATGATGAACCGGGCCAGACGCACATCCAGCCCGCTCTTGGTTTCGCCATCTTCACCATGGCACTGGAAGCAGTGCGTCTTCAGGATCGGGCGCACGTTCTTTTCAAAGGTCAACGTCTCCGCAGCCCAGGACGGGATGGAGAAAACGATGAGGCATGGCAGGACTCGGAGCATGTCGAGCCATACGCGAGCCAGCGCGCCGGTCTTGCGTGCGCGGGTCGACTGAGCTATGCGCAAACCCATGCAGATCACCAGCACCAGCAACGAACGCATCAAGCACGCCCGCCGTGTGCGGGATGGTCGCGAACCCGGGCTGATCTACATTGACGGACTGCGCCTGGCGGAAGAAGCCCTGCGCTCGGGTTTAACCATCGATACCTGTTTCTCCGTTTTTCGCGAGGAACCCCGCAAGGACGAGCTGTTGAGGCGGCTGTCGGACATCAACGTGCCCATCCTGTTCACGACATCGGAGGTTCTTTCAGCGCTCTGCGACACGGTTCAAAGTCAGGGCATCGTCCTGCTGGCGCGGCGGCCTTCGCTTTCGGCGGCAGCGTTGCAGGATTGGAAATCCACCCTCTTTCTCGGTCTCGATCGCGTGCAGGACCCCGGCAACATGGGCACCCTCATCCGCAGTGCCGAGGGTGCCGGCATCGGTGGCATCCTGGCGCTGGGTGGCAGTGTGGATGTCTTTTCACCGAAGGTGCTGCGCAGTTCCATGGGCTCAGCTTTCAGATTGCCCATCCTGACCGGAGCCACGGCGGAGCAGATGCTCAGTCTGCGTGACAGTCACGGACTGAAGATCGCCGCCGCTGCGGGCGAAGGCGAAATCGACTACACCGACTACGATTGGCGGCAGCCCACACTCCTGCTTCTCGGCAATGAAGGCAACGGCGTGGATGCCGCCCTCATGCAGCAGTGCGATGCCCGTCTGCGCATTCCCCTGCTGAATGGCGTGGAATCGCTCAACGTGTCTGCCGCCGGAGCCGTCATGCTGTTCGAAGCGGCGAGGCAGCGGCGGAGCGCGAGTGTGGCATAGCCTGCCCGCCACTTGTTTGGCCCACGACTCACCGCCGCCGTAGCGGCACCGCCATCATTCATTTGTCTCGGCTGGTTTGGACATCAATGCGCTTAGAAAGAGTGGCGAGCAGGCATTCGCCATACACGCGCTCCATCACTTCTTTGCCAGGGACTCCAGGTAATCCAGCAGGCTGGCAAACTCCTTCAGCGTGGAGTTGCTCATCAAACCGGGCGGCATGATCGAGATCGGCAATTTCTCCCGGTTCTTGATGTCCTTCACCGCAAAGGTGAACTCCTGGGCCGCGATGTTACGCAGTTTCACTTCGCTCGCGCCTTCCAGTGTGATGAAGCCCAACTGCTGGGTGCCGTCATTCAGTGTGATCACCTCGCTGGCAAATCCCTGCGCGATGGTCTTGTTTGGATCGAGGATGTTCGCCGCCAGATCGGCACGCTTGTAGGTCTGTGCAATGTTGCCGAGATACGGTCCCATCGGCGGCTGATCCATCCTGACGGTGTGGCAGGCCACGCATCTGATCGCCGTGAACACTTGCTCACCGAGGGCGATGTCACCCTTCATTTTGAGCACGGCATCAATGGCTTCTTCCGTTTTCAGTGAGGCGATCTTGGGCGTTTTATCCTCGATCTTGGTTAGACGCATGGCCTTGGCGGCCAGACCGGCGGCGGCTTTAACTTTCGGATCAGGATCATCGAGCGCGGCAAGCACCCGCTGGGCGCTTGGCTGGTGTTTGATCAATCCAATCGCAGCAAGGATCTGCTGCCTCCGCTGGACATCCGCCCAGCCTGTATCGAGCGCTTTCTGCGAAAGCTGGATGGACTCGGGACTGCCACTTTTGCGGCTGGCAAGATTCAGCAGTGCAGCATCAGCATAGAGGGAGGTGCTGCCGCCCAATTTCCCGGCAGTCTGCTCGATGAGCAGATGGTGGTTTTCGAGCTTCGGTGCGTTCAAGAAGGCGGCCAAAGCGGCATCGAAGTCTTTGCCGGAGTCGGGGAGTTTCTTGAGTGGCTCCAAAGCTGCCAAAGTAGCGGAAACGCCGTCAGCGCTGTCGGTCTTCGACAAAGCGATGATGGCTTGAGAGAGCGTCGTCGGTCCGACTTGTCCGACGAGTCTGACCTGTCGGACGAGAAGTTCCACGGCCTCCGCAGGCACCTCATCCGCCATGGCGATCTGCGCCACGGCATCTGGGATGACCTTCGGGTCCTGCTTCGCGAGTTCGAGGATGCGCTTGAGTGAGTCATCGGAGCGGATGCGGTTCCGGCTCATCTCCTTCACAAGGAAGGTCGCTTCTTCCGGCGATGCTTTGGCCAATGCATCACGTAGGGTGACATAGATCTTGTCGGTTTTACTCCAACCTTCCGGCTGGTAATACGGCCCCCGCGTGTCCGGCCTCGTTCCCCACGAATCTCCCTTCCACTCGCCTTCCTTGAAATGCAGGCGGCTGAGTGCTCCGAGGATGCCCTGGCGCAACGCTGGATCGGTCGCCTTGCCGAGGCGTTCGATGAGGCCGGTGACGACTTCAGCCTCGTGCATCATGGCAAGTGAGCGCAGAATGCCTGCGCGATCGCTGCTGGAGCCATCGAGAGCGGCAAAGGCTTGCTTGAAGAGTCGGCGAAAGGCGGCGGCGCGAATCGCTGTGTGCGAGATCACCGGATCGGCATGAGCAATGGCCGCGATGACTTCATCATCCGAGGCTTTTTCTTTGAGCGAAGCCACCTGATTGCGCTCCGCTGTGCGCAGCGCGGCATACTGAGCCTGATAGCTGTCCGCCTGCTTGTTGTGGCGACGCAGCAACTCACGCTGCGCTTCGATCCGGCGGCGGTAGCTCTGCGGCTGGGTGAGGTCGAGTAACTTCACCAGCTCCTCATCCTTCGCCTTCGCGAAATCCGGCAGCGGCTCCGGTTTGAAGCCTTTCGGCTTCACCTGCACGATGTAACCGACATCCGGTCCGGCCCAGTCGAAGGTCGCGCCTTTCCAGCTGGCGCAATAGACACGGCTCATGCCGTCCACATCGGCGTCGGTGGGGCGGGTCATTTTGATGAAGGGCTCGGGCTTGCGGGTTTCTTCAAACGTCGCGCCTTTGGGCTTCACCTGATGATGCCAGAGAGCGCCGCTGCCCCAGTCGCAGGTGAAGGGGGCGTTGTTCCACTGACCGAATCCGGGCTCGTCGATGTAAACGGCTCCGCAACCACTGCCGCCGCCGTAGTCGGCAAGAGGCTGGATGCACTCATCATTAAAATTTTTGTAGAGGCGCGGGTAGCCGTGGTCGTCGAGACCGGTGAAGTGGTGGAAGCGCACGTTCCAGCCGCCGCCGTCGTTCGTGTTGTCGCGGGCGAAGATGTCCATCAGCGGGCTGATGGCGACTTCGAGGATGTTGCGCGTGCCGGTGGAGTAGATCTCGAGGCCGGTGCCGTCGGGACGCACGCGGATGACGCCGCCACCGCGATGCTGGAGCGTTCTGCCATCGGTGCCGGTGGCCTTCATGAAACCAAAGTCGCCGCCGGCGATGTACAGCCAGCCGTCGATGCCGAGGCTAAGGCCGTTCGTGGTGTGATCGGCGGGGCGGTCTTTGTATCCGAAGGCGATGTCTTTCACGAGGATGTTCTGCTTCTCGGCGACGCCGTCGTGATCGGCATCAATGAACTCGCTGAGGTGCGGCGGATGCACGAGGTAAAGCCGGTCGTGATCCCACACGAGCCCGCGCGGCGCATCGACCTCGCAAAAGACCTTCGTTTCATCCGCACGACCATCGCCATCGAGATCGCGCAGGCGGATGACCCGACCGCGCTTCGGATTGCGGCCCAGCGAGCCGTTTCCGTCACTGCTAACATAAAGTGTGCCATCCGTCGCCGCGGCGACAAACACGGGATAATTTGCGGCGGCGCTGCTGGCGAATAGCGTGACGTCGAAACCATCGGCGACCTTCACGTCTTTGAGAATGGCCGCCTCCTGCTCGGGGGTGAGTTTGACAATCTTCGGTGCGACGTTGCCTTCCTTGGCGTTGGGATCATTCGCCTTGTCATAATCTTTCTGCTGCTCCGCGCTCAGCTTCGGCGCGATGGCTTTGATGCCGGGGCCTTTGAGCCGCACCTCGCGGATGCTGGCCCAGCCACCGCTCTTTTTGCCGAGCGCATGCACCTTCACAAAACGAATGCCGTCGGCTTTGGCGAAGTCATTCGAGTAAGGCGCGGTCTTCTCGTTCGCGCTGCCATCGACGAGTGTGGTCCAGGTTTTGCCATCGGTGCTGCCTTCGACTTTGAAGTGATACACGCCCTGGTTCTCCCACGAGGTCTCGATGCCGGTGAGTGCCTGTGGTTTCTCAAGTTCAAGCTGCAACCACTGCGGATAATCCGGGCCGCTGGCGCACCAGCGGGTGCCTTCGTCATTGTCCACGGCACGCCAGGCGAAGTTGTTTTTGCCGCTCTCCTCACTGCTGGCGGTGGCTTTGATGCCGGTGGCATCTTTCGGCACGGGCGGTGGTTTTGGTGCCTCGACGGGCTTGGCGGGCACAAAGGTGACTTTGTTTTGCCCGGTGAAGGGCGTGAGGTAACTCGCGTTCAATTGGTCGCAAGCCCAGAGCAGGCCGCGCGTGAGCAGGTCGAGGTAGCGCGCATCGGCGACGGTGTCGTTGTTATGCCCGATGGTGGTGCTGAAACTGCGCGCACCCTGCTTTTCGTTCGTCCAGGCCACGACATAATCCACGTCCTTGCCTTTGACGGTCTGCCTGCCCATGGCCAGCGGATGCGCGTCGAAGAGGTTCACGTTGTTGTAGAGCTCCTCCTTGATCGTGGTCCAGCTGGCGAGAGGCTTGGTGATCGGGTGTTCCTGATCGACAAAGGTGATCGCAATCGGCTCCTGCGGGCCGTGGGAGGCGGACTGGAGTCCAAGATGCTTGAACCACGCATCCGTGCCGGTGCGGAAACTGTGCATGGCGCAGTGCAGATGCACGGCAGGGATGGTCTGGTGCACATCAAGGATGCGCTTCACCAGCGCAAGGTCCTTCACGCCTGCAGCGCATTCGTCATGGATGATGATGTCGTAACCCCTGGCCCAGTCCGGGTTGTCATAAAGCGGCAGCGGCGGTGTCACGGACTTGTCATCCGTCCACACGACATCGACCTGCACATTGGCACGCGATTGAATGCCTTTGCTGAGGATCTCGTGCTGTTTCGCATAATCATGGCAGCAACCGCCCGCGATCAGGAGGGCTTTGAGGGGCTTTCCGGCGGCGAGGGCCGAAAGGGGCAAGAGGAGCAAAAGAGGCAGGAAGCGGAGCATATGAGGAAAGGGGTTACGCGGAATAGTCGCTGATGTTTTATCGAAAAAGAAAGCCGACCCGTGAGGGTCGGCTTTCGATAAGGGTCAGGCTTTTTCAGTGAAGATCACTGATAAGGCACACGGAAAACCTCGCCCGTCTCAGGGTCCTTGGCTTTCGAGCCAGGGCGGAGGCCATCTACGCTGATGATTTTCTTGGAATCCTTCGGACTGAAGACGTAGCCCGGTTTGCCGGGAACAGTGCGGGCGAAGGGCACATCACCCGGGGCCGCTGGGGGCTGGGCACCAGGAGCAGCACCCGCTGGAGGGGCCGCACCTGGAGGCGTGGCACCCGGAGGTGTGACGGTGAGTCCCGGATCGACAACCGGTGTCGTGTTGGCTCCAGGAGGAATGGTCAACGGATTAATACCATCCGGGGCTGGTGCGGGCGCGGGCGCAGGGGCGATGGGCTCCACCATGCGGTTGCTGTCGCCATAGCGTGGTGGCTTGTCCAAGGAGCGTCCGCCGCGATTCGCGAAGGGACGCGGCTGTGGCTCGGTGTAAGGTTGGCAGGCGGCAAGAGCCGCGAGCGCGAGGAGTAGGAGTGTGGGGCGGAGCATCGGCGTGGTGGGGGATTGAGGCTGAGATGCGTTAGTTGTTCACGCGCATGGGCATGAGCACATAGAGGAAGTTGGTGCCGCTGCGGAGCACACCGGGACTGATGTCATCAATGAGGTGCAGATGCACTTCGTCAGCACTGATGTTGCGCAGCGGAGCCATGGTGAACTCGGGATTGAAAGCGATGGTGATGACGGCTCCCTTGTAATTGATGGCGATGGTTTCACGCGCCTCACCGATATCCGGGCTGCTGGCGATGATCTCAACCTGACCGGGAGTGAACTGGAATTTGACCGAGTTGGATTTCTCGCTGGCGAGCAGGGAAACGCGGCTGATGGCCTTGAGAAAAACCTCGCGATCCAGAGCGATGCGCTCCTTGGCTTCACCGGGGATGACCTGGCGGTAGTTTGGATAATTACCGTCGATCAACTTGCTGATCAGCAGGCTGTCGCCGAGGTCAAAACCCACCTGACTTCCGGTGACGCGGATAAGAACGTCGCCATTGTCACCCAGCAGACGGGAGAGTTCGTTCACGGCCTTGGTGGGAACGATGATATCAATTTCCTGGCTCTGCGGAAACTCGAGTTCCTGCTCGACCATGGCGAGGCGGCGTCCGTCGGTGGCCACCATCGTGAGGGCATTGTTTTTGAAGGAGAACAAAATGCCATTGAGGACATAACGCGTCTCATCGGTGGAGATGGCATACGAGGTCTTGCGAAGACACTCGCGCAAGACAGCCTGCTCGATTTTGAACTCGCGTGCATCGTCAAAACGGGGCAGGGCCGGGAACTCCTCACTGGTAAGTCCGAGCACCTTGAAAAAGGAAGGGCCGCTGCGGATGGAGGCGATGTTCTTCTCGTCCACGCTGATGTCGATGTCCTCGGCTGGCAGTTCACGAATGATCGTGGCAAGACGGCGGGCGGGCAGCGTCGTGGCCCCTTCTTCCTGGACGTCTGCGGCCACCGTGCAGGTGACGCCGACATCCAGATCCGTGGTGGTCAACTCCAGAACGCCATCCTTGGCGCGGAGCAACACATTGGATAGGATGGCCAGCGTCGTGCGGGTGCTGACGACGTGCTGAACCTGTTGAATAGCCTGCTGGAGGGACTCCTTGCTGATCGTGAACTTCATAAAAAACGTAGCTGCTTTCGTTGGGCAAAACAGCTTTTACCCAACGACGCTGGTCGTGGCAAGGAGTTTGGCTGGGAAAGTGACGGACTGTCGGATGGGTTCCCGCCTTTTGCCACCCCAAAGTGGCCGTAAAATCAGTGGGATGCTGAAATCTCGCGAATGACGACTCCGGACATCATTCGGATTTCTTCTTCTGCTTCAAGAATGCCAGCCCCATGCCCACGATCACCAGGGCCATGCCAATGATGACGTATAACTGGAGATTCGACTCTTCCTCCGGCTCAATGGGCATCATCGGCGGTGGCATTGGGGCGGCGGGAGCCTGATTGACCTGCTGTTGCGGAGCTGGAGCCGCCACCGGACGGGGAGCGGCTGCGACTGGCGATGCCTGAGCAGGGGCGGCCTGGACAGGGGCGGGTGCAACTCCTGCAGTTGGCGCGGCGGCCGGGCCTGCGGGCGCAGTCGCTCCAGGAGCCGCAGCAGCGGGTGCCATGGCTCCAGCCGCCGCCGGTTGACCACTGCTGGCAGCAGGTTGAGTGGCACCTGCTTCAGCCAAAATCTGGGCAACCCGGCTATCCTTGCCTGCACCCACGGAACCGCCGATGGCGGCGGAGCCACTGGCCGCGGCAGCGCCCTTGGCATTC
This sequence comes from uncultured Verrucomicrobiota bacterium, assembly GCA_903960845.1. GTDB lineage: Bacteria > Verrucomicrobiota > Verrucomicrobiia > Verrucomicrobiales > Verrucomicrobiaceae > Prosthecobacter. Next base: position 3,933 of record CAJCCF010000722.1, on the reverse strand, counting down.
TCTTTGACCAGCTGCCCATACAGTTTCAGCAGCCGCTGACGCAGATCATTTTCCACTTCACGGGCATCCTGAGGGAGATTCAGCGCCTGCACGCGGGCAAAGGCAGCAGAACCACCCGCGTAATCGCCCTCACCGATCTTCCGGTAGCAGGCCATGTAAACATCACTCTGCGCCTTGAGGGATTCGAGATTGTAAGTCTGAAGACGGGTGCGCTCCTCGGTCGCCATTTTCAGCGACTCCTCAATGGTTGCCAGTTCATACTTGTAAGGAGCCACCCAGCGGATTCCCTGACGCTTATCCGCATCGCTCATGGCACGCCATTTGGCGAGCTCATCCGCGATGGCGTTTCTTGTCCGCGACAGGTCCGGCTCCTGCAGTTTGCTCAACCCATCCTCACGGACTTTGGCAAGCTGCGGTTGCTCGGAGGCCATTTTATCCAGCACCGCCGTCCACTTGTCCAAAAGAGCCAAAGTCTCCGGGATCGCCTGGACGAAATAGAGGGAACCGGTATAAGCCGGACGCGGCATCATCAGAAGATCGAACTCACGCAGTGCGCCGACGTAGTCTTGCTTGGCTGCTTTTTTGCGCATCGCGCTGACAATTCTGAAAGCCTCCACATTGAACGTCTCGGCTTTGGACTCCTTGGGGCTCAGCCATTTTCCCTCGAGTTTGACCTGGCCGTTTGAGACCATGGTCTTCTCCTCCTGAAGCTTGGCGATGATGCCATCCACTTCCTTGGCCTCAGGCGTTCCTGCATACTTGTTCACAAACGGCCTCAGGCGATCCTGGATGATCTGCTCGTATTCGTCTGCTTTCACCAGATCCGGCGTCGGCAGAACTTTGCGCAACTCAATCACCTCCACCTCCTCAGGCCGCTGTTTGATGATCTGGGCAATTTCAGCCAACGTGAAGACCTTCTCATCCATGATCTTCGGCGTGAGTTTGTACTTCATGCGGACTCCCTGGTCATTCTGCTGAAGGATGCTGCCCTCGACCTTGGTGCCGTTCTTGAGCATCAGGATATCGGCTTTGACGAATGTGCTGCCGCAAAGGAGCGCCAGAAGCATGCTACTGGTTCGACTTGATTTCATAACTCGGAATGATGGGATGGGGGATGATGAATACCGGCGGAAAATTCCGCAGTATTTTCTAATTTAACCGGGATTCATCCTCAGAGTAAAGAGCGGATACTGATTCTTCGGGTTCCCCATCCTGTTTTCAGGAGGAGTTGCAGAGGCTCCCTGTCCGGTTCCGCGGTTGAAGATGCCTCCCGGAAAAACCACAAACGCGCGGATCACCACCTCCATTCTGTTAAACGGCACAACTTAAAATCGCCAAACGAATGGGCCATGCCGGACACACCGCCGGGAACGGCGGTCAGTTTTCCTGATCCAGCAACCGGAGGCGTGAGATCGTTGGGGTGAAAAACACGGACAAATACGGGCAACCAGCCGATCGGCACCGGTTTTCAGTGCGTTGTTTTTGATCTTCAATCACGCTAATCCGTGGTGCATCCCGCATTATACTGATTGCCCGCGATCAATCCACGCTTCGTCGGCAACAAAAATCAGCCGCCGTTTTTGCCTCTTGCCATCCACGCCCGGGTTCGATAAAACGCCCCCATGCGCCACACTCTCCTCGCCCTTGCCACCCTCACGCTAACACTCAGTGCTCCTGCGGCTGACAAGCTCAAAGTCCTCATCGTTGACGGCCAAAACAACCACAAGTGGGACATCACCACGCCGGTGCTTAAAGATGCCCTTGAGAGCAGCGGAGCATTCACCGTCGAAGTCAGCACCACTCCGCCTAAGAACTCCCCCGCCGATGCATGGAAGGACTGGCACCCCGCTTTCAGCAACTACGCCGCCATCATCAGCAACTACAACGGCGAACCCTGGCCCGTGGCCGTGCGCGGCAGTTTCGACAACTACGTCAAAGGCGGCGGCGGTTTTGTCTCCATCCACGCCGCCAACAATTCCTTTCCCGATTGGGCCGAGTATAACCAAATGATTGGTGTGGGTGGGTGGGGCGGTCGCAACGAAACCTCGGGCCCCTGGCTCTATGTCAAAGATGGCAAGCTGTTCCGCGACACCAGCAAGGGCAATGGCGGCGCTCATGGTGCCCAGCATGAGTTCATCGTCGAAATTCAAAACACCGCTCACCCCGTCACCCGCGGCCTGCCCAAGCGCTGGATGCATGCCAAGGACGAGTTGTACAGCCGGTTGCGCGGCCCTGCCGAGAACGTTGAAGTCCTTGCCACCGCCACGTCGGACCTCACTGGACAGAACGAGCCCAATCTCATGGCTCTCAGCTACGGAAAGGGCCGCGTGTTTCACACCACGCTCGGCCATGCCGACTACTCCATGCTCGATCGCGGCTTCTATGAGACACTCCAGCGCGGCACCGAATGGGCCGCCACCGGAGACACCCGGGCCACGGCCGACCTTCCAGCCGACTTCCCGACAGAAGCTAAAGTCTCAGTCGTCCAACTTCCCGGCTATCCGAAACAAACAGCGCCCGCGCCGAAAAAGTGAACTGTCGTCCGTTTCACTTTTCAGCCTGCCTTGGATGACTTGAGCCAATGAAAGAGCGTGGACTTTTTGCCTGCCTTTTTCACCGGCTTATCAGACGCTGGCTCTTCAATTGCGCCGGGAACCGGCAAAGCTTTTGAATCATCCTTCGGAGCCTGCTTGGCAGGCGGAGCTTCTTTCATCTTTGGTTCAATTTGAGCGGCTGATTCCTTCAAAACATCGACAGCAGGTTTGACGGACGGTGCCGCTTTCATTTTCGGTTCACCTTTGACCCACGGAGCAGGAGGCGCCTCGGGTTGCTTGAGAGCCTCAGCGCGGTGATGCTGGAGCAGGGCTTCAGCCTCTGCGGCTTTCTGCATTTCATCGCGGATCTTATTGGGAACAGCATCCTCACCCAATGGCGGCAGGATCGGATTCGGTCCGCCAGTCCATGGACCGAGATCAGGTTGCGCCGCGAGCATGTCGTCTGAATTCGTGGCGCGGTGCAGCCCTATCACCCGCAGGCGCATGCCGATCATGTAAGCGACGGTGCTGTCCTCCAGGCCCTCAATGATGCTGCCTCCGCGTTGGATGATGGGTTTGCCACGCAGGATGATCTCACCGGCGGTGATGTAAGCCTCCTGACAAAGCACCTTGGCGGTGTCCTCACCCACTCCGCTTTCGAGGTACACTTTACCCTTGGCGCGCACACGCTTGGGCTGATTTTCACGATCCAATTTCAGCACCTCGATCTTGTCTGCTGCCACACGCACGCCGAGCGGCAGTTCCATGCTTTGTCCCGATATCTCCTTGGCCTCCGCGAAATTCATGCTCAGGAGAAAACTCAGTTCCACCGCTGGAGCCGCGACAGGAGCAACAGGCGCGGCTGGCTGATCGAACTGCTTTTTGATGGCCTCAAGTTCTTCCTCGGGCGTCATCCCCTTGCCATCATTCCTGCCGGTTTTTTTGTCCTTATCCTCAACCAAAGCAGTCTTGTCTTCAGTCTTGTCTTCAGTCTTGTCTTCAGCTTTGTCGCCGGTCTTGTCTTCAGTTCCGGCAGTCTTGGCATCCGTTTGCTCGTCTGCTTTTTCCTCTACTTTTTCAGCGGGCGCCGGCTTCGATTTTACCTTGCCTTTCAGTTTCTCAAGTGCTGGCACTCGAAAGTCCTCACAGGCACTGAGACATAGCAATGCCAGCAGGCAAAAAGCCTGCAAAAGACAGGTCGAACGGAATCCTTGGCAGTGGGACATGAGACCAGATTGTATTGGAACCGCAGTCACACATGATCCGCAGGTTGCGGAAGTGGAGCGCTACTTCAACGGCATCCGCACCATGCAGGCCCGCTTCGTCCAGTCGAATCCCGGCGGCACGGTCGTTCAGGGCACCCTCTCGGTGAGCCGGCCAGGCCGCATGCGCTTCGAAT
>CAJCCF010000721.1 GCA_903960845.1 uncultured Verrucomicrobiota bacterium | reverse complement strand
ATCGAACCTGCGACCAGAGGATTAGAAATCCACTGCTCTATCCACTGAGCTACGGGTGCCTTCGATCGAATCGGCTTGAGGTTTGCCGAGGATGGACGCGGCTTCAAGATGCAAATTCCACCCGCGGCTGACATGACTCCAGCCCGGAGTTCAACGGTGCATCGAGAATATCTGTGTTTTTTTGCGCTTAAACAGTCCCGGCTTTCATCTCACCCATCAGCCATTCACACGATCTCCAGGCGAGGGCCATGATGGTGAGGGTGGGATTCTTGTCGGGATTGCTGGGCAGGACTGAGCCGTCCATGAGGAAGAGATTTTTCACGTCCCAAGTCTGGCAGAATTGGTTCGTCACACTGGCATCGGCTTTGTCACCCATCCGCGCTGCGCCAACTTCGTGAATGATTTCTCCAGGCCGCTGGATGGCATCGCGCCCACTGAGCGGACTGGCCCTGCCGCCCATGCCCTCGATCAGTTCGGCGAAGGTTTGCTGCATGTGCCAGGCCTGCTTGATTTCATGGTCACTCCACTTCCAGTGGAAGCGCAGTACGGGAATGCCCCATTGATCAACGACCTGCGGGTCAAGCTCGCAGTAGCAATCTTTGTTCGGCAACATTTCCCCGCGACCGCTGAAGCTGAAGCTCGCGCCGTAGTAGCGGCGGGCCTCTTCTTTGAGCCTGCCGCCATAGACGCCGGGACTGGTTTGATCGAGATGGCTGAAACTGCCCACCAGGGGCATGCGCCGCCCGCCGCCCATCTCGATGTGATAGCCGCGCGCAAAGCCAAGCCTGGCGTGGTCATTCACCAGCCACCAGGGTGAGTACACATGCAGGCCGCCGGCCCCATCTTCATTGAGGATCGGCGCATCTTCGAGTGCGGGAATGTGTGCGCCGAGTTTTGTGCCGACGCTGTCCATGAGGTTCCTGCCGACCTGTCCGCTGGAGTTGGCGAGCCCTGCTTTGTCCTGCGATTTGGAGTTCAGAAGTATGCGTGCTGTTTCACAGGTGCTGGCGGCCACGATGACCACCCGGGCTTTCACCACCGCGTCACGACGCGTTTTTTTGTCGATGTAATGCACGCCTGATGCCCTGCCATTTTCCATCGTCACTTCACGCACCATGGCGTCGGTGATGATGTCGAGATTCCCTGTCGACAGCGCGGCAGGCAGGAGGACGGTGGTGCTCTGGAAATTCGCACGGATGCTGCAACCGCGCAGGCAATCCGTGGCCCAGAAACAGGCCGCGCGGCCCATCATGTCCCTGCCCAGAATCTCCTGGGCTTTCGGATTGTTCGGGAAGAGCTGCCGGGGCAGGTTCTTCCAATCCAATGGCTGACTGAGCACGGCACGGTGCGCTGCCACGATGGGAACTCCTGTTTTCCTGCCCGACTTCTTTGCCATCAGTTCACCGAGTCGCGGTTTCGGTGGCGGCAAAAGCACTCCGGGGGAGGAGTTCGGGGCATTGGCAATTCCATCGTTCTCACCATACACGCCGATGAGTTGCTCCACTCGGTCATACCACGGCGCGATGTCGCCATAGCTCATCGGCCAGTCAACGCCCAGTCCGTCACGCGATTTTGGTTTGAAGTCGAACTCGCCAAAACGCAGTGAGATGCGGCCCCAATGATTCGTGCGGCCACCGAGCATTCTTGAGCGCCACCACCAGAAGTTGCCTTCCGTGCCCGGCTTGTTTGTGTAGGGTTCACCAGGCACCTGCCAGCCTCCATCGATCATGGCGTCGTAATGTCCAAACGGACGGACGGGCGTCCTGTCACCGCGCAGCGGCGCCATTTCAGGCGTATTGAACATGGGAGTTTCCGCTGCCGGCTCATAGTTCCGTCCGGCTTCGACCATGAGCACCTTCACTCCATTGAGCGCCAGAATCAGTGCCGCCATCCCGCCGCCTGCGCCGGAGCCGACAACGATCACATCATACTTCGGTTTCGTTTTGCGATCAGTGAGGAGGGGCATGATTGGATCTTCTATCAAAGTCTCCCTGCGCTGTCTTGTGAGAAGTTCACTTCTCCGCCTGAATCGCAGAACCAAGCATGCGTTGAAAACTTTCCAGGTGACTTGGCGTGCTGATCTGATCCAGTATTCTGGATCTTCTATGATGACCCACCTAACCCGCCGCTCATTCCTGCGCCATACAGCGCTCGCCACCACTGCCCTTTCCGCCTCGCGTGTGCTGGGTGCAAATGACAAGATCCGCATCGCCAGCATCGGGCTCGGCGGCCAGGGCTCGGGCAACGCAGGCCGCATGGCAAAGGTTCCTGGCGTGGAAATCGCCTATCTCTGCGATGCTGACACGGCCGCACTGGACCGGGCAAAGAAGGCCTACCCCAATGCGAAGACGACACAGGATCTGCGCAAAGTCATGGAAGACCCGTCCATCGATGCGGTGGTGGTCTCGACGGGCAATCACTGGCATGTGCTGGCCTCGATCTGGGCCTGCCAGGCCGGGAAGGATGTGTACGTGGAGAAACCGATCTCCCACAACATTTGGGAAGGCCGCCAGCTGGTGAAGGCGGCACGCAAGTACAACCGGATCGTGCAGGGCGGCACACAACAGCGCAGTGATCCTTTTCACCTGGAGTTGAAGGCCTATCTGGACTCCGGCGCACTGGGAAAAATCAAGTATGTGCGCTGCAATCATTACGGGATGCGCGCCTCCATCGGCAAACGCGAGACTCCGATCACGCCTCCCACAACCGTGGATTACAATCTTTGGTTAGGCCCGGCGCAGGACATCCCGATCCTGAGGGAAAAGTTCCATTACGACTGGCACTGGAACTGGAACACAGGCAATGGCGAACTGGGCAACTGGGGGCCGCACATCCTCGATGATCTGCGCAACGTGGTCTTCCGCGACAAGATTACCCTGCCAAAGCGTGTGCTTGCCGGCGGAGGCCGCTTTGGCTGGAATGATGCCGGCGAAACGCCGAACACGCACTTCATGTACATCGACACAGGTGATGTGCCCGTGGTGATGGACGTGCATAATCTTCCGCGTCAAAAGGGCATGAAGGCGGGTGATGTTTACCGCCGCCGCCGCACCTCGGCTTTCATGGTGATCGAGTGCGAAGGTGGCTATTACGAGGGCGGACGCGGTGGCGGCTCGGCCCACGATGCCTCCGGCAAGGTGATCCAGAAATTCAAGGGTGATGGCGGTGCCAAGCATGCGGCCAACTTTATTTCCGCAATCCGCAGCCGGAAGACGGAAGACCTGAACGGGGAGATCGAAAAAATCCACTATTCCAGCGCCTGGTGTCATTTGGGGAACCTATCCTGGCGTCTGGGTCAGGTAGGAGATTACGACCTGGCAAAGGCACAGCTCAAGGAATTCCAACCCTGGCAGGAAGTGATCGAGGATCTGCCCGCACACCTCACCGCAAACGAGATCACGCTGAAGCCCGGCGACCTGCGAGTGGGTGCAATGCTGGAGATCGATGCCGGGAAGGAAACGCTGATCGGCCCCACTGCCACCCCAGAAGCTCTGGCACTGTTAAAGAGAGAGTACCGCCAAGGCTTTGAAGTTCCCGAAATGGTGTAGGCAGGTGCTGAGAATCCTTTTGCACCGGAGCAATGCCGCCCGCATAGCTTCCGGTTCACTTTTACCCCCACGGATCAGCCATGCCCACTTACGATTATGAATGCCAGGCCTGCGGACACAAGTTCGAGGCACGCCAGTCCATGAAGGACCCGCATCTGACGGATTGCCCGAAGGAAGGTTGCCCCGGACCTGTCAAACGCCTCATCGGCCTGGGTGCAGGTCTTATTTTTAAAGGTAGCGGCTTCTACATTACCGACTATCGCAGCGATAACTATAAGGCAGGAGCCAAGAAAGACTCGGATTCTGGATCAGCAGGCACCAGCGCTGCGGCAAGTTCACCCGCCGCGCCACCGGCTCCGGCGAAGCCTGCATCTCCGCCTGCTCCCTAAATTGCATCCGTAACAGGTCAGGTTAGCACTTGCCGCCCTGCCCGAATGTGGTGCATGATCGATGGCCTGTGAAATTTCTCATCCATCTCCTGCTCCTCATCACGCTGAGCGCACTGGGCGGCGCTGCCTGGGTAGCTCATCGCCCGGTGACCTTACCCCCAGGAGTGGCAATCAAGGGAGGCGGCAAAAACCGTGACCCGGTGGATGACCTCAAGCAGGCAGCCATCAAGGGGGCTGGAGTGATCGTGATCAGCGAGACCGAAGTGAACCGGCATCTTGAGAAGGTGCTCAGCGCACGACGACAGGGACCTCTTGCCCGGTGGGTTCAGTTTGAAAACCTGCATCTGGAGCTGGAGCCTGAAGTGGCACATGTGACATTGGTCTGGAATGTGTCCGGTCACTGGAGCACTGCGACGGTTGACCTGAGCGTAGTGCGACTCGAAAAAAACTTTCGAATCGAGATCGTGGGTGGTGCCTACGGACACCTGAAAGTGCCGCGGGGTCTGCTGCGGCCGCTGGCTCCGGCGCTGCAGAGCCTGAATGAAGCGCTTCAGGAAGAGATCCATGCTCTTTTCCAAATGAACCAAGTGCGCGTGGCTGAACATAAGCTGGTGCTCGATCCACGTTTCCCTTAACGCGCCCCTCGTCCTTCATGTCACCTTCCACTGCCCTCATTTTCTCTCTCATTCTACTGAGTGTCTGCCGGCTTGCTGCCCAGTTGCCCTCGGATATCAGCCAGGCATTGCGGGAAGCCGCTGCCGTCAAAATCCCTCCTCCCCAGCCTCCCTCCATCCCGAATCCTGGCCCAGCAGTCGTGCCAGTGGCTCCTCCGATGCCCGGGCAATTGAAGGCAGAACCGGCCGCTGAGCCGAGTCGTATTCCGAACCTGCCACCACCGGAGACAACCGTCGTTCCCAGCACATCGCTGAACAAAAACAAAACCGTATCCTCCACAAGCAGCAGCGGGCAGTTCATTGTGCATGGCAATGACCTGTCCCTCCGTAGCGCTTTCTCCTCCCGCTGTGAGGAGATCAGCACGGAACTCGGAAAACTGCTTCGTGATCACGAACCCTGGGCGCTACCGATCGTCGTGCTGCTGAATTCAGGCGAAGCGGCGAAGAAGGGTGACAAGGCGGCTGACATGGCCGTCTCCGCGATCACTCACGGTGGATTTCACATTCAAGTCACCATCAATTTGCGCCCCGATTTACGCCCGTCTGATGTGCGCTCAGAACTCATCCGAGCTCTGCTGGCTGAACGCATTTTGCGAAATCAAAAAGAACTGACAAGCAAGCGAACCGTTCTATTGCCGAACTGGCTTTACACCGGGGTCATCGAAGCCCTGGACTACCGCAAGCACACGCGCCCGAGCGCACTCTTCGCCGCCATCTTTAAATCGGGGAAGATTTTTGGCATTGAGGAAATCATTGAAGCCTCCCCCGTCGAAATGGATGGCCTTTCCAAGACTATTTACCAGACTTCCTGCTGCGCACTGGTGCTCGCCCTGCTCGATCAACCAGAGGGCGGCCGACGACTGAATCAGTTTCTGAGCAGCCTCTCCAGCGATTCTCGGCCTGAGCGTGATTTGCTCAATCAAGCCTTCCCAAGTTTCACCACGAGTCCGGCCAGCCTGAACAAATGGTGGGCGCTCCAACTCGCCAGTCTATCCAATCCGGGTGTTTCTGAATCCCTCAGTGCCGCTGAAACCGTGAAGGCCCTCGAAGCTGCGCTGACACTCCATTATCAGGCCAGGCCCAGTGAGATACCCGCGCCGCTACCTGTGGTAAACGTCTCAGCAGCAGCACCCACCGTTGAGGTCAAGCCCCAACCAAAAGTCGCGGGCACTGCGGCAGAGCCCGCCCCCGCGACAGAAGCCGAACCCACGGAGGAGAAAAAACGATCCCTTTTCAGCCGCCTAAATCCTTTTGGACGGAGAAAAGCCAGCAACGATGAAGTCATCGCCGCCGCCATCGCTGAAACCACCCTGAAGGAAGTCAAAATCACTCAGGCCATGGAACAGGCAAAGATTGACGAAACACCGCCAAAACCCCAGATGCCGGAAGCTGCGCCTGCAGGCAGTGAGAAAAGGGTGAATCGCTCCGTCGAACGCGAACCTCTGTTTAATCGTTGGTTTGGTGAGACTTCCAAACCCGCCGCCACCACCCCCAAAGAAACCCCGCCACAAGACAAGGCTATTTCAACAACGCTCAAGGAAGAGCCCGTGAGAGAGATTCAAGAGGATAAAAAACCCTCCATGCTGAATCCGGCCAATTGGTTCCGCAAGGGCCGGGACAAGACCATCCCGAAAAATAACACCAAACAGGAAATCCCGGCGAAAGACTCCTCCGCCCCACCCCAACCTGAAGCCCCGCCCGCTAAACCCCAATCGACTGCAGGCACCTTCGCCGACTGGCTGACATCGCCCACCGACCTCGTTGCTTATATTTATCAGGAATCTGCAACGGAAGAGCCGGCTAAGGGCAAAAAGCGCTTTTTGGGCCTTTTTGGAGGAAAGAAAAAAACTGAGGAGAAGCCGGCCGCAGAAAATCCACCTGAACAAAAAATGAAGGAGGCAGATAGTCCGAAGCCTCTGCCCAAGGAAGAACCCAAAGTAGAAATCGACAAACCCGTCGCTAAGCCAGACCCGAAATCCGAGACCAAACCACAAATTATCGAGGCAAAACCCGGTCCGGAAGCGATGCCCGAAACTGAGGCTCTGCCCGCGCCTGCGGTCTCCAAATCAAAGACAAAACGAGACCTCATTAACATGCGTTCCCTCTTCGGGCCGGGTTCGAATAAAAAGAAGGAGCAAGCGACCCAAAATGCGCCTGCCACGATTCCGATACCAGAAGCCGTGGCAATCCCCGCATCCGAAGAATCTCCGACACAGTCAGAGAAAGGAAAATCCAAGGCCGGAACGAAAAGCACGATCGTCGAGAACCCGGGGGAAAAAGGAACCGCATTGCCGACTGACAAACCCGATCCTGGAGCCCAAGTCACCCCACCGGTCAAAGAGACGACATCCAATCCGCAAGCGATGCCCAAACTCGAGACGGAAACACCTCCCCCAAGTGCAGCACCGGTAGCACCCAAACCAAAACGCGACCTCATCAACCTCCGTTCTCTATTCGGTCCGGCCAAAAAGAAAGAGGGCGAGGCTCAAAATGAGCCCGCAATGACGCCAGTTCCTGTGGCAATTCCCGCAAATAAAGAATCCATGCCGCAGCAGGACGTAACGACATCCGAACCCACGAAGAAGGGAACGACGGAAGTAAAGACTCTCAAAACAAGTGAACCAACTCAAACGCCTGAAGCCAAGCCTGAGCCCAAGAAAGCCCAAGCATCCAAGGCAACCAAAGCCAAAGCACCAAAGGCCAAAACCACTGCACCCATCAAAGAAGAACCGCTGACCAATGCCACTGTCTCCCTAAGCAACTACCCAGCAATCATGAAACGAAAGGACCGGAGTGATATTCTTCAGCACAACATTGCAGCCCTAAATGCCTTGCAGCAGCGTTGTGCGGTGCTTTTTCGTCCCATCGTCGCCGACTACGCCGCTCTGATCAGTGAACTGAGTGCGGGAAAAGAAAACAACGTCGCCGAGCGCCTTAAGAAGCTGCACGAAAGAAGTCAGACGGCCCTGAATCAAAGCAAAGCTGTAAGAGATCTCCTAGATGTCAGCGAAGCAAACTCATCGCCGAGCATGTCTGGACTTTTTGAGGACTACATCAAACTGCCTGAGACCATTCAAAAAGAGTTGCCCAAACGCAAAGACCCCGTCTCGAGGTACTTAGACGCGCTTGATCTCGAGTTTTCCAAACAGTAGGCAATCACAAACATCAGAGGAAGGTTCGATGCCGTTATAACTATTTGGAGGCTTCACCTCACGTCGCGAGCAATGCACTTGGCCGATTTCTCAATGCACCCCGGTTGAAATGTAAGAGCCAACAGATCAAGTACAGGTGCAAATCTTGTCGCTGCCACAGGTTAATATCACGGTTCACCCTTATTTTTTGGCACCTTAACAGTTTGCCAAGATTTGATTTTTAGGCCTCAGGAGTCGCGGAACTTAATATTTTCAGAAAAGATGCTTGGCATTGCCCCGGCAGATGCTTTATTGGTCAGCTAAGGCGTGAGGTCTCCCGGACTAAACACCCCAACCTATAAATCAACCAACCTAAATCAACCAACCTAAATCGACCATCATGAAATTGAAAAGCATGACAACTGTCATCACGAAGTCGGCGCTGGTTTTGGCCGCTTGCGCGAGCCTGAACGCATTCGCCGGAACCTCCGCTCCTAGCGGTAAGAGCGGCAAAGCTGTGATCCCTCCAGTTGAGGAATCCGGCGCACTGCTTGACACCCTTGGTGCAAGCATGGAAACCGGCTACGATACCCGCTACTACTTCCGCGGCCGTTATTTCGCTGACAACACCGTCTGGGCAGGCCTCAGCCTGAGCGTTCCTCTCACGGAGCAGCTTTCCCTCGGCTTCGGCGCTCTCTATACAAGCACCGCCGGCACCCCAATGGGCAACGGCGCTCCAAAGGGCAAGGGCTCCTTCGACTATTCTGAACTCGACCTCTCCACGTCCCTCACTTATGACGCTGGTTTCGCCAAGTTTGGTCTGGTTTACACCCACTATGAATTCCTTGATGGAAATTCCGGTACCAATGGCGGTATTCCTGTTGGAGCTGGCGAACTGAATCAGAGCGGTGCTGAAGAAGTCGGTCTGACTGTTGCTAGCTCCGTTGGACCAGTGAACGTCTATGGTGGCTACTACTATGACTTCACCATTGGTGCTTCCTATGCTGAAATCGGCGCTGACGCTCCGATCGAAATCACCTCATGGATGAGCCTCGTGCCTGCCGTGAAGATGGGCTATGGATTTGGCGACTACTACACCCAGACACAAGCTGGCGTTGGTGGTGCTCCAAATCGCCGTGGCAGCTTGAGCGGTCTGACTCACATCATCCCTTCTCTGTCTGCTCCAATCAAGCTGACGAAGACGGCAACTCTGACCCCTTACATGGCCTACAACATCTCCCTCGACACTCGCCACCTGAACAATGCTCAGGAAAGCGAATTCTTCGGCGGCGTGAAACTCGGCGTGACCTTCTAATTCGTCGGAATCGTTTCTGATTCCTTCATTCCAACTCCCGACCAGGATTCCTGGTCGGGAGTTTTTGTTTTCCACGGGAATGCAAAAAGTGAAATTATCAAAACACGCTCACTCGCAAGCATCAGTCGGATATATAGCTAGACATGGAAAGGCAACAATCAGCTCGGCTTTATAAACAAGACGAACTCTTCAGCGTAGTTACTTTGTGTCTACACATATTTTAATCCTGAACTGCAAATATCTTGATTCCACCGAAGGCTGCTGATAAGCACGCATGGCAAAAGGTCTCCCGGGCCGATTCCCATCAACACAAACAAACTCAAATCGACCATCATGAAATTGAAAAGCATGACATCTGTCATCACGAAATCAGCACTGGTTTTGGCCGCTTGCGCGAGCCTGAACACTTTCGCTGGAACCTCCGCTCCTAGCGGTAAAAGCGGCAAAGCCGTTATCCCCCCAATCGAGGAGGACGGCGCTCTGTTTGACACTCTTGGCGCAACCCTGGAAGTCGGTTACGACTCCCGTTATTACTTCCGCGGCCTCTGGTTCGCTGACAACACTGTCTGGGCCGGGCTCAGCATGAGCGTTCCTCTCACGGAGCAGCTTTCCCTCGGGTTCGGTGCTCTCTACACCACCACCGCCGACACCCCCATGGGTAACGGTGCCCCCAAGGGCAAGGGTTCCTTTGACTACTCTGAACTCGATCTGACCACGTCCCTCACTTATGACGCCGGTTTCGCCAAGTTCGGTCTGGTTTACACCCACTATGAGTTCTTCGATTCATTCTCGGGAACCAATGGCGGTATCCCCAATGGCGCTGGTGAACTGAACGTCACTGGTGTGGAAGAAGTTGGCGTAACCGTGTCGACCACGGTCGGCCCGGTGAACCTCTACGGCGGTTTCTACAACGACTTCACCATCGGTGCCTCTTATGCTGAAGTTGGCGCTGATGCTCCGATTGCAGTCACTTCCTGGATGAGCCTCGTGCCTGCCGTGAAGATGGGTTATGGTTTCACCAACTATTACACCGCGATCCGTGCAAATGGTGCACTCAACGGTCCAAGCCACCAGAGCGGTCTGACTCACGTCATCCCTTCTCTCTCGGCTCCTATCAAGCTGACGAAGACGGCTACTCTGACGCCTTACATCGCTTACAACATGTCCCTCACAACCCGCCATTTCGGCAACGCCACTGACAGTGAATTCTTTGGCGGCGTGAAACTTGGCGTGAGCTTCTAATTCGTCGGGATCATTACTGATTCCTTCTTTCCAACTCCCGATCAGTTCTCCTGATCGGGAGTTTTT
>CAJCCF010000720.1 GCA_903960845.1 uncultured Verrucomicrobiota bacterium | reverse complement strand
TGAGAGAATGCGCGTGGTGGTGATCAGCGTGGCGTTATCAGCAGTCGGCATCTGCGGCAGCATGAAGTAGCCGACACCGCGATGGGTAGCACCTCCGCCCTCAGGCACGATCAATCCCTGGAAGGTCACGGCGCGCGGCACCTGAACAGGCGTGAGCGGAATGACAGTGCGGGGATTGGTATCCATTAAAGCAAAACCGCCGCTGATGGCCCCCGTCGTGCGGGTGGGGGTGATCTTGGTTTTGGCTGAGTTGGCACCAATGACAACCACCGTGCTCGTGGCGGTGACAGCGACGGTGATGTCTGGTTCAAGCGATGGGGCCGGGCCTGAGGGAACATTCGCGTCCACACCGCCGCCGGTGAATTTGACGCTGGCATTGGCAAGTGTCGGCACAGGCGTTGCGGGAGGCGGAGTGGCAATTTTGAGCAGCGTCGTTGGCACAACATAGCGGCCACCAAACGCTTCAACTGCCACCGGTGTCACGACAGGCGTGTCTGACAGACCAAAGCCGGCGCGGTAGGTGCGGCTGGCCGGGCTGGCGCTAAGAACCACCGGATTCGGCGAGCGAACCCAGTCGAGATTGCCGGTGATGACATTATCATTCGGATCAGAGAGCGAAGTGCCTGTACCCACGGTCAAGGTGCCGCAGATGGAGCCTTTGCGCGTCGTGGTGTAGAGCGTCTGGAAGATCAGCACCTCACCCAAAGGTCCGACAAAGGCGCCGCCCGTGAGGGATTCCCCGTCCGCTGTTTTCCCTGCGAGGGTGAGCGTGCCAGCGGCAGCGACGGTGAAGCTGCCGTAGCCATTGCCCTGAGGCACATCATCATCACCGTTATTCGGGTCAGCCGCAGGCAGACCGAGTCCGAAATTGTAGAGACCAAGATAAGCCGCAGCAGATGGGCCTGCTGGCGTGGCTTTCCATTTTTGTTTCCAACCGGTGACCGTGGCAGTCACCGCGCCCGAGGCCCCGACGGAACTCACCTGACCGACGCTGAAGCGATCCTTGGTGGTCGGATCAATGGTGAAAGTTAGGCGCAATGGCGCGAGTGCCCCAGTCCGCGGGATGGTGACATCTGCCGAAAACGGCGCGATCGGCTGGCCCGTGCCGTCAATCCCGATGTCGAGTCCGCCTTTGAAGGAGTATTTCGCTGTGCCCATTGTCAGGGAACCACTGAAAGCACCGGTGAGTGCGGTGATTGCGACGTCGATCCGGCCGCCGAGGTTATCATTCAAATTTGCCTCACGGCCGACAAGACCTGCATAAACGCCATCCAACCCGGTTGGCATGTTAACAATAGTAACCGTTTGATCCCCCGGAGGCGTCAGATCAGCGCCGATTCCGTTGGTCGCGTTGATTTTGATTTTGTTGTACACACCCGCCTTGGTCGGGCGACCGCTGATCAAACCTGTTTTAGCATTCACCGTCACACCGGGTGGAAGGTTTAATGCTGAGTAGGTGACCGGGGCCATGGCATCACCTGCAGCCACTTGGATCTGGTAAAGGTACATGCGGCTGACGACACCGTTGGGCATGCCCTGCACCGCATTGACGTCCGGACGGGCATTGTAGACTTGAAGATGTGTCGTACCCCCGATTTTTGTCCCGCCGGGGCCGGTGACTTCACAATGATAGTCCACACTGTCAGCGAGCGCTGGAGCATTGATCGTGAGCGTCTTGGTGTTGATGTTTTTGAATCGCGCATCACCTGAGAGTGCTCCGCGGCTGGATCGTTTCCAGAGGTAGGCAAGTCCGTTACCGCCCGCATTGACCGTGATGGTTGTGGAGGCCGTGCCTGCCTTCACCTGCTGAAGGCGTGCTGGAGTAAAATCTTCCACCACGCCGAGTTCAGCATTGTTGCTGGTGCCGGTGCCGACGGGTGTGAGGCCGTTTTTGACCTGGAAACTGTAGGTGCCCGCTTGAGCTACCTGCGCCGAAAAGATCACGTAAGGACTGCCGAAGGCGCCTGGAATCACACCCGCATTGCGCCGCCACTGAAGTGACAAAGGCGCAGTGCCTGTGGCACTGCCCGCAAACGTCACCGGTTCCCCCACATTGACCATTTGCGACACGGGGTGGGTCGTGATCGTCGGATCTTTGGTGCAGTTCCCGCTCAATTGAATCTGGAAGGAGGGTGTGCCAGCGTCCGTGCTCAAAATGGTCAGCGTTGCGGTGCGCAAGCCGCCTTCTTTCGGGGTGAAAAGGATGCTCATGCTGCTTGTCCCACCGCCAGGGATCGAACTGGCGGGCTTTGTCGCGATGGAGAATTCAGCCGCGTTTAATCCGCCCAGGATCGCTGTGATGCCTCCCAGACTCGTGATGCCATCATCCTTGATCACAAACGTCCGCGTCGCCTTCTGACCGAAGGCGACTATCCCGAAATCCACCGTTGCCGCGCCACTGACCAGCGGGGTGCCAGCAGGCTGCTCCACGATGATCTTCGGTGCCATGAGGGCGATTCGGGGTTCATTGCCGGTAGCCGCATTGGAGGCTGCGAAGAGTAAATTGTTGTTGAAGCTAAACAGACTGCCGGGATTCGAAGAACTGGAGCCGGGCACAAAGTCAACGGCAAGGCGTGTTCCAGCGGCGGTGCCATCAGACAGCCAGATCTCACGGCCGGAGATGCCGTCATCCGCGACAAAGCAGACCACGTTGTTCACGACCGTCAGTTTATCGATTCCCGAGTCAGCAGCGCCGGTCATGAAATCCTTGACCAGAACGGTGCCAGCCGTCGTGCCATCACTGACCCAGATTTCGCGTCCCGTAACTCCATCGTCCGCCAGGAAGAAAAGTTTACCGCTCACATTTCGCAACTCGGTGGGGTCAGAGCCCAGACTGCCTGAGCGAATATTTCTGACCATCACGGTGCCCGCTGCCGTTCCATCAGATTTCCACAGTTCACGGCCATTGACTCCGTCATCAGCCACGAAAAACAGCATGTTGTTCATGAGCGTCAGGCACGCCGGCCTGGAGCCGTCGATGGCGTCAGCCGCTCCTGCACGAATGTCTTTCACCACCACCGTTCCGGCGTCCGTGCCATCGCTCTTCCAGAGTTCACGACCTGTCTCCTGCGCGCCATTGAGACCGCCGGAACCCGAGGCAATGAAATACAGTTTGCGCAAAACTCCCGTGGTGGGCATCACCACCATTTCTTCCGGATTGGAGTCGTTGCCTGCGCTGGCACTGATGTCCTTGACGCGCACGGTTCCACCTGCTGTTCCGTCCGTTTTGTAGAGTTCCCGACCTGTCAGGTTTTCTGTCGCAGCAAAGTAAACCACGTTGGAGATGGCGGTGAATCCACCAGGCGATGAAGGCACCGTCATATCATTGAAACTATCGGTGTTGAGGTCTTTCAAAAGCACCGTCCCCACCGGGGTTCCATCCGATTTCCACAACTCTGAATTGGTGTCGTCATTTCGCGCGGAAAAATAGAGAGTTCCATTGTTCCAAAATAGATTTTCTGGAGCGGAGGTGCCGGTGGGATTGATCTCCTTGAGAAGGGATGTTGTACTGCCGTCACTGACAAAGATTTCACGATTGTCGGCCGACTCTTCGGCCGTGAAAAAGAACAGGTCGCCAGTGCCAGCAGTGAAATTTTGCGGATTAGAACCGGTCGAACCGGCAAACAAATTTTTGAGAAGAACAGTCCCCACCGGGGTGCCATCAGTCATCCAGGGTTCCGTGCCCTCGTCCGAAGTGGTGGCGGAGAAAACCGCCTTGCCATTGGCCAGTTGGGCAAAATTCTGTGCCGCAGAACCACTCGTCCCCGGGCGGAACCGGTGCACAAGCACGGTGCCGGCATCGTCGACACCATTGGTTTTCCACAATTCATCGTCTCCCATCATGAAGTAAAGGGTGGAACCGATCAGCACGGGACTGCGGAACTGCTTGGCACTCACGGCCGCTGTCGCCGGCGCAGTTTCGATCAGGAAATCCTCGATCTGCATGGTGCCTGCGGCGTTATTGAGGGCGATGCCATCCGTCCTCCAGAGGCTGAGGTTATTCGTTGTTGCATCCTCTTTGGTGAAGACCACCAGACTCGATGACAGACTCACAAAGTTAGCCAGGATCGAGCCATCCGGATCAGGGGTATCGGTGTTCTCAGGGGTGATGTTCTTGAGCATCTTGGTTTCATTACTCGTCCCGTCACTGATCCAGAGTTCATTTCCATCAACTCCATTGTCGGCGCTGAAAACCACCCGGTTGGAGATGGTGGGTGCTGCCGCTGGCGTTGTGTTGATGATGATGGGCGTGATGTTCGCGATGTTCGGCGAGTCAGGCCCGGTTTTGATATCTTTCACCAGCACCGTCCCTGCATCATCCAATGTCCCGTCACTGGTGTACAGTTCACGGCCTTCATTGGTGGTGCTGGCAACAAAAAAGAGAGTTCCAAGAGTTCCGCTGGCCCCCGTTGTGGGTCCCGAGACCACCAGACTGGCGGGGTCTGAACCTGTGGCCCCGAGTTGCAGGTCTTTTACCATGACATGGGCATTTTTTACACCCTTGGTGCGGAAGAGTTCCCGGCCCACCGGATCAGTCCCGCTGGTCCCGTCAGTATTGGTCCCGTTGGCACTGAAATAGAGGAAGTCATTGAAGAGCGTGAACCCGGGCGGAGCCAACCCCGTGGAGCCACCAAGACCTGGTGAAACATCCGACATCAAAACCGTTCCAGACGCGGTGCCATCGCTCTTCCACAACTCCGCTCCCACCAAAAAAGCAGGGTCGCTGGCAGGAACCACATCCGGGCCGTATCTCGCGCCCTGATCGTCGGCAACGAAGATGAGGCTGTTGCCATAGGAGAACAAATCCCGGAGGCTGCCGCCGAGACCCGGTGTGCTGTTGATGTCGAGCACCTCGACGGTGCCGGCGGTTGTTCCATTGCTCTTCCAAAGCTCCTGGTCGTTATCCAAAGTTTTGCCGACGAAAAACAGTGTTCCATTCACGTTGGTGAGTTTCTCCGGGCCTGTCACATCGCTATAATCGGTGTTGTTGCCCACCCGAGTCGTGCCGCTGTTGGTCCCATTGGTTTTCCACAGATCACGATCATTGGTGGAATCCAGTGCCGTGAAAAACAGAGTGCTGCCGACAGGCGTGAGATTCATCGGCATCGATGATCCATTCCCCGGCAGGATGTCTTTGATCACCAACGGCGCGCCACCAGTGCTGCTGGAAGCCGCTCCACCTTCATCACCTCCGGCGACACCCGCAGTGCCTGCCAACCTGCTGGCGACACCGGCCATGGTGACTTTGCGTATCAGATGATTGCTGGTGTCCGCCACGAACAGACCGGTGCTGTCCACGGCAAGACCACGGGGTGAGTTGAATCTCGCGGCCGTGCCTGAATCATCTGTGCTGCCAGCCAATCCGACGCTGCCAGCCAGAGTGGTGACCACTCCGGCGGAGGTGATCTTGCGGATGAGGTGATTGCCGGTATCCACGACATACACATTGCCCACGCTATCCACCGCGACGCCCTCAGGTGACGAAAATCGCGCTGCAGTGCCTGTGCCGTTGGTGCTGCCACTCTGCCCGGCGTCACCGGCCAGTGTCGTCACGTTGCCGTTGACGATTTTGCGGATGAGGTGATTGCCGGTGTCGGCCACATAAACATTACCCGTGCTATCCAGCGCCATGCCACGGGGCGAGGAGAATCTGGCAGTGGCGCCGAATGCATTGGTGGCACCGCTTGATCCAGCGGTGCCGGCAAGGGTGGAAACCGCGCCATTGCTTGCAATTTGACGGATGGTGTGGTTCCCGGTGTCGGCGATGAAGATGAAGCCGTCGCTACTCCTCACCACGATCCCTTCTGGAGATGAAAACCTCGACGTGGATCCAGCACCACTGGTGCCATCGGCAGTCCCGGGCGTGCCGGCCAGTCCGGCAAAAGTGGTGACCGAACCGTCCGTCGTGATTTTACGGATCACATGGTTGCCCGTATCAGCCACATAAACCGTGCCGTTTGTTGCCGGAACACCGGTGTTTCTAAAAACTGCCACGCCTTTCGGGGAAGAAAATCTGGCTGCAATTCCAAGTGCGTTGGAGGCACCCGCCACCCCGGTTCCCCCGGCCAGAGTACTGACGATCCCCGCCGTGGTGATCCTGCGGATCGTGTGATTGCCGGTGTCCGCCACATAGACATTGCTGGAACTGTCCAAGGCCAGCGAATTCGGATTATTCAACGTCCCGGCCACATCCAGAAGCCACAGCTCAGACCCCACGACATCATCATCAGTGGAAATGTACAGTCTGTTGCCGGCAGAGGCCATGGTGTCGGAGACCGAGCTTGGAGCCAGAGCGCTGGAATTGATGTCTTTCAGAGTCTGGACACCCTGACTCCAACCCATCGAAGCCGTCAGCAGCAGGCTGACCGAGGTGATCCAAAGAGCGTGGGGGGAGATTTTCATAGTTGTGGGGGGAGGTAGCGTATTGACAGCACAGTGAGATGACAATCCTAAAATCCGAAGGCTGCGGGATGTGGCCAGCTTTAATTCCCAAGCTTCGACACATGAGAGTCATCTCTGCTCAAAGCCGTTGCAAGACTCTGCTCTTGCCCGCCCGCCTTTCTGCATCCATAAACCCGATTCTCCAAATGAGCAGCTCCTACAAACTCGCAGTCCTCCCCGGTGATGGTATCGGGCCAGAAGTCATGGCCCAGGCCATTCAAGTTCTCGACACCGTCGCCAGCCGTTCATGCATCACTTTTTCCTACAACCACCAGCTCGTCGGCGGCGCCGCCATTGATGCCGTGGGCAAGGCGCTCCCTCCTGAAACCATCGCAGCCTGTGAGGCAAGTGATGCCATCCTCTTTGGCTCCGTCGGCGGCCCCAAGTGGGAAAAGCTCCCGCCCAACGAGCAACCTGAGCGCGGTGCGCTGCTCCCCCTGAGAAAACACTTCGGCCTGTTTGCCAACCTCCGTCCGGGCATCTGCTATCCGGCGCTCACCGCCTCCTCTCCTGTCCGCGCTGATCTGGTCGAAGGAGGGTTCGATGTCCTCTGCGTTCGCGAACTGACTGGCGGCCTCTACTTCGGCCAGCCTAAAAGCCGAACCGTCCTGCCGGATGGCGACATCGAAGTCATCGACACCATGGTTTATAAAAAGAGCGAAATCGCCCGCATCGGGCATGTCGCCTTCAAGGCCGCGCAGCTCCGCAGCAAGCACGTCACCAGCGTCGACAAGGCCAACGTCCTCACGAACTCCGTGCTCTGGCGTGAAACCATGATCGAGATCGCCAGGGAATACCCGGACGTCACGCTCGCCCACCTGTATGTGGACAACGCCGCCATGCAGCTCATCAAGGCTCCGCGCAGCTTCGATGTCATGGTGACAGAAAATTTGTTCGGCGACATTCTCAGTGACGAGATGGCCATGATCTGCGGCAGCCTCGGCATGCTCGCCAGCGCCAGCCTCGGCAAGCCGAAGGGTGACGGGCTTTACTTCGGCCTCTTCGAGCCAAGCGGAGGCACCGCCCCGGACATCGCCGGCCTCGGCATTGCCAACCCCATCGCCCAGATCCTCTCCGTCGCCCTGCTGCTGCGCTTCTCCCTCGGTTTGGAAGCCGAAGCCGTTTCCATCGAAAACGCCGTGCGCCAGGTCATTGGTGAAGGCCTGCGGACAGGCGACATCTACACGGGCGCTCCCGGCACCCGCAAGGTGAACACCGCCGAGATCGGCGCCGCCATTGTGGCTGCCCTTTGAGGAATTTTTAATGCCCGTCATGGCTGCCCGTTTCAGTGCATTGCGCCTCTGAGATGGGCTTTCCTTGCATGGATTTAAATCAGCGCAGAGCGTTTAAATAGCGTTCACCGCCCGGCCGCGCTGAAAGAAAGAGCCTAACCAAAATGAGCGATCATCAACATGGTGAAATTCATGACCGCCGGATGCGAAACTGCAAAGAACGTTAGCAAACAGCCCTTGCCAAGCCTGCTGGAACCCTCGAAACACCGCTAACCATTCCGCCCATGTCAGACACATCACCGCCGATCTTTCCCTCTGCCGAAGAGCTGGGGAACAGTCTGCTGCAGTATGAAATTCATGAATGCATCAGCGTCGGGCGTGAGAGTGCGATCTATCGGGCCACTCAGCCGGCGCTCGACCGCAACGTGATGATTCGCGTGCTCGCTGAGCCCGCAACGGATGCCGCGGCGCGCCTCATGGACCGCCTGCGCATCCGCGCCCGCCTGGTGCATCCGCGCATCGTGGCCGTCTATGATTTCGGCCGGACTCACGACGGGCATCTTTACCTGATCACCGAGCATGTCGACGGGCGCCTGCTCTCCGACCTGATCAACGAGCGCCAGACCACACCCAAGCTGGCCTACACGCTGGCGATTCAGCTTTGTGACACGCTGGCACTGATCCATGACAACAAAGTTGTTCACGGCGCGCTGAACACGCGCACCCTCATCGTTGACCGCGAGTGGCAAATCAAAGTCACCGGCATCGGCATGGCGGAGAATGCCGACGGCGAAATCTCCTGGCTGCACGAGGCCCAGTCCACAGAGGCCGCGGATCTTTTCGCGCTCGGATGCGTGCTCCATGAAATGTTCGGCAAAGAACCGCTGGGTGCCGATGGTCGCGTCTCGCGTAATCTCCCGCCCACGTTTGCCTCGGTCATCCGCCGCTGCGTGCATCCCGATTTGGCACGCCGTTTTGAAAGTGCCGCGCAGGTGAAGGAGGCGCTTGTTCAGGCCCTGCGCTCCGAAAAACAAAGTGCCGCTGCCGCACCGTCTCCAGCCGCCAAGCCGTCCATTCCCGAATCACCCGCTCCGGCCGCAGCATCAGCTCCCGCTCCGGCAGAGGCTCCGCCACAGGTTTCCCCGCCGCGTTATGCTCCGGGCAGGCCACCACCGGCAGTTCAGCGCGCCCAGCCCAGCTTTGCTAAAAAGCTGGACGACTTCCTCTGGTCATGCCTGCGAGCCAGCCTGCACCTCGTCATTTTCAGCATCGCTGCGGGTATCATTTTTGTCTCCTACCTGCTGAAAGATAAAATCGTCCTTCAAGACAAGGATGACGCAGTATCTGCGCGTGAAGAAGCCGCTCTGCCAGCCGACATTCTCGGCAAGTTACCCGCGGCCCCCCAACTGCCGCAGCCATCCACCGCGCCCATGTCCGCGCCTGTCAATCTACCTGCTCCGGACCCACTGGCGGGCCTGAATGCCCAGTATCGCACCGCCGTGCAAAACGAGGCTGCCGCCGCACTTGATAAAGTGCGGCTCGACGATATCCCGCATCTTCAGCGTGAACTCCAGCGTCTGGAGAACAACGAACCACTCCCCGAGACCGATGAGCCCGGAATCCCTGATTCGCTCAAGCGTCTGCGTGACAATTACCGGCAACAGCGCGCCGTACTGATCAAGTAGGCGCAGCCGCCCAAAGCCATTCTCAGTCCACCACCATGAAGCATACGATTGCCCTTCTCCTGCTTGCCTTCAGTCATGTCTCAGCAGAAGAATGGCCGGAGTGGCGCGGCCCCAACGGGCAGGGCATCAGCTCCGCCAAAGGCCTGCCCGAGACCTGGAGCGAGACCAGTGCTGTCGTTTGGAAAGCGGAACTCCCAGGACGCGGACACTCCACGCCTGTGCTCACCGGAAATCAGCTATGGCTAACCACCGCACTCGAAAAGGCCGCCACACCTAATCAAGTCAAAGCCCGGCTCACCACCAACACGGGTGACCAACCGCTGACCGTGCTCGACTCCGTCAGTCTGCGGGTTCTCTGCGTCGACAGCATCAGCGGCAAAGTGCTCCATGACATGGAGGTGCTGAACGTCAAAGATCCCCAGTGGGCGCACCAACTCAACAGCTATGCATCGCCAAGTCCCATCCTCGAAAACGGCAGGCTCTACGCTCACTTCGGAAGCCTGGGCACCGTCTGTCTCGACACTGCCACGCTGAAAATTTTGTGGAAAAATGAAGAGCTTCACGTGATGCATGAAAACGGGCCGGGTTCCACGCCCGTGCTCTCAGGAAACCGGCTCATCGTCCACTTCGATGGCAGCGATCAGCAATTCATCGCCGCCTTTGACAAAACCACCGGCAAGGTCGCCTGGAAGACCGCGCGCAGCGGCAAGATGGACCCCCGACCACAGCAGCGCAAAGCCTACGGCACCCCTCTCATCCTCACCATGAACGGTCAGTCCACCGTCGTCAGTCCGGCCGCCGACTGGGTCTATGGCTACGAACCCGCCACCGGCAAAGAACTGTGGAAGCTGCCTTATGGTGAACTGGGATTCTCCATGTCTGTCCGCCCCGTCGCCGATGCTGAACGCATTTACCTCAGCACCAGTTATGGCAAATCCCAAGTCATCGCCTTGAAATATGCCGGCCTGAAAACGCCTGAGATCGCCTGGCGTAACAACAAGAATGCACCGAAAATGTGCTCTCCCGTTCTTGCCAATGATCTGCTCTTTTATGTTGATGACGGCGGCATTGTCAGCTGCATCGATCCCGCAACCGGAGATGCTCACTATCGCGAGCGCCTCGGCGGAAAATTCAGCGCCTCCCCCATCCTGGCAGATAACAAATTATACTTCGCCAGCCGCGAGGGTGTCGTGACAGTCATCCCGGCCGGCAGGGAGTTTAAAATCCTGGCTCAAAACACGCTTGAAGGCAGCCTGATGGCCAGTCCCGTTGCTGTCGATGGCACGCTGTATCTGCGCACCGACAAGGCTCTGTATCGAATCGGAAAATAGAGAACCGGGGCCTGATCCGGCGGACAAAGGTCAAGGAATGCCAAACCCCTTGGCAGCCGTCCAGAGAGCGTACCAATCCTCCCGCTCCAGCTTGATCGCGGTAGATTTCGCCGTGGCGATCAGGCGCTCAAGTTTGTTCGTGCCGATGATCGGCAGCGGCTGGCTCGGATGCGCCATGATCCATGCGTAGGCCAGCTGGTCCATCGTGGCGCCGCCATACTTGGCGGACAACTCGGCGGCCTTGGCGTGGAGGCGCGCGGCTGCTGGATCAGTCTTGTCCATGAGCGCGCCCTTGGCCAGCGGTGACCAGGCCATTGGCTTGATGCGGAGCTTCTGGCATTGATCGGCGGTGCCATCGTCAATCGGGTCCATGTGCAGCAGGCTGAACTCAATCTGATTGGTGACCAGCGGCTGATCCATGCGCGAATTCAGGAGATCAAACTGATGCACGTTGTAATTTGAAACACCGGCGCTGCGGATCTTGCCGTCCTTGAGCAGTTTGTTCAGGCCGGCGGCTGTTTCATCCGCACTGGTCAGCCAGTCGGGGCGATGCACCAGCAGCAGGTCGATGTAGTCCGTGCCGAGCAGACGCAACGATTTTTCGGCACTCTTCACGATGCGTGCCGCCTCGGCATTGTAGAAGGCAGTTTTGCGGTCAGGATGGAAATCACACGGCACATAAATGCCGGACTTGGTGACGATCTCGAACTTCTCGCGCAGTCCCGGCTCAAGTTTCAGTGTTTGGCCGACAAACTCCTCCACCCGATACAGTCCATAAATCTCCGCCGTGTCCAGCGTGGTGATGCCAAGGTCCAGGCAGGCGTGGAGGCGCTTGAGCAGGTCCGCTGAGTTCGAAGTCGCGGCATCATCCAGAAAACGCCAGGTGCCATAGACGAGACGCGAGAAAGACGGACCGTTGGGAGCGATGGGGGTACGGGGGATCATGGAGGGCGGATTGAAAAACGATTATCGGCAATTGCAAAGCATAGAGGCTCTGGACCAACAAAAAACCCGCTGGCCAAAGGACACAGCGGGTAGTTTTGAAAATTCGGGAATCAGACCGGTTAGGCCTTTTTCGTCAGAGCACCGACCTTGAGAGCCAGACGGCTTTTGAAACGGGAGGAGGCATTTTTGTGCAGCACCTTGGTTTTTGCGGCCTTGTCGGTGGCTGCAGTGAATTCGCTCAGGCTGGCGTTAGCAGCGGCGACATCACCTTTTTCGACGGCGGTAAGAACTTTTTTCCGCAGAGTGCGGATGCGGCTCTTAACGGTTTGGTTAGCCGCAGTACGCTTGATCGTTTTGCGGATGTCTTTTTCTGAAGAGCGAATGTTAGCCATAAAGGGTCTGCTGGAAGGGGCGGTGTGTATAAGGCACCCCCCATGGACTGTCAAACTGGAATCTGGGAGTAAACGCGGGAGCGGTGAACTTAAAGTCCGGCAGCACGGCGCACTTCGTTCACCTGACGGATGAAACGACCGCGTTCACCACTGGCATCGCTGCCCTTGGATTTCTCGGCCAAAGTCAGCACCAGACGATGGTCCAGTCCGGGACTCTGGTGATTTCCGCGCAAGAGCATGCCGAGGCCGACGACTGCGGATTCAAAGACAAAATCCTCACGCGCCGCCTGCCAGGTGATCCCGCGATCCTGGACATTGAGCTTGGAGCCATCGAACGGCCCCACGGTCTGGGTGGTGAAACGTCCCTTGTCCAACGTCACCAGAGCCACGGGCTTGCCCGCAGGCATGACCTCATCACTCACCGGCTGGAATTCATACCACACGGTCTGCGAGCCTGCGCTGCGCAGTTCCACCGCCGGGATGTGATGCTCGCTCAGGCGGCGGAATTCACGCACATAGCGGCGATCAAAGGAAACCTGGAGAGGATAGGTGTTTGACGTGCTCGCGGCGGGTTGGTCGGCGGGAAGTTGTACCGTGATGCGCATGAGCCGGGTGCTCTTGTTCCAGGGGCAGGAAGCGATTTCTGCCTTCCACGAGTGGATGTACACATCCGTCTTGGCAGCCTTGGCGTCCGGCTTCATCTCCGGCGCTGGTTTCACCAACACCGGCGATGCGAAATCAGCCTTGCCAGCTTTCACCGGCAGCGGTCGGATGTCCGCCGGGCGCAGGGAAAACTGATCTGCCGCCTGACGGCTGGTGCTGATGAAGGCAACGTCGGTGACCGGGCGTGTCACCGCCTTCGGGATCACGGGGGTCGGGGCTGGCGCGGAAACAATCCTTTTTTCAGGCAGTTCAGGCTTCGCTGGTGCTGCCGCCACAATGGCGACAGGCGTTTTCACCGCAAGTGGCGGAGCGACCTTCGGGGCCGGAGCAGGGCTGGTAACAACCACGGCGGGGACTGACACCACCGGAGAAGTTTTCACGGCCTTTGGCTCAGCTTTGGGCGCAGACACCTTTGCGGTCATCTTTTCAGGGGTTGGCACCGCAGGTTTCACCGGCGCAGCGGCCGCCACGGCGGGTTCACGACCAAGGACATCACCATGACGCCCGACCCAGTACGCTGCACCGGTCAGAGTGATCACGGCCGCCGCTTTCAGCAAACCTCCAACGATCGGCCACACGGACGAACGCTTCTGCACCGTCTGGCGCGGCATCATCGGCAGCACCCGGCGCGGAATGTTGGTGGGCCTCAGCACGGCATGGCGCTGCTCCGGCAGCAGCCTGTCCTGCGGGATCGGCGCGCGCTGGCGCAGGGCGTCGGTGACCGCTTCGATCTGCTCAAGTTCGGACGTGGCTGCAGGGCACTCGGACAGCAGACGGTGGATGTCGTGGGCCTGATGGGGATGCAACTCCCCCAACGAGTAGGCGGTGAGTTCAGAGGTGTCGTTGGCTGGACTGGTCATAAGAGGATGTTCAGGGGTGAGATTGGATGGCGAGTTCGCGATTCAAAAGCTCACGCAGTTTCTTGATCGCCATGTGCATGATGAATCCGACATTGCCCACGCTGAGGCCGGTGATGTCGGCAATCTGTTGATAGGAGCAGTCGTGGGTGAATTTGAGCCTGATGACTTCCTGTTGGTTAGGCCGAAGTTTCTCCACGAGATCCCAGATGCGCTCATAAAGTTCATGGGAAATGGCATTTTCCGACGGGTCCGGTTCAAAGGAGGCCGCCAGACTGATCGCGTCTTCATTCCCAAGATCGAGCCGGTGATCCTTGCGCAGGATGTCCAGCGCGCGGTTACGGCAGACTGTGAAGAGCCAGGCTTTGAGACTGTCCCGCACCTTGGCAGGATCGGTGAGGTAAAGCTTGAGCATCGCGTCCTGCACCACTTCCCTGGCCCGCTCCACATCGCCGTTGAGAACCCCTGCGGTGTAGGCGATGAGGCTGCTCTCATGCTGATCCAGCGCCCGCCTGACAAGGAGGGTGGCTTCATCTGGATGAGGTTGGAAAGACATGCGTGCACGATGTGTGAATTTAAACGGATGGGGAAGACTTTTGTTAGAGTCCAACAGCCCCCGAAAAAAGTCCGTGCGTGCGCCTCCTGCCGTGCTAAAACTCAGGCCGGTGACCATCTCAGCTCCAGCCCTGTTCCCCCTTTCCCTGCGACTTACGCGAGGGTAGGCGGCCCGCGTTTGCTCGTCATGCCCTTGCCGTCACGTCACGGCAGCCCTTCAGGTCAGCTCAGGAAAGTCTCCCCCTGCCAATCCTGTCAATAATCCTGCCAATCCTGTCATCCCGTTTAAACTAGTCCCGTCATGTTGAAGAACCCAGCCACCAAGTATCAGCCCTTCCCGCTGATTGATCTGCCCAACCGTCAATGGCCCGCCCGCCATCTCACCCACGCCCCCCTGTGGTGCAGTGTGGATCTCCGCGATGGCAACCAGGCCCTGGCCGTGCCGATGAATGTCTCGCAAAAACTGGAGATGTTCGACGCGCTGGTGAAGTGCGGCTTTAAGGAAATCGAAGTTGGTTTCCCTTCCGCCTCAAACACGGAATTCAGTTTCAACCGCCGCCTCATCGAAGAGAAGCGCATCCCGGACGATGTCACCATCCAGTGCCTGGTGCAGGCGCGTGAGGACTTGATTGAAAAAACCGTCGAATCCCTGCTTGGCGCGAAACAGGTGGTCATCCACATGTACAACAGCACTTCCCCGGCACAGCGGAAGTACGTGTTCGGCAAAACCAAAGAAGAAATCGTTCAGATCGCCGTCAAGGGAGCGCAGATGATCAAGGACCGCCTGCACCGCCTTGAGGCCACCGGCACCCGGGTCACCTTGCAATATTCACCCGAGAGCTTTAGCGCCACGGAGGTCGAATTTGCCAAAGAGATCAGCGAGGCCGTGATGGATGTCTGGCAGCCCACGCCGCAGCGAAAGATGATTCTCAATCTGCCTGATACGGTCGAGGTCGCCATGCCCAATGTCTATGCCGACCAGATCGAGTGGATCTGCACGCACATCAAAAACCGCGACAGTCTCATCATCAGTCTGCACACGCACAATGACCGGGGTACCGGCACCGCCGCCACCGAGCTTGGTTTGCTGGCTGGAGCTGATCGTGTGGAAGGCACGCTGTTTGGCAATGGCGAGCGCACCGGCAATCTGGACATCGTTCAGGTAGCCATGAATCTCTACATGCACGGCATCTCACCCGGCCTGGATTTCAGCGACATGAGCGGCCTCATCCACATGTATGAGCGCACCACCGGCATGACCGTCGCCCCGCGTCATCCTTACAGCGGCGAACTGGTCTTCACCGCCTTCAGCGGCAGTCATCAGGACGCGATCAAGAAGGGGCTCACCGGTTATGAAGCGCACCAAACCATCTGGGATGTGCCCTACCTCAGCATCGATCCCGCCGACATCGGCCGTGAATACCGCGAGGTCATCCGCGTGAACAGCCAAAGCGGCAAAGGCGGCGTCGCCTACCTGCTGGAAAGCGAGTTCGGCATCGAACTGCCAAAGGACATGCAGCGCGAGTTCGGCCCCATCGCCAACGACCTCGTGGACAAACTCGGTCGCGAGGTCACCGCCACCGAGTTGCGGGACATGTTCTGGAAGGAATACATCCAGCGCGAGCAGCCCTACGCATTGCATCACTTTCATGCCGACGGCGTGGACGGCGTCTTCACCTGCCGCAGCAGTCTGGTCATCAATGACAAAGAACGCGGCGTCACCGGCAAAGGGAATGGCCCCATCGCCGCCTTTGTCCATGCGCTCATCAGCGATGCCGGCGCACCACCGTTTGAAGTCGCCATTTACCGCGAGCAAAGCCTCAGTTCAGGAACCGAGGCCAGCGCCCTGGCATTTATCCAAATCAAAACCACCGCCGGGAAAACCGTCTGGGGTGCCGGCGTCGATACGAACATTGAACTCGCCTCCATCAAAGCCGTGGTCAGCGCGGTGAACCGGGCCTGCCTCTGAAGTCTAATCCAGCACATCGACCGGCCATTCGATCTCTGTCTCACCATGCATGACCTCGCCGAGGATCGGCACGTCGAGGAAGTTTTGCAGCACCATGCGATTGGAGATGCTGGCGGCATCACGCTCATCGTGGGCGTGATTGAGGATGATTCCAGCACAGGTGAGTCCGCGGGACTGGATGTTGCGGACGGTGAGGATGGTGTGATTGAGACAGCCGAGCTTGTTGTTCACGACAGCGATGATCGGCAGCTGCAATGATGCGGCGAAGTCGGCCATCGTTTCCTGACCAGAGAGAGGCACTTCCCATCCGCCGGCCCCTTCGATGAGGACGTGGCTGTGACTGGCGGCCAGGGCGTGGAAACCCCGGCGGGCAGACTCGACATCGACGCTTCGGTTTTCCAGCAATGCCGCGGCGTAGGGTGAGGCGGGGACTTTGAGAAAGACGGGATTGATCTCTTCCACACTCAGGCCGCCACCACTGGCCTGCTGGAGCGCGAGAGGATCACGCCGGTCACCACAGGCAAATGGCTTGTAACCGACGGCATCCCGCCCGGCACGGCGCATGGCCTCGATGAGAAGGCAGGTGACATAGGTCTTGCCCGCGTCGGTGTCGGTGCCGGTGATGAAGTAATGCATGCGACTGGAGTCAGAGCGGGCAATCAGGCGGCGGTCAAGTGTGAGGGAGAGATTGCAGAAATTGCAGATCCGCCCATGGTCAGGCGTTTATGCGAAATACGACTCTGTTGCGACCCCGCGAACGTCCGGTGCGGACCAAGGCCGAGATCGCGCGCTGGCGTGCCCGGCGCGGTGAATGGTTCGCGACACTGGAGCCGACGCTGCTTTACCAGCGGCTGTTCGATCACATCCCCGGCGTGTATTTCTTTGCCAAAGATCAGCACGGCCACCTGATGTTTGCCAGCCAGGGGTTGATGGATCGCTACCAGATGCGTGATGACTCGGAGATCATCGGGCGCACGGATTTCGATCTGAATCCCGGCAGCATGGCGCAGGCCTATGTGGATGACGACAAACGCCTGATCAGCGGCAGGGCGCGCGTGATTGAGCGCATCGAGCTGTGGTGGGACCGGCAGGGTATGCCGGACTGGTTTCTGGTGACGAAACTGCCCATGATGGACCGGCGGGGCCGGCCTACCGGCGTGATGGGTTTACTGCGCCGGCCGGACGAGGCGGAGCGGCGGCTGCCGGTATTTCAAACCGTGGCGCAGGCGGTGGAGATCATGCGCCGTGACTATGCGAAACTGCTGCTGATTGAGGACATCGCAACAGCCTGCGGGCAATCGCTGCGCCAGTTGCAGAGGCGCTTTCAAACGGCGTTCGGAGTGACTCCGCAGGAGTTCCTGCTGAAGACGCGCGTGCTCTCGGCAGCGCGAATGCTGGAGACCACGGCATTGTCAGTGGCTGAGATCGCCAGGGATTGTGGCTTTGCCGACCAGAGCCCTTTCACCCAGCACTTCCGCAAACGCACGGGCCTGACTCCGACAGCCTACCGCCAGAGTCAGGGGAAAAGTGTTTAGTCTCGCCGATTCGACAACCGCTTCACGCCCAGTCCATCCACTCCTTCAGCACCTTGAGATCGCGCACGTGGGCCTCGCGGAACTCTTTCATCACGGCTGGATCTTTCACATCACCCTTGAGATACTCGACATGCAGTGAGACGGGACCGGCATAACCGCGCTGAGTGAGCATTTTGGCAAAAGCGGGGTCCACCTGACCCTGGCCGAGCGGGCAACCTTCGGCTTTGCGGCCTTCCCATTTGAAGTCCTTGAAATAGACCGCTCCGCAGTGGTCGGCGGTGAGGGCCGCGCTGAGGGGCCACTGGGAACCGCCTTCAACCGTGGCGTGATAGATGTCGTAACAGAACGAAAACTGCGCGGGAGTGTACTCCTGCATGAGCGAATAAATGTCCCAGATGGGTGCGCCAAAATAATCTTTGCCGGAGTGGTTCTGGAAAATTGGCTGGATGCCGATCTCCTGGCAAAGCTGGATGAGATCCTTGAGCCTCGGCTTCACCTCCTGCAGCTGCGGCCAGATGGGCTTCTTGAGATCGTATTTGTAGTAGAGCATGCGAAAGCGCTTCACGCCAAGTTTGGCGGCGGTGCGCAGGACAGCTTCGGTGTGCTGTTCCTTGCTGACTTCGTTGATGCCGGAAGTGAGGATGGTCATTTCAAGGTTTTGCTTCTTGAGCGCCTCCATGTACTTCGGCAGTTCCACCTCGACCTGCTCAGGCTCGATATGCCCCTTCGGACGGATGGGCGACTCGACTCCATCGACCCCCATTTCGACGGCCAGGGCGGCAATGTCATCAAACGGGAGCCCCTGCAGATGCTTGGTGAAAAAGCACAGTTTGTTAGCCTTCGGTTTCGCCGCAATGGCGGGAGCGGTGACGGCCAGGGAGCCCGCAAGAAGCGTGGCCTGATGGAGGAAGGAGCGGCGTGTGGTCATGATGTGAGCAGAGTGGGGACTGGCAGAGGTTATGGCTTCAAGGCTTTGGGTGGATGCCGGTCAGTTTCAATGAGCGGCTGGAACTCCTTCCAAAAAACTTCAGCAGGCAGCGCAAAGGTGGTGACGCGGTCAACGCGCGCAATGTTGATGCCAAGGGCATGGCCCTCGATATCAAACAGCGGGCTGCCCATGTCCAGCGGATGCAGCGGCAGGTCATGCTGAATGATCTGCGTGAAGTTGTCGGTGCGGACCGAGATGCCGCCATTTGCGAAGTCTTCACCTTCCCAGTTTTGCAGGATCTTGGTGCGGCTGGCCAGGCGCACCTGCGCGCTGAGCATCTTGTCCGCGCGGCGGTACTTCACCTCGATCTGCTCGCCGGGCTGGAAATCGCGAATGATCTCACGAACGCGATTGAACTCGTCCAGATGCTGACCGGCAAGCTCGATGAGTACGTCGTCCTTCCTCAGCCCTGCTGCGGCGGCGGGACTGTCTTCTGCGATGCTGACAATGCGGACTCCCCCGCCCTTGCTGGACTTTTCATCCATCCTCACACCCATGGCCGCCCCGTCACCGGGGATGCGGCGGCGCTGCGCGCTCATGACGCCGATCCTGACTTCCTTGCCGCCAGTGGCAGGCGCGGCCAGCCACTGGCCGTAGGCGATCTTTTTGGGCTCACTGTCAAAGGTCACAGGCTTCACCCCCGTCACGCCCACAGCCTGAGCGAGCAGGAGATCGTGGGCGACGGAGCGGTGGATCACCCGAATGGCTGCCGTCTGCTTGTCACCCCAGCGG
This sequence comes from uncultured Verrucomicrobiota bacterium, assembly GCA_903960845.1. Taxonomy (GTDB): domain Bacteria; phylum Verrucomicrobiota; class Verrucomicrobiia; order Verrucomicrobiales; family Verrucomicrobiaceae; genus Prosthecobacter. The sequence continues at coordinate 8,582 of CAJCCF010000720.1, read as the reverse complement.
ATGCGCGCTTTTTCCAGCATCGTTGCGTCACTCGCCTTGGTCAGGAAGTAACCATCCTGGGCCACCCACGTTGCCGTGGTCATGACCCTGTCCTTTTGGTTGTAAATAAGCGCCACACAGTCTTTCGCCTGAGGCGCGATGCCATCCAGCGCGGCAACCGTTTGAATGCCGTTGGTTCGCTCAGCCGGCGCGAGCGGTGCACGCGGCGCGGCTTGAATGAATCCGGCCTGAAGCGCCATGAAAAACAGAAGACGCAGCCTCATCCCGCATCCTCCTTCGGCGGCGGTGTGAGCGTGGCTTTGATCTCGAGAGTCTCCGCGCCGCGCTGGATGCGCAGCCGAATTTCCGTGCCGGCGGGGCGTGCCCGGACAGCATTTTGAAACTGGCTGACGGCCTGCACCGCCTCACCATCAAGCGCCACGATTTGATCATCTTTGATTAGGCGCGCCCGCTCGGCGGCAGAGCCCTTGTTGACCTGCAAAATCCGGACGGGCGAGACGTCGGCAGGTCCGAGATTCACGCCGAGATAGCCGCCGCTTCCAGTGCCCCAGACACGGATGATCCGGCTCATTTTCATGTCATCCCAGGAACGGAAAAAGGGAGCCATGGAGACATGCATGTTCTGATCCCGATCCTCCCAGATCTGGCTGTGAATGCCGATGACCTCGCCGGCAAGATTGAAAAGCGGTCCGCCGGAGTCGCCCCCCATGAGCACGCAGTCGGTTTGCAGCGAGTTGGCTGTCTGCCTGACGATTTTTCCCACGCGCAGCACCACCCCGCGCTGCTTGTCAAACCCGCCCGGATGGCCGAGCGCGATGCACCACACGCCTGGCTGTGCCTTGACCACTTCCCGGTTCACTTTCACAAAAGGCCACTTGGCGCCGCTGTCACGGAGCTGCATCAGCGCGGCGTCGGTTGTCTTGTCGAGTCCCAGTGTGACGGCCTTCACGACCTTGCCGTCATCGAGCACCACCCGCATCTCCCGCCCCGGTTTCTCGGCGACATGCGCGGCCGTCAGGATGAGCCCATCTTGCGTGATGATCACGCCGCTGGCTGTGCCATCATGCGTTTGAATGGCGACAACCGCAGGCCGCAGCTTTGGCAACAGGCCTTGCACGGACTGTTGCACTTTCAACAGATCGCCAAGAGTGGTGCGCTCCGGTCCAGCCGGCACGACATCGGCCGCCAGGATTCCTGTGCAGACAAAGACGAGGGCATGAATGATTCGGCAGCGCATGAGTGGCGTGACACAGAACGAACCGACTGGAGTGAACTGTCTAAAATTCAACGGCAGAGGGCATGCCGGAGATGAAATCTGACCGCTTTCCAGGTTGGCGCGGCTCATTCACTTCTTCACCCGCTCGGCCACGGCGACTTGTGCGGCCTTCACGGAAATCCGGACTGGCTCCGAAACGAGGATTTCGAGAATATCCTTTGGTGCGGCAGCGGCAGTGGCGGCCTTCAATTGCTTGTCGGCTTCGGCCATGGCCGCTTCAGCCAGCTTTTGTTTGCCAACGGCGATCTTCGCAGCGCTGGCGGCCTCGGCTTTCCCGCCGGCAGGCGCGGTGGTGGCTTTGGCACCAAGGACTTTGGCGGCGGCAGCGAGTGCGGCGACTTCCTGAGCGGCTTTCTTTTGCTTCTCTCCCGCGATCTTCAGCGCGGTCTGACTGGGGTGGTATTTGGTGATGCCGATGCCCTTAAACGCGAGTGTGTAGTCGCCGGGTGGCGTCTTTAAAGCAGCGAGATCAACCACCGCTTCGGCCGTGGCGGCTTTGATTGGCACATCGATCTCCTTGATGCCTCCAAAAAAGGTCCCGTAGGCCTTGAACTTGACGGAACTGCCGTTGAACTCGTTTCTCCACGTGATCTTGAACGGGATCTTCAAAGTCTCTCCCGCCTTGGCCTCCCAGACCTTGTTTTCGCTCGCCGCCATGGTGATGGCTGCCTTCTCTGAGTCAGTCACCGACACCGGCACGTCAGCCACAAGTCGGGATTTCGGGAATTCACTCGGAGCGTATTCCACAGGCCATTCCATGGAAGCGAGGCGGCACGGACACGTGATGGTGGTGCCGTTGATGCTGGCTCGGCCAAACATTTTCGCGATTGAGAACGCGGATTTGGCATTCGCGTCAGCGCTGATGAATATCATGCCCTGCACCTTGCCCGCCGGGATCTTCAAACCGCTTGCAGTCACGCCCGGAGGCAGGCCTTCCATGCCAAGTTCGATGTCGCCATCAAAGCCGTCGCGTCTCACGACAACCACCTCGAACGCCATCGTTACGCCGGCGCGCAAAGCGACGGGTTTGGAGATGGTGCCGAAATCATTTTGGCGCACAGACATGTGCGCGGCCCAGGCGGCGAGCTTGAAGTCCTGCGCCGCCCGCCTAACCATAAGTCGGTAAACATTGCCCGCGTCACTGCGCGTGCCGCCGAACAAATCCCGCAGTTGCAGGCGATACACGCCATCTTCCTTGATCTCGACTTTGCCCAGCACGTCGGGTGATCCGGCCTCATAGGGCGGGCCGTCATAGGAGGAGGCGGGAACGTAAACGCCGGCCTTGATCGGGCTTAAAATGTCATGCAGTTCGGCCACATCCGTGAGCTTCTCCCTGCCGTCTGTCCTCGTGACACGCTGCACGAGAACGAACGGATCCGTGGGCAGACCGAGCCGCTCGGAGCCAACCTCCACCCACCAGACCTCACCCTTCTTTGCTGAGAACTCAAAGCTGTCGACATCGGCCGCCGGGAAGAAGCTGCCAGCGATGTCACAAGGCAGCGTAATCTTCTGTGCCTGTGCGGGCTGATTGTTTGGCTCCGTTTCATTCGCCTGCGCCGTTGCGGTCAAACCTTCCGGCGGCCAGGACATGGAGCTCACCGCCGCCGTGACTGGCTGACGCGGCACGGGGCCATTGGCCGGAACCTCCTGCAGTGCCAGTCTGTAAAAATACTGAGCCCCGCCCTGAAAGGTGAGACTGTGCAGCTTGATCAAATACGTGCCATCCGCAGGCGCGGTGAAATCGAGCGCTCCGCCCGTGCGATTCGCCACCAAATCACGCCCTTGGGCGTCGGCAACAATCACCACTGCGGTAAGTTTGGAGTCGATCCCCTTCGCGGCACAATCCACAGCGACACGCCTGCCCTTCACCGCCTGGAACGAATAGAAATCCATCTGCCGGCTGGTCGTCACCGCGTTGCAAACGGAGTTTAGTTTCAGCGCCATGGCGGTTTCAACCGAGTTGTTAGGCTGACTGCGGACAACCTCAGCCAGACTGCCCGCCGAAAAAGCTCGCGCGGCTGAAATGCCGAGACGCGACAGCACTCTCGCGTCATGCACACCCGCAGGCGCATCCGCCGCAATGGTGACGAGGAATTTGTTATCCACGGGCTTCCCGTCCGCTCCGATGACCGGCTTCGCGGTGATCTTGGGCGTCGAAAAAAGCAGGGCGCTCACGTCCTCCAGGTTTTCTCCCGTGATGGTGACCTCAACACTTGTGCCGATCTGTCCACCCATCGGCATCACCGTGAGCAGTCGCGGTGCGGGAAGACAGACTTGCTGGGAGAAACTCGAAGCGGCCAGCCAAAAAACCATCAGGCCAAAGGCGAGAGAAAGTCTTTGGGTACGCATGCTGATTCCGGATCCCGTCTGGAGCCTTCGGGCTGCGGATCGCTGGGCGAAAACCTTCATTTCTTAGTTGTCGCGACGGCGCCCGTGGCGGCCTTCACGGAGATACGAATCGGCTCGGAGACGAAGATGTCCACCGTGTCTGCAGGCGCCGCTGCGGATGATAGGGCTTTCATGCGGGTGGTGGCGGCGGCCATGGCGGCCTCGGCCTGCTTTTGCTTTTCGGCGGCGGCTTTGGCAGCGGCGGCGTCGGTGGCGGCAATCTTTTTGGCTTCAGCAGCGGCGGTGATGGCGATTTGCTCGGCTTTCTTTTGGGCGGCTTCAGCCAGCGGCACCGCGGCGGGATTGTAGCTGTATTTGCAGATGCCGATCCCGTAAAAGGCCAGTGTGTAATCGCCCGGCGGAGTCTTCAAGGCAGCAAGATCAATCACCGCTTCCTGCGCGGCGGCCTTGACGGGAAGATCAAATTCCTTCACGCCTTCAAACCCGGCGCCATAGGCTTTGAGCTTGATCGAGGTGCCGTTGAATTCATTGCGCCAGGTGATCTTGAGCGGGATTTTGAGCGTCTCGCCAGCCTTGGCCTCCCACACTTTGTTTTCGCTCGCGGCAATGGTGATCGGTGCCGGTTCGGAGTCGCTCACTGTCACCGGAATGTCATCCATGAGACGCGGGCTGGGAATGTCTCCCGTGGCGTCTTTCACCGGCCACTCCACCGATGCCACACGGCAGGGATGGGTGATGGTGGCACCATTGATGGTGGCGCGGCCAAACATTTTTGCGATGGAGAACGCGCGCTTGGCATCTCCTGCGGCACTGATGATCATGTGGCCATAGGATTTGCCTTTGGCGATTTTCAAACCGCCCGCCGTCACGCCGGGAGGCAGGCCTTCCATGCCCACCTCGATCTCGCCATCAAAACCGTCACGACGAATCACCGCGACCTCAAAGGCCATCGTGTTGCCCGCACGCAAGGCCAGAGGTTTGGAGAGAGCCGAGCGGTCACCATTGCGCAGCGTCATGTGGACAGCCCATGAGGCGAGGGCGAAATCGGGTGCGGCCTGCCGGACGATGAGACGGTAAACATTGCCGGCATCATTGCGCGTGCCGCCAAACAGGTCGCGAACTTGCAGACGGTACACGCCGTCCTCCTTGATCTCGACCTTGCCCATCACATCGGGAGATCCGGCATCATAAACCGGGCCATCATAAGAGTAGCCGTTGCTTGTGACTTTCATTGGCGGGGCAATGTCATAAAGCTCAGCCACATCAGTCAGGGTCTCCTTGTCACCGGTCTTCTTCACCTGCTGCAAGAGCACGAATGAATCCGTATTCAGTCCGAGACGTTCCGAGGCCACTTCGACCCACCAGGTCTCACCCTTTTTCGCGGTGAACTCGTAGGTGTCGACATCGGCCGCCGGGAAGTAACTGCCCGCGATGTCGCATGGCAGCGTGATTTTCTGTGCTTCGGCCGGTTGGTTGTTGGGCTCGGTTTCGTTTGCCTTCGCGGTTGCCGCGAGACCAGCAGGCGGCCAGGACATAGTGCTCACAGTCGCCGTCTGCGCCTGCCTTGGAGCAGGCCCTTTGCCAGCCACTTCCTGCAAGGCGAGGCGGTAGAAGTGCCGCTCACCACCCTGGAAGGTAAGGTCGTTCACCTTGATCAAATACACGCCGTCAGCAGGCGGCGTGAAATCGATCACCCCACCGGTGCGGTTCACCAGCAAATCGCGTCCCTGCGCATCCGCCAGGACGAGCACCGGCTTCAGCCGTGAATCAATGCCAATCGCGGCGCAATCCACCGCCACACGCTTGCCCTTCACGCCTTGGAATGAATAAAAATCCACCGCGCGCTTGGTCATCACAGCATTGCAGACCGTGTTCGCTGGCAGCGCCATCGCCGTCTCCGGCGTGTTGTTGGCTTTCACGCGCGTCACCTCGGACAGCTTGCCCACCGAAAACCCCCGGGCCGACGACACACCGAGCCGCGACATCACCCGTGCATCATACACTCCCGGAGACACGTCCGCGGCGATGCTGATCGTGAACTTGTTCTCCGTGCCGGCCACCGGCTTTGCCGTGATCTTCGGTGTCGAGAAAAGCAGTTCCGTGATGTCCTCCGTGTTTTCACCCGTGATGGTGACCTCAACCGCCGTGCCCGCCTGACCGCCCATCGGCATCATCGTGAGCAGACGGGGCAATGGCAGCGTGACCTGCTGGGAAAAAGCGGTCGCGGCAAAGGCAATGCCGCAGGCGATGAGGAGAGTTAATTTCGGATGCATGGTCTTAGTGATTGTAGAGAAACTCTTTCGTGTTCATGAGCGCCCAGAGCAGGTCTTCGTAGCCGTTGCGCTTGGCGCGCTGGGAGTCGAGCGGCTTGCCCAGGGCGTCAGCGCGCGGCTTGGCGATGTGGGTTTCGCTGATGCGCACTTCATCGGCGCTGGGCTCGCGGGAGAAGGCGGCGAGGTAGAGCTCGCGGATGCGTTTCGGCTCGGGCATCTCGGCTTTGCTGAGCTGCTCGGCGCGGCCGGTGTTGGAGGTGAGCTTGGCCTTCACATCGGCGGCGTTCATCAGGTGCAAACTCTGGGCAAGGCTGGCGCTCTGCACGCGCTCACACTCACAAACGCTCGCATTGTCCGGACGGCCGAAGACTTTGAGAAATGGTGATGAACGGGTGTAGCTGTTGTCAGGCAGCGAGATGGCGCGGGTGCCGACCGGGAGATCGGCGAAGTCGGACTTCGTGCCGGCGACCATGTCGATGGAGTCGAGCAGCACCTCAGCCTGCATGCGCTTCGGATAGAAGTGGGAGAAGGCCTGACGGTCGACGCTGTTGTATTCGTTTGGCGTTGAGCTGAGCTGGTAGGTGTGGCTCTGGGTGATGGCCCGCACCACGGATTTCAAATCGAACCCGCTGTCGATGAAGTGCTTTGCCAGCGCGTCGAGCAGTTCCGGATTGGTCGCCGGATTCGTGTCGCGGATGTCGTCCTCTGGCTCGATGAGACCGCGTTTGAAGAAGTGCTTCCAATAGCGGTTCACCAGCGACTTCGCAAAAAACGGATTCGATTTGTCCGCCATCCAGTCGACGAGTTTCAGGCGCGGATCCTCGTCCGCCGGGATGTCGAGCGGTGCCTGGCCGAGACCGGCAGGCTTCAGCATGACGCGGGTTTTGCGGTGTTCGGTCTGTGCGATGCCGCGTTTGTGGAAAATGAGTTCTTCTCCGGCGACCGAGGTAGGCTTGCGACCGATCTGGCTGAAGAAAGCGGCGAGGTTGTAATACTCCGCCTGGCTCCAGCGCTCGAAGGGGTGGTGGTGGCACTGCGCGCACTGCATGCGCACGCCGAGAAAGAGCTGCGCCACGTCTTCCAACTGCGCCGTCGGCTCCTTCACGCGCTTGTACCACGCGACCGGCGGGTTCGACACGATGGTGCCCGTGGAGGCCAGGATCTGGCGCACGATCTGGTCGTAGTGTGTGTTCGCAAGCAGGCTGTCGCGCATCCAGGCGTGGAAGGCGAAATTGGCCGTGATGTCGGAGGCCGCATCGCGCTTGTTTTTCAGCAGGGCGGTCCATTTGTTTGCGAAGTAATCGGCGTAATCCGGGCTGTTGAGCAGGGCTTCAATGGCGCGATCACGCTTGTCCGGCTCCTTGCTGGCAAGGAAGGCCTTCGTTTCCTCCGATGTCGGAAGACGCCCGCCGATGTCGAGCGAAACACGGCGGAGAAAAGAGGAGTCATCGCAGATCGGTGAAGGTGGCACGCCGATCTGTTTCAGGTTCGCGAACACCAGGTCGTCGATGAAATTCTTCGAAGGCGGCAGCGACTCCACCGGCGCGCCAAGTGGAATCGACACGCTGCAAACGGAAACCAGCCCCGAATAGCGCACCATCACAGCCACGTTGCCTGGGATGTCGGAGGTTTGGACAAGACCATCAGCGCTCGCGTCAGCCATGTTCTTGTCATTGGCCTCATAGAGCGCCATGCGCGTGACATCACGCGTGCTGCCATCGGAGTAGCGGGCCGTCACCTTGAGCTGCTGGGTGGTTTTGGCCTTCATCGTCTGCCGCTTTGGCTCCACCTCAATGCCGGAGATCTTTGCTTCATTCGGCGCCGTGTAGTTCATGCCCTCCGCGATCCAGCGCACCAGCGTCTTGTAGGATTCTGAGCCGGGCTCAATCTTCTTTCCACCCGTATGCGGGACGATGGCGGCAGCCTTGGTGATCAGCAGACTGTCCCCCGGTGCCGGCGGGAACACACGCCGCCCCTTCCCCTGCTTCACGATGGCCTCATAATCCTCTTCCGGTTCGAAGCCGAGAACGGAAAGCCGGAAACCGCGCTGACCCGTGATCGCTTTTGCATGGCAGGCACCCGCATTGCACCCCGCCTTGGTGAGGATGGGCTGGATATCATTGACGAAACTCAAAGGACGCACCGCCTCAGCCGCGAGGCATGGACTGGCAAGCATCACAGCCGCGCAGGCGGCATAGCTCAGGGCAATGGAAGTTCGGAGCTTCAAATTCATCATGGCAAACCTACGCGCCATCGCAGCGGATTTTCGCAGCGGATTGCAGTGATCGTTAGCGGCGGTTGAATCGCTGAACCTTCCGGAAATGGGAATGGAAGGCGGTTGAGTTGTGTCTCAGCCTGCATTCACAGGCCTCTGCGCTTCGCCGCAGATGGATCCAAGGTGATGCCTGTGCACCACTCCGTTGGCTTCAGTGACGGTGCCTGGCAGGTGACGGACATAATTCCCAAACGCCTGCATGATGCCGCCCGTTGCTCACGCGGCAAAGTCACCCTCCCGAGCGCATCACGCTTCAAAATCGTCGTTGGTCCGTCTGCATCCATAAGAGCCCCAGTTTAGGACTCCGCCTCTTACCAGCTACGACCAATCCACGGTGCTAGGAATGACGGATACACACGCGCGGCATCGCCAGCCTCTGCATCGGCGGCGGCATGGGCATCGCCATGAC
>CAJCCF010000719.1 GCA_903960845.1 uncultured Verrucomicrobiota bacterium | reverse complement strand
CGAACTCGTCGGTCTCGCCGTGCATGAGGCCACCTTTCACGCCGCCGCCGGCCATCCACGAGCAGAAGCTGTCGGGCTGGTGCTCGCGGCCGTGTTTTTCGATGGGCGAGGTGCCGCTGAGATCCTGGCTCCATGGAGTGCGGCCAAACTCGCCGCTCCACACCACAAGGGTCTCATCGAGCAGGCCGCGTGATTTCAGATCGTGGATCAATCCGGCGCAGGGCTGGTCGGTGGCGGCACAGGCTTTGGGCAGATTTCCACGGATGTCGCCGTGGTGATCCCAGCCGTCCATGGTCACCTGCACGAAGCGCACGCCGGCCTCGCTGAGACGCCGGGCAAGCAGGCAGGCGCGACCGTTTTTGTCCGATGTCTTTCCGCCGATGCCGTAGAGCTTCTTGGTGGCCTCGGTTTCTTTGGAAAGATCCACCAACTCCGGCGTGGCGGTCTGCATGCGGAAAGCAGTCTCCAGACTGTGGACCATGCCTTCGAGGCGGGCGTCGGCGGCATCGCGATCGAGCAGGCGGCGGTTCATGCGCTGGATGAAATCGAAACGGCGGCGCTGCGTGGCGGAGTCCGTGGCGGCGGCGGTGAGGAAATCGATGGCGGGATCGCTTTCTTTGGCCGGGAGAATGACGGGCGTGCCCTGATGCGCGGCAGGCAGAAACGACGATCCGTAGAGACGGGTATCGATGCCGGGATGAATGGTCAGAAAGCCGGGCAGGCTCTGATTTTCGGTGCCAAGGCCATAACTGATCCACGAACCCATGGAGGGCCGGGCCTCGGCGATGGCGCCGGTATGAAACTGGAGAGCGGCGGGTCCGTGCTGATTGTTATCAGCATGCACGGCGCGCAGCAGACACAGATCATCCGCGATGCCGGCAGTGTGCGGCAGCAGATCGGAGATGGTGACGCCTGATTGCCCGCGAGGCCGCACCGGAATGTCGGTGCCGAGCGCGAGAAGCTTTTCCGTACTCTCATGCTTGTCCTTTTCCGGCAGCGGAGCGGAGACGCTCTGACCGTGCTTTTGCTGGATGAGCGGCTTTGGATCGAAGAGGTCCATCTGCGAGGGCCCGCCCGACATGAAGAGGAAGATGACGCGCTTGGCCTTTGCCTGAAGCCTCGGCGGACGCTGGGTGAGCGGGTTCGCTGCGCCGTGCAGCAAACCATGCAGGGCCAGCGCGCCGAATCCGGCGCTGGAGTGACGCAGCCAGGCGCGGCGGGATAGAGGCGATGACGGGGCGTTCATGACAGATTCAATTCAATAGCGAAGCAGAAACTCATTGGTGCCAAACAAGGCCCGGGCCAACTCGATCCACGCTTTGGGCGCAGCTGCACCGACGTCTGCGTCTTTAAGAAACAAGTGCGCATCGGCCTGCTCCGCCGCGGTGACCGGACGATTCAAAACACGCAGCCAAAGCCGCTCGATGCGCGAGGTGTCGCTGCCTGCAGTGGCGAGCAGGTCGCCCGCGAGATCGGCGGCGCGCTGGCGGATCAATTCCGCATTGAGCAGGTAAAGCGACTGCGTAGGCACCGTGGTCTCGTTGCGCTTGCTCGTGATCTGCGCGGGCTGAGGGAAATCGAAGATGTCGCGCAGGCGTGCCGTGCCCGGTTGCGTGCCGGTGCGGACGACCGGCAGGTAAAGCGTGCGCTCGTAATTCTGTGAAGACCGCTCTGTTTTGATGCTGAACTGCGGGTGGTTGCTCTTGGGTGTGATGGGGAGTCCGCTGATGTTCTCGGGAAACTCCAGCGGCAGGCCAGAACCTCCGGCGGGCGCGGCAAGACGTCCGCTGGCCACAAGCATCGCATCGCGGATGGACTCGGCATCGAGCCGCTGGCGGTTCATGCGCCAGAGCAGGCGGTTTTCGGGGTCGAGGGAATGTTTTCCCACAGATTGGGATGTATTGTTTTCTGAATCTGCTGGAGCCTGCCCGCTCGAAAGACGGTAAGCGCGGCTAAGTGCCAGCAGGCGGATGAGCTTTTTTTGCGACCAGCCTTCCTTCACAAAGCGATCCGCGAGGTAATCGAGCAAATCCGGATGGCTCGGCCTCTCGCCACGGGTGCCGAAATAATCCACGCTGCGCACCAGCCCCTCACCAAAGAGCTTCTGCCACACACGGTTCACCGCGATGCGGGCCGTGAGCGGATTGCGCGCGTCCGCGATCCAGTCGGCCAGTTGCAGGCGGCCACTTTGCCTGGCGGGGATTGGCGGCTGCGGGCCCCACATCGCCACGCGCACGAACCCGCGCGGCATCGTGTCACCCATCGCATACGGATTACCACGGATGGTTAGGCGCATGTCAGCAGGCTGCGCCACATCCGTCACCGCGAGGGCCTGCGGCTTGCCGGCATGAAAATATTCGCCGTGGGCGATGCGATCATCCAGCGTCTTGATCTGTGCGGCCAGCTCGGCGCGGCGCTTTTTGTTATCGGCGTCCGGCTTGTCCCCGAGCGTCTTCAAGTCTGCCGCCAGTTTCTGTTTTTCCTGTCTCCAGCCGACCAGCCTCTTCTCGTGCTCGCTCGCCGCAGCCCGGTCCTCCGCCAGTTCCGGCAGCGGCATCCGATTGACGTTGCTCCAGATGCCGTGCTGAGTTTTGAAGGTGGTCTTCGTGCTGCGGAACATGCCCGCAAGACCGTAGTAGTCCTGCTGGCCGATGGTGTCGAACTTGTGGTCGTGACAGCGCACGCAACCAAGCGTCATGCCGAGAAAGGCGGTGCCCACCTTGCTGACCTGACTGTCCACAAAATCGAGTTCCATCTTGAGCTTGTCGATCGCGTTGATATCCACATCGCCAAGCACGAGAAAACCCGTTGCGATCAATTGCTCACGCCGCACCTCCGGCGAATCGGCAGGAAGCAGGTCACCGGCGATCTGCTCGCGAATGAAGCGGTCGAAGGGTTTGTCCGCGCGAAAGGACTCGATGAGGTAATCCCGGTAGCGCCAGGCATGCTCGGCGAAGATTTTCCCCTCGGTGCCGATCTGTTCCGCGTAGCCCACGAGGTCCAGCCAATGCCGCGCCCAACGCTCGCCATAAGCACGCGAGCCGAGCAATTGATCCACCACCCGCTCGTGCGACTGGGGTGACTGATCCGCGACAAACGCGGCAATCTCCGCCTCAGTCGGCGGCAGGCCGGTGAGATCAAACGTGACCCTCCGCAGCCAGGTGTGCGCATCCGCCTCAGCAACTGGCTTCAGTCCAGCGGACTCCAGTTTAACCAAAAGAAAGGCATCCACTTCGTTCAGCGGCCAGGCACGGTCGCGAACCGGCGATGGCGCGGCAGCACGCACCGGCTGGTAGGCCCAGTGCCGGCGTCCGGCGTCCAGATCGACGCCTTTTTTTGTCACAACCGCCACCGCCTCACGCGGATCGGGTGCGCCAGCCGCCACCCATTGTTCGAGAATCGCAATCTCACTGGCGGGCACCTTCGCCTTCGGTGGCATTTCGAGGTCAGGATTCGCGTAACGCACCGCCTTGATGAGCCGGCTTTTCTCCACCGCGCCGGGAACCAGCGCAGGACCGCTTTCGCCACCCTTTTCCCAGCCCGAGCGTGAGTCCAGCGCCAGACCACCCTTGATCTTGCCCGCATGCGAATGGCACTCATAGCAGCGCCGGCGCAGGATCGGCTCCACCTGGTCGCGGAACACGTCCGCAGCCCAGGCACTCGCCGCGCTGAGATGGAGCGCGGCAAGCCCAAGGAACCAGGGGTGAAAGAAAAAACGCATGTGCAGAAAATACCCCCGTAACCCGGCTTTTCTTCGTTTTCGCAACCAACTATTTTCGCAATGCTCGTGATGCTATGGGCAATCAAACCCCAACGGCAGTCAACCCGATCCCCTCAAGACCAGCGCTGCTGCAAAGAAGGGCGCCTGCGCCATATCCGAACCCTGCTGCAGACGGCAAAGCACAGCAGCCTTACCCTGGGGCACGACCACGCCACAGGTGTGGCGTCAGTCCACGCTATGCAGCTCATGGAGGATCATGCGATTCACCCTGCCGAGAATGCGAGAGCCAAAGTCGCGGGTCAACGTAGAGACAGAGCTCTCAGTCCGCGGCTGATCACTTCGCCTTTGGCTTCCCCGCAGGAGCTTTCGCCAAATTCCCGAACTCTTGTTGCAGCATCGCATGCAGGCGCTTCACCAGCGCCACATGATCGGGGTTGGCGATGACATTGAAATATTCCGCCTCATCGGTGCTGTGATCGTAGAGCTCAGAGCTGCCATCCCGGCGCTCGGTGAGACGCCAGCGCTGCGTGCGAACAGTGCGACCGTTACCCCATTGGCAGAAGGCGCCGGGTTTGCCTTCGGCTTTGGGATCTTTGATCTGAGGGAGAAAACTTTTGCCATCCAGTGTGTCTGGTGCGGGGATTCCGGCGATGTCGCAGAAGCTGGGAAACAAATCGATCAGTTCAACAATGCCATTGGCCTTAGCGCCCCTGGAACCCTGCGGATGACGCACGATGAGCGGGACGAGCAGGACTTGCTCATCGATGCTGTGTTTACACCACTGGCCGCGCCATCCGAGGTGATAGCCGTGGTCACTGGTGAAGACGACGAGGGTGTTGTCGAGTTGACCTTTGGCGCGGAGGTGATCGAGCAGGCGACCGATCTGCTGGTCGAGCGTGGTGACGGCGGCGTAGTAAGCGCGGAGACCTTCGCGGTGTTGGGCCTCGCTCATTTCCATGCCGGGCTCGTGCAGCAACGAACCGGGCGGCAGGGGTGTGACATGGGATGGTGTGGTTTCAGGGGTGAACTTCGCTGGATCGTGCTGGTCGTAAATCGCGCGGATGCTGTCCCAAGGCACATGCGGGGTGTGAAAACCAATGGCGGCAAAGAAGGGCTTTGAGGTATCACGTTCCTTGTCGAAGAACTGTATCAGGCGCTCGGCACGAACCCAATCGCCCATGGCTTCCTGGGAATCGGCCAGGCGGATGAGGGAGACGCGTTTCCGTTGCTGGCCAAGGTCTTCATCGAAGAAGGTGTTCTGTGTGGGCAGCTTCGGGACCATCTCCTCGCGCTTCACGCGCACATCCCAGGCTTTCGGATCGGTGTAGGCGTCGTTGGGGTCGTCGTGGTCAATCTTGCCAATCGCGCAGGTTTGATACCCATGCTCGCGGAACCAGCGGCCCATCGTCATCGTGCCGGGATGCTCGATGAAGTGATTCGAGTGCGCGTGCTTGTTGTTCAGCCCGAGCATGAACGAAGTGCGACTCGGCGTGCAGACCGCGCCCTGGCAGTAGGCTTTGTTGAAGACAACACCTTCACTCGCCAGGCGATCAAGATTTGGCGTGATGGCCGCTTTGTCGCCATAGCAGCCAAGACGAGTAGCGAGGTCATCGGCGATGATGAAGAGAATGTTAGGCTTTGATGGCTCGGCGGCGGTGAGTGACGCAGCTGTGGTGAGGATGACGAACAGGAGACTTTTCATGATTCGGATTTTCGACTGAAGAATGGGGACGGAAGAACCAGATTCGGAGATTCCCCTGCCCTCATTCTTCTGCCTTTCTCAGTCACTTGTTTTCCAGCAGCGGCTTCAGCTTCTCCGCATAAACAGTGTAGCCTGCGGCTGAGAGGTGGATGTTGTCCGGCGTGAAGAGGTCCTTCTTGATCGTGCCATCGGCATTGGTGAAGTCGCTCCACAGGTCGAGCACCTTCACCTTGGGCTCACTGTCGAGCTTCAGCGGATCGAGCGCGGCATTCGTTTTCCTGATGTCTTCGTAGAAGCGATTGTCCGGGGCATGCGCGGGCAGAATCTTCGCAACAACGATCGCAGCGGCGGGGAATTTCTCGCGCAGGTTCTTCACGCACGTTTGAATGCCGAGTGCAGCGGCCTCGATGCCGGTCTCGGGGGTGAAGAACATGTTGTTGTTGCCGATCATGAGCACGATGGCCTTTGGTTGGAGGCCTTCGACACCGCCGTGATCGAGGCGCCAGAGCACGTTCTGCGTTTTGTCGCCGCCGATGCCGATGTTGACCGCTTTGAGGTCCGGGAAGTGCTTCTTCCACGATTCGCCCCACTGGATGGTGATGCTGTCGCCGACGAGCAGCACGTCGATGGGGCCTTTGTTTTCCTGCGCCGTCTTCACATGCGCCTCATGCAGCTTCAGCCATGAATCGCCGCCAAAATAGCCCGCGCATGGCACCATGGGCCAGAGCTTTGGCAGGTGCTTGTTCGACTCGCGTCCGGGACGCCGATCATGTTCCGGTTTATCGACCACATAGGCGCGTTCCTCCGCGGTGAGCGGCCAACCCGTTTTCTGAGGCTCGCCGGTGATGTGAGCGTAGTCGATCGCGTGTGCGGTGGTGACGGTGAGCGCGGTGAGGAGCAGGCTGATTTTCATGGTGAATGTTCAGTGATTACGAAGAGGCCTCAAAAACTCGACATACGTGGCGCTTCAAATCTCCACTCCCGTCATTGACCCGGTGCTGCTCGCAAACTTATCCACTTCGATGCCCAGGCGCTGCAGCATGCTGACGAAAAGGTTGGCGAGAGGCTTGTTGTTTTGCTCGTCGAAGCGGTGGTGTCCGCCGTGTTTGAATCCGCCGCCAGCAAGAATGAGCGGGAGGTTCTGATTGCTGTGGGAGTTCGCGTTGCCGAGACAGCTGCCATAGAGCACTTGCGTGTGATCAAGCAGGGTGCCGCCGGTTTCATTCACGTCGCGAAGGCTCTGCAGCAGGCTGGCAAAGGCGACCATCTGGGCTTCCTCAATCTTGCGCAGTTCAGCGATCTTTTCCGGCTCGTTGCCGTGATGGGTGAGGCCGTGCGTTTCATTTTTCACTCCGGGCACGTGCGGGACAACGGAGAAGGTGCTGAGCGAGAGTGTGACCACCCGCGTGCTGTCGGTCTGCAGGGCGAGGCGGATGAGGTCAAACATGAGCTTCGATCTCGCGATGACCTCGTTCGCATCGGCGATGTCCTTGGGCTGCGGGTAGTCCACCTTCGGCTTCGGACGGTTTTCCCACTCAATGTTACGCTGCAGCCGGCCTTCGAGTTCACGCACGCTTTGGAAGTATTGATCAAGTCGCTCGCGATCCTGAGGTGCAGCGCTTTTTTCGAGGCGCCTGGCCTTGTCGAGAATCAGATCGAGCACGCTGCCACCCGCCTCGATTCGTCGCATCGTGGCGGCTTTTTCTTCCGTTGTGCCAGCGACGAAAAGGCGGCGATACAGTCTCTCGGCACTCGTCTCTGAGGGCAAAACGACACCTGAACGCGATACGGCAATGGAGTCCGCATAGTGCTCGCCCTTCCGCACCGAAACCGCGAGCGACTGGAATCGCGTGTCGAGCCCGATCTTTTCAGCGACAAGTTGATCGAGTGACAGGCTGTTCCGAAAGGTCGGCTGACCTGGATGCGGCGCTCCGGTGAGGAAACACTGTCCGGCGTGATGATTCCCATCCACCCCGGGGTGGGAGATGCCAGCGAAGGTGCTGAAGTGGCCTTTGTGCGCGGCCAGCAGATGGAGGTAGGCGCTTGATGTCTCGCCAGTCTTCGGGAAGAAAAACGCCGGCATCATTCCCAGCGGCACATGGATGGCGAGCAGGCGCCTCGAAGGAAGTTGATCAGCCGCACGTCCGATGGACGGCAAGGCAAGACAAGCGCCTGCGGCGCGGAGGAAGTGGCGGCGGTTCATGGATGACGATTTGAATATTGGAAACGTTTGTGACATGGGTGCCTCGAATGAAACCAACCTTGTGCATCATTGGCGGTTGCAATGGCGCGGGCAAGACGACGCTCGCACGTGAATTGTTGCCGCGCATGGGCATCATGCGGTTTCTTAATGCGGATGAGATCGCGCGTGGATTGTCACCGCTTGATCCGACTCTAACGGCGTTTCGAGCGGGGCGCATTTTGATTGAGGAAGTGAAGGCATTGATGGCAGCCAGGAGAAGCTTTGCGATTGAATCGACGCTCAGCGGCAAGACCTACGTAGCGATGCTGTCGAAGGCGAAGGAACAAGGCTACCGCATCGCCATGCATTACATCATGATTGGTTCGGCGAATCAGGCGGTGAATCGTGTGGCCTTGCGTGTAGCGCACGGCGGGCATCACGTTCCTGACGAGGATGTGCGGCGCCGGTTCGACCGCAGCAGAAAGCATTTTATCGAGGATTACCTGCCGCTTGCGGATGAATGGGTGCTGTGGGACAATGCCCAACCACCGCATCTGCTTCTCGCAGACAGCAGCACTCACGACATCAAACAGCTTAACGCCATGATTGCTTCGACCAACCTCCAGGAAGCCGCCGCTCAACCCGTGACTGAAATGGTGCGCATGGGTCTCGAATCCAGCCGCGCGGCCACAACCAAGATGCTCGACTACTACAAGCGCATGGGCATTCGTGTGACTCCGCAGATGACCCTCGCTCCTGAGCCAAAGAAGCGGGCGGGAAAGGTGCAATAGACGTGAGCGCCTCATCGCAGTGACAGGAGTGCACTTTCTGCCAAAGCGTGAATCAGTGAACGAAGGCCATGGTGATTGGCTTTTGTTTTGGCGACGACCTCGCGGATCAATGAGCGGTCGGCATAGCTGATGTCCGTGCCGGTGGCGTAGCGGGAGAGATGGGCAACGAAGGCTTTGGCCAGCTTTTCTTCGTCGGCGGTGAGCAGTTGATTCAAACCGTGGATGTCCTGGAAAGCACGGCCATCAGCAAGTTGTCCGCTCGCATCGACTTTCGGCCCGAGCTTGTATTGCACGCGCCATGCGGTCTTTCCTTTTTCGGGCGGCTCATCGCCTTTGCCATTGGAGCGATAGCGGTCGCGCTGACCACCAATGGGATCAAAAGCTTCCAACGCAAAGCCGGGCGCATCGATCCTGGCATGACACGCGGCGCAATTGGCGTCAGCACGGTGTTTGTTGAGTTGTTCACGCACGGTGGTGGTGCCGCGCGTGTCGGGATCGATCAAACTCACGCCTGGCGGCGGTGGTGGCGCAGGATCGTTGAGAAGACGATCCATCACCCACACCCCACGCTTCACGGGCGAGGTCGTGGTGCCATTGGCGGTGAGTTTATGAATGGCGGCCTGACCAAGAAGTCCACCGCGTGCGCTCTCCGGCGGCAGTGACACTTTACGCACCTCCACACCGCTCACGCCCGCGATGCCATAGTGCCCGGCGAGACGCTGCGTCAGCATGGCAAAGCCCGGCTTGAGCAGCGCGGTGATGGGAAGGTCGTTCTGAATGAATTCGCGCATGAACGCCCGTGTTTCCGCGCCCATGCCTTCATGCAGGAGAAAGCGATACTCGGGGTAAAGCTGCGGATCGGGCGTGGTTTCGTCGAGCCGGCTGAGTTCAAGCCATTGATTGGTGAAATCTTCAATGAAGCGCCCGCTGCGCTTGTCGGCGATCAGGCGATCCACCTCGCTGTGAAGCACATCGGACCGATTCAATGAGCCATCGCGGGCTTTGGCAAGCAGGGTGTCATCCGGCGGGCCGTTCCAGAGCCAGTAAGACAAACGTGAAGCCAATGTGAATGCCTTTGCATCCACCGCATGAAACAAAAACTCAGGCGAGGTGAGCACGGCGACATACACACGCCGCATCGCGTCCTCGAAGCAATCCTTCGCATTGAGCCGGGACTTCAGCAGCGCCACATAAGGCTCGATCTCATCGGGCAACACATCACGACGAAACGCTTTCGGCAGAAACGTTGCCAGCAGCTTCCGTGCATCCGACTCGGGCTGCGGTGACTGCACCGTCTCCAGTGGCGGTTTGCGATCCTGTGGCGTGAGATCTAGATACATGCTCGGCACATAACCGCCGATGCTGCGCACCTCTTCGCGCTGCGGCGGAATGACATCGCTGCCATTTGGCCAGGTTTTGATCGGCAGATCGCCAAACAAACGATGGTGACTCTCCGGCGGCCAGGCGCTGTTGATCGGGCCCTCGATCTCGAACCAATCAATCGCCACGCCCGGGCCCACATGCTTTCCGGCACGCCCGGCGACCTGACCGACGCGCAAGCCGGTCCACGGCACCGACACGGGATCAAAGACAATGCTCTCATGTGCATCCAGCCACTCGGTGATCTCCGCCTCGTTCGATTTCATCGAGGGCGCAGTGAAGAGCTTCAGCAGTCGCCCGCCTTCCTGCTGCTTGCCTTCTTCATGGGCCCGCAACACCGCTGCCTGAGCCTCGGCGCAGGGTTCCGGCCTGCCCTGATTCCACTGAAAACCCCAGAGCGACAGCTTCATGCGGTAATGCCCCGCATAGATCGGCGACACATTCATCGCCGCCTCATAGCCCGCGAGATTCGGGTTGAGCAAGCCGACGGCGCTCTGCGAATCCTTCGCCGCTTCGAGCATCTTGCGCCGCTCCTCCATATCCGGCCCGGCATCGCCCACGTGTCCTGTTTTGTTCTCGAAACCGCCACGCACCGGCAGCGCGGGATCGGGTTGCTTGTCCTTGAGCAACACAAACTGTCCCTGAAGCAGGTTTGCGCCGAATTTGAACAGACCGGCCGGGTAGATGCGCTTCTTGAACACTCGCGGTGGCCTGCTGCTCGTGGTGATGGCCGCATCCAGCGCCTTTTCCACCGCCTCCTCATACGCAGCGAGATGCCCCGGTGAAATATCCAGTCCGCCCGCGATCTTGTCATAACCAGCCACGCGACCATCCGCCGGCAGCAGGCTCACGAGATCGAGCCTCGGCAGCGCCAGCAAGTCTTGCAGCGTGTTTTGAAACTCCACCCGGGTCATGCGCCGAAGCCGCACCCGCCCTTGATCAGAGGCCTTGGATTCAGCGATGAGTCTCGCATCGATCCCGGCAAGAAACGCTGACTTCACAGCCTCTTCAGGCTGCGTCTTTTTCTTCGGCGGCATCTCGCCGCGCTCGACCGCATCGTGAACTTTGATCCAGAGATCAAAGGACAACTCGCCCGACAGATCGAGACCGCCTTTCCTGGTCTCACGATCATGGCAGTCGTAACAGTGCTGCTCGAAGAACTTCGCAGGCTCAGCAGCTGAAACGAAGCACCGTAGAGATAAGACAAAGGCAGAGATCAGAAGGCGGTGGAGCATAACCAAATGATCAGCGTTGGACGATGCGCACCGGCAGGGTTGGCTGTGTTTTGAGCGCGAGCTTCACGTCATCGGCAAAGAGTGAGTCGAGTTTCGCCGGCCGGATGTTGGGACGGGCGGCGATTTGGATGACGGCGAAATCAGCCTCGGCGGGGACGAGGCATTTGGCGGTGAGGGTGCGCGCTCCTTTGGTGTCCCTGCCAAGCGTCGTGACTTGAGCACTGCCGCTGGCGAGAGTTTCCGTGATGCTCTGCGGCCAGGAATCGTGCAGGACAGTTGGATCGCCCTGAAAGAGGTAGAGCTGGCAAAAGAAGGTGACGGAGGGCTTCGTGTTGTAAGGGCGTGCGTCGAGGAAGCTTGCGCTGAGTTCGAGCACAGAGTCGCCTTCCCGGCTCAGTGTGTGGCGCAGAGGGCGGAGATCGACGAGTTGGAAAACATCGCAGGACATGGCCTGGGCACCGGGATTGTTCGAGTCGCTGCCGGGTGCGATGAAGCGGAGCTTGCCATTGTTGATGGCGGCTTCATCGCCGCCCCAGAGACCGGTTTGGCGGGGGAAGCCGGCCTCGACGCGGTTTTCATCAAAGCTGCCATTGAGAAGAGAGAACAATCGCTCCGTGGTGGCCTTTGGTGATGAGATGGCCCACACAATCGAGGCGCTGAAGAGGCCGATCACGAGTCCGGCAGCCATCGCGGCAATCGGGCGGGTGATCCAGATGCGGCGCGTCTTTTCTGAATTGCGGCTGAAGCCGCAGCCACTTTGAAAAGCCTGCTGACGAAAACGATAATGCAGGGCCATGGAGCGCACCTGCGCTTCAGCGAAGAGTTGACGTTTCGAGGGATCATCGAGCATTGCCTGCTCCATCGCAGTGGTCTCATCGGCTGAGAGCGCACCGTCCTGATATCGCATGAGTTTTTCAGTGAAGTCGATGTCATTCATGAGGATGTCTCGCTTTGAATTTGAAGGCGCATGCAGTCACCCAGCGTTTTATGAAGACGGGCGAGAGCTTGATAAACCGTTTCGATCTTGCGGCCCATGATCGCGGCCACATCGGAGCAGTTTCGCCGCTCAAAATAACGCAGCCTCAGCATCTCACGATTGTTCGGCGTGATTTGCTCGATGCAATGGCCCAGCGCATCCTGCATGGCATCTGCCCGGTCCTGCTCCGGCCACTCGGCGGCAAGCATCGCGAGCAGTTCATCACTCAGGCCGACGTAACGGCCATCCCTGGCACGCAGAATGTCGATGGCCCTGTTTTTACCGCTGAGCCG
Source organism: uncultured Verrucomicrobiota bacterium (assembly GCA_903960845.1). GTDB lineage: Bacteria > Verrucomicrobiota > Verrucomicrobiia > Verrucomicrobiales > Verrucomicrobiaceae > Prosthecobacter. The sequence continues at coordinate 634 of CAJCCF010000719.1, read as the reverse complement.
CGCCCAGTTCATGACATGCGCAGCCGTCTCAAACTCCCCCGCCCTGCTCACCGCCTTCACACACACCTCCTGGAACACATCCTCCGCCAAATGAAAATCCCGCGTCACACTCGCAATGAATGCCGTGAGCGGCAGTCGTTCAGCGAGCAAAATGGCGGCAACTTTTTCGGCGTGAAACATGGGAATGCATCTGAACTACGGTTTGCCTGAGAAAAACTCGACATGGATAATTGCAGCAGGGAGGGAATTTCCAGCACGCTGAAAGTTGAAGCTGAAAAACGCCTTTGATCTCTCATGCCGCCAATTTCACGCACCACCGACCCCACACCACAAAGCCGCTGCCGTTTTGCGCTGGCCTGGTGCGACATCACGCCACCTGCGAACATCTACCACCGCATGTGGGGAGCGGCGAAGCATGAGCGGGCCACGGGCGTGCATCGTCCATTGCGAGCGACTGTCATGGTGTTTGAGCCGCTGCATGGCGGGGAGCGGCAAATCATGATCGCACTCGATCATTGCGTGATGGGAGCCACCGAGCACGCCAACCTCGTCGCTCAAGCGGCGCAGACCGGCGGTGTGACGAAGGATGAAATCCTCGTCGTCTTCTCGCACACGCATGGCGCGGGCTTGATGG
>CAJCCF010000718.1 GCA_903960845.1 uncultured Verrucomicrobiota bacterium | reverse complement strand
GCGCACACGCCTGTCAACACATCGCCCATGCCACCGGTGGCCATGCCTGGATGGCCGGTGGTGTTGTAAAGAGTCGGCTGACCTGCCGTCTCGATCACGGTTCGTGCACCTTTGAGAAGAAGGGTGTGACCAGGATGAGCGCGTGCCCAGTTTGCCGCCCAATCGCGGCGGGAGACTTGATCCGGCAGCAGCCGCAGCATCTCACCGGGATGCGGTGTCAGTAAGCGGGGAGCGGACGAACCAAGAAGGTTGGGATCACTCGATCTCGACAACATGGTGATGGCATCGGCATCGATCACCACAGGCAGCTTTGCCGCACGGATCACCTCCAGAACCTCAGCCTCATGATCGAAGCCCAACCCCGGCCCGATGGCCAGCGCATCGAAGTGCATGTCCGAGACCTCGCGATAATCCTTCACGATTTTCATCATCACCTCGGATGACACGCGGGCGGCAAGCAGTGGATAAATCTCCTCTTTGACCAGCAGCGTCACCAGACCCGCGCCGGAGCGCAAAGCGCCACCACAGGCCAAAGCCGCCGCACCGAGAAAACCCCGTGATCCGGCGATGATGCCGACACGCCCGGCCTGGCCCTTGTGAAACTCGAACCCGCGGCGCGGCAACCAGCATCGCAGGAGTTCAGGGGTCAGGAGTTGCGCGGAGTCCAACCATTCATCCGGCGACTGCAGATCCCGCAGCGGCACGAGTGACAGACGCCCAACAAACGATGTTGCAGCATCAGCAACCAGGCCCTTTTTGGCAAACGCCACCGTCACCGTGAGATCCGCCTGCACACAGTCAGGAAAAGGCAGCCCCGTATCGCCATCCAAACCGGATGGGATATCCATCGCCACCGTCCAGGCCTGATGCCGGTGACGCAGCGCATTCATCTCTGCCGCCAAAGCGCGGATCGCAGGGCGCATTTCGCCCGTGACACCGATGCCCAGCAAGCCGTCAAACTGCACCAAAGGCCGGGCAAGATAGTCAGCCCGGGCCGGCGCATCGAGCAGGCGCAAATTTGGAAAGGCCTCGAAGTGCCTGCGCGGCAAGGGTTTCAGGTTTTCCAAAGGGCTGCTCAGGCGGGCCTGCACCTGCCAACCATGCTTTTGCAACTCACGCGCCGCGACCAGCGCATCACCCGCATTGTTCCCGCTGCCGAGATAGAGGATGAGCGTGCCCGGCTTCGGATACAACAAGCGCACTTCACGGGCGATGCCACAGCCCGCCTGCTCCATGAGATCAGCGGCGCTGATGCCGCGTCCGAAAGCACGCTGCTCGATTTCCTGCATCTGCTGGCAAGTCACGAGCATGTCATGGGACCTCAGTTTGCTTTATTGTAGGAGACAATGCCCTGAGCAATGCCCTCCGCAATGCGTTTGCGAAACTCGCCGGTCATCATGCGCCCCCTGTCCGTCGTGTTGCTGACAAAACCACACTCGACGAGCACCGCCGGGTTACGAGTCGTCTCCCTGATGACATGGAAGCTGGCGTGCTTCACCCCGCGGTTGATCATGCTGGTGCGCTGCACGAGATAAGCCTGGATGTAGGCGGCGAGCGTGAAGGATTTTGTCGAGTAGTGATAGGTCTCCACACCGCTGCCGCTGCCGCCACGGTTGTAGTTGTAGTGAATGCTGACAAAGATGGCATTGTTATAGCGGTTGCCCACAGATGCGCGACCAGGAAGAGGAATGAAGACATCACGGGAGCGTGTCATCACCACTTTGAGTCCGGCCTTTTTCAGAAGCTCCTCAACGCGCCGTGCCGTGTCCAGGGCCAGATGCTTCTCATACACATAACCAATGGCGGCACCACGATCGAAGTCGCCATGGCCGGCATCAAGAACCACGGTGTCAAAAGCCCTGGCCAGCGGGCTGATGAAAATCAGCAAGGCCCACAGCAACCCGTTTAGAGAACGGCCGACCGGAGGAAGGATGGAGAACGCGCAAGCCATGCTGGTAGGGAAGAGAAAACCAAGCACACGCAGACAGCGCGCCATGGTTCCAACAGCTTTCAGTTAGCGTCTGTCGGCAGGCATGGTCAAGCACTTTGGCGGTCAACAGCCGCACAATCGCTGATCATCAACCCCAATGACAGGTCGCAAGCCCAAGTCGCGTAGGTTTAAGCCTATGCCCACCAACCGACGCTCCTTTTTGAAAAATGCCTCGCTCGCTGCGAGCGCTGTCGCCTTCCCCGCCGTAGTGAAATCGGCCAACCCGAACTCGAAGCTCCAGGTCGTGTCAGTCGGCGCGAACGGGATGGCATTCAGTGACATCAAAAATATCAGCGGTCATGCCGCCGTGAAGTATGTGGGTTTCTGTGACATCGACAGCACGCGTTTTGACAAGGTTGACGCCGATCTGCCCGGTGTGGCGCACTTCACGGATTACCGGGAAATGTTTGCCCAGCTTGGCGACAAGTTTGATGCGGTGAACATCGGCATTCCCGATCACATGCACGCGCGGGTGGCGATCGATGCCCTGCGCCGCGGCAAGCATGTGTACTGCCAGAAACCCCTGGCGCACACGGTGTGGGAGGCACGCCAGATGCGTCTGGAGGCTGAAAAGGCCAAGGTCGTCACGCAGATGGGCAATCAGATCCACTCAAACCTGGAATACCGCCTCGGCACGCGACTGATCAAGGAAGGTGCCATCGGCAAAATCAAAGAGGTTCACTCCTGGGTCGGGGTCACGGGCAATGAGCGCAACAAGCGACTGGCTCCAGCTCCCTCCATGCCCGTGCCAAAGCATGTGAACTGGGATCTCTGGATCGGTGTGGCTGCGATGCGCGACTATGCGCCATGCTTTCACCCCTTCATCTGGCGTGACTGGCAGGACTTCGGCGGCGGTGCCCTGGGTGACTTTGGCTGCCACATTCTCGACCCCGTGTTCACCGCGCTTGGATTGAATGCGCCGATCAGCATCACGGCGGAGAACAGCGGCATCAATGAGTACATCTGGCCCACCACGCAGCAGATCGAATACGTCTTCCCAGGCAATGAACTCATCGCCGACAAAACCCTGAAAGTCACCTGGACCGACGGCGGTCTGCGGCCTAACCGGAAGATTGCCAAAATGCCTGACAACCTCGACCTGCCCGGCAGCGGCTCCATCTTCATTGGTGAAGAGGGCAACATGGTGCTGGCTCATGTGGCCGGACCGCGACTTTATCCGCTGGAGAAATTCACCGGCTTCAAATACCCGAAAGAGAAGGGCCTGAGCCACTGGCACCGCTGGGTGGACGCCTGCCTCGGGGGCGAGAAGACCAGCGATGGTTTTGATTACGCCGGACCTCTGGCAGAAACCGTGCAACTCGGCAACGTCGTCACACGCCTCGCCATCGGTGAGATCGACCAGCGCACAGGCCGGCCGCTCAAGCCGCACACACTGGAGTGGGACACAAAGGCCTTTGCCTTCAAAGACAATCCAGCCGCCGACAAGCTCCTCACCAAACCTTACCGCGAAGGCTGGGCGATCTGATGTGGAGTGAGGCTGCCCCGGGACTTCGATTGCGCATTTCGGATTCCTACGGCAGCCTCGGCTCATGGTTTGCCACACGACTTTTTCATTTCCTGCGCTTCTCAGCCTTTGCCTGATGGGCGGTCTGAATCTGCACGCTGAGGCGGTGCCGGTGAAGATCAGCCAGGAAGGCAGCTGGCAGCGCGGAGGCAAGCCCTACTTCATCCGTGGCGCAGGCGGCACGGGCTCCTTGGAGGAGTTGAAGCGTCGCGGTGGCAACTCGATCCGCACCTGGAGTGATCGAGGCGTGGGCGGGCCGGATGGTTTGCTTGAGAGCGCTCACAAGCTCGGTCTGAGCGTTTGTTTCGGCATCTGGCTGGAGCCCGAATGCAACTGGTTCTCGTATCGCAAACCGGAAGATTGTGAAAAGCAAAAGCAGCGTGTTTTAAAGACCATCACTGAACATCGCGCCCACCCGGCGCTGCTCTGCTGGGGGCTGGGCAATGAGGTCGAAGGTGATGGCGGCAACGAGGCATTTTGGCATCAACTCAACCGGCTGGCAGTCGCGGCGAAAGCGGCCGATCCCGCGCACCCGTGCTTCACCGCCGTGGCGGGTTTTTCCAAAGAGAAGATTCAGGCCGTGAATCAATGGGTGCCTGACCTGGATTTCGTCGGCATCAACACTTATGCGGCTCTCGGAGGACTGCGTGAGTCTTTGCAAAAACTAGGCTGGACGCGGCCCTGGGTCGTGACCGAGTTCGGTGCCCGAGGCCCATGGGAAAGTCCCCGGACGGCCTGGGGAACCGCCAGGGAACAAACCAGCACTGAAAAAGCCGTGCAACTCCGTGATATGTACAAACGCAGCATCGAAGACAGCGACGGCTGCGGCGGGGGCTACGCCTTTGTGTGGGGCTGGAAGCAGGAAGGCACAGGCACCTGGTTCAGCCTCTTTTCCCGCGCTCAGGAATCAGTGGCTGCGGTCGATGTGCTGGAAGAAATGTGGACCGGTAAAGGCCCCGACAATCGCGCACCTGAACTCATCAAACTCAAATGCCCGCAAGTGAATGAGCCGATGAATCCGGGCACCCATTTCAGTGCAGAAGTTCTGGCCCATGATGCCGAATCAGACCCACTGACCTACACTTGGATCGTCCGCGCCGAAGCCGCAAACAGAAGCAATGAAGGCAAAGACCCCGAGCCACCCGCGCAGTCATCCGCCATCCTCAACACCACTGGCAGCAAAGCTGAAATTGCAGCTCCCACCAAGCCTGGAGCCTGGCGGCTCTTCGTCGAAGTCCGCGATGGCAAAGGTCACCTGGCCACCGCCAACGTTTCCTTCCTGGTCTCCAAGCCCTGAGCAGCCGCCATGGGTGAGTGACCCGATCGCCGACTGAAATCATTCAGGAAGATGATGACCAGCTGCGCGAAGTGTGAATGATCAATAATGTTCGCCTCAATGAAATTCTCGCTGCTATTGTTGCTTTCTTTACTCAGTGTGATCAGCCAATCGAGCTGTTCGTGTGGCATTCACCGTAATGACTACACTGCGTTAGACGCGCGAGTTAAACCCGGATTATGCAATGGAGTAGCAGAACGGAGGTGGTCGGGCCTCGATTTGGCGGAAGATCGCGTCCATCCAGGAGCGCTTTTTGCGGGGTAGTGAGAGCTTGAGCACTCGTTTACACGCGTGCTGGCTGATCCACCCG
>CAJCCF010000717.1 GCA_903960845.1 uncultured Verrucomicrobiota bacterium | reverse complement strand
GACCAGGGATGGTTATTGAGCAGCAGATTGAGCGTTTGTCCATCGTGCTTTTTCCAGTTGAAGGCTTGCGCCACCGCCGCTGCACTGCTGAACGACAACACAGCTGCTGAAGCCAGGACGCCAAGGGTATGTCTCATATCGATCTCCTATTGTTGAAAAACAGCCTACGCTTGCACACCAATCAGGACGACGTGTAGCCCCCATCAACCGGTATCGTCACGCCGTTGATCAGCGATGACGCCGGTGATGCGAGGAACAACGCGGTTCCTGCCAGTTCTTCGGGATCGGCCCAGCGCTTATTCGGCAGACGGGCCATCAGCTTCTCATTGAATTCCGGGTTCTCCCGGCCGCCACGGCTGATGTCGGTGGCAATCCAGCCTGGGGCGATGGCATTGACCCGTATGCCGTCCTCTGCATAGGCCAGCGCCAGCGATTTGGTCAGTCCGACAATGGCTGTCTTGGCTGACGCGTAAGCGGGTACCTGGGGGGCTCCAAAATAGCTGTACATCGATGCGATATTGATCATGCAGCCCCGTGTCTGCTTGAGATGAGGCCGGAAAGCGGCCGCCAGGCGCACGTTGCCAAACAGGTGAATATCGACAATGTTGCGAAACACCTCAGGCTTGTGCTCTTCCCAGCGCGACAGCTTGCCGGCGCAATGGATCAGCACATCGAGTCTGTCGATGGTTTTCGCCAGGGCTTCGACAGCCTCATCGCTGGTCACATCCAGATGCGCGTAGCGGGCGCCGGCCTCGAGCAAGGCCTCAGGAGGGGCTTGCAGGTCGGTCACGATGACCTGTGCGCCATGGGCCAGAAAAGCCTTGGCAAAGGCACCGCCTATGCCCCCGCATCCGCCGCTGATCAAGACCTGCAGGCCTTCTACCGAAAAGCTGATTGAATCCATAGGACTTCCCGCATGCTGCGCCAGAGTGGTGGAAACCCATTGTAGGAAGCATCTTTCGTTTTCGCAATGTCATGTTCGATAACGAAAGCTAAGGATTACCCTAATTCCCGTGCGTTTTCTTCGACACCCGGGCCCGGGTGGTGATGTTCAAGCCAAGCGTGGAGTGCCTGTTAGCCCAGGCTCTCGGACACTTGCGTGGCGCTGTTCAGCACCAGGATCCCGACTTCGGCCATTCGCTCGGGCGTGAACCGCTCAGCCGGGCCTGATACCGAGATCGCGGCCCGAGGTGCTGCTTCGCCGTTCCAGATCGGCGCTGCAATGCTGCTCACGCCGACTCGCGTGCCGTTGACCGAAATGGCATAGCCCCGGCTTCTCACCTCGGCGACTTTTTCGCGCAATTCCGATTCACTGGAGCCGGCGAAAACGGCGCTGCCCATGATGTCCTGCAACACGGATTCGGGCTGAAAGGAGAGCATGGACAGACCCGATGCGGTCTTCCAGGACGGCGCACGGTGGCCCACTCTTGCAGAAGCGCGAATCGGATTGTCGGATTCCACTTTGCCGATGTAGAGCACATCGGTCGATTCCAGCGCCGCGAGCAGGATGGTCTCGCTGACTTTGCCGTACAG
>CAJCCF010000716.1 GCA_903960845.1 uncultured Verrucomicrobiota bacterium | reverse complement strand
CTCACAACCCGCCATTTCGGCAACGCCACTGACAGTGAATTCTTTGGCGGCGTGAAACTTGGCGTGAGCTTCTAATTCGTCGGGATCATTACTGATTCCTTCTTTCCAACTCCCGATCAGTTCTCCTGATCGGGAGTTTTTGCGTTGGCGCTCAAGCCTGAAATGCTACAGTCGCCCCCACTATGGCAAATCAACTGAACTGGAACTCAAACTCACTCACTCACGGTTGGCAGCGTGGAGTAAAGTCCTTCTACTGGGGTCTTGGATTTCAGGAGGCGGATTTTGACAAGCCCCAGATTGGCATCGCCACCCCACTGCTCGACGGCAATATCTGCAATTTACGAGCACATGAGTTGGCAAAACTCATCCAGAAGGGTTGTCATGATTCTGGATTGATTGGCTTTCCCTTTGGTGTCAGTCCTGTCAGCGACAACATCACCCAAGGTCACGAGGGAGGCGCTGCATCATTGGTATCGCGCAACTTGATGGCCAATGGCGCCGAGATGGTTTGCAGTTCCCATCGCTATGACGGCATGATCGGCTTGCATCACTGCGATAAAAATGGCCCGGCCTTTGCAATGGCTCTGGCTCGCATGAACTGTCCCGGCCTGATTGTGAATGGCGGCAGTATTCTCCCTGGCTGTTATCAGGGTCGACCGGTCACTATTTTGGATTCCTACGATTCCCAAGCACAGGCCAACAGTGGCACCATGACTTTTGAAGAATCGGAGAAGATCATCCGCGCCGCTTGTCCCGGAGCAGGTGGTTGCGGAATCGCCGCATCCTTCAATACCTGGGGCATCGCGCTGGAGGCAATGGGCTTGAGTCTCCCGGACACCTCATCCATCCCTTCACTGGATGAAGCCAAAACTGGTGATTGCCTCCGTGTGGGTAGCGCAATGCGCCGGCTGCTTGAAATGAATCTGCGTCCGCGTGATATCCTGACAAAGGCCGCGATTAGTAATGCCATGATCGCCATCGCGGCCATGGGAGGTTCTACGAATGGGGTGCTGCATATCCTGGCTCTGGCTCATGAGGCGGGTGTTGATTTCAGCCTTCGTGATGTGCAGGCCATCTGCCGCCGCACTCCCGTGTATTGCAACTTTGCTCCGCGCGGACGCGGCACCATGGCTGATCTGCATCGACTCGGCGGCACAGCCATGTTGATGAAACATTTACTCAAAGCGGGCCTGCTCGATGGTTCGTGCATGACAGTGACCGGCCGGACACTGGCGGAAAATGTGGAGCATTGCCAGGATGTGCCTGATGCTCAGGAACTGATCGCCCCTCTTGGCAAGCCCTACAAGGATTATGCTGATCTCCAAGTCTGTTTTGGAAACTTGGCCCCACATGGAATGGTCTTCAAGGTCTCATCCAGATTGAACCCGCAGTTCACTGGTCGGGCCATCTGCTTTGATCGCGTCAAAGATGTCTCTGATGCCGCAGCACAGGGCCGCATCAAGCCGGGGCATTTTGTCGTCCTTCGCGGAGTGGGCCCAATCGCAGCAGGAATGCCGGAACTGCTCGTCGCCAGTGCCGCACTGGCCGTGCCTGAGCTTGATGGTAAAGTCGCCTTCCTTTCTGATGGCCGCGTCTCAGGGGTCTCACACGGCGTCATGGGTATTCATTGCTCTCCGGAAGCAGCGGTCGGAGGTCCCATCGCCGCCATTCAGGATGGCGACGAAATCGAGTTCGATCTGCTTAAAGGCACCATCCACTTGCACGCTGATCTCTCCACGCGTTCGCACACTTGGCCAACTCCCAAATATGAGCGTGGCTATCTGGCCGACTTTGCCGCAACGGCCACCCAGGCCCATGACGGTTGTGCTTCCGCATGGGTGCTCAGTCAGCGTGAATGCTCATCAGCATAAACCATCGATACATCTCCTCAGATAGACCGGAGTGCCAGAATGATTCAACCCGTGCGCAGACGGGCAAACAGTTTGCAGATGGTTTGGGTAAGGCGCTCAGGGGTTGGGATGATGTCGAAATGATGCTGAGTGAACATCCTGGGGAAATACTCGGCGGCACGCTTCTCAATCGCAAAGGCGTGGGTGGCGATTCCGTGCTGGTGGCCGGTTTCAATGGCTTTCTTCACATCATGAATTCCATGGTTGCCTTCGTAACGGTCATAGTCGCAGGGGCGGCCATCGGTGATGAGTAGAACAATTTTCTTCTTTGCACTCTGGCGGTCGATGATCTCATGCGCATGGCGCAACGCCGCACCGATACGAGTGTAACCACCGGGATGCACCGCGCCGAGGCGTCCGCGCGTTTGGGTCCACGATTCGTTGAACCCTTTGATCTGATGAAAATGACAGGCGCGGCGTGTGTTTGAACTGAATCCAGAAACAGCGAATTTTTCGATGAACTCGTCAAGCACTTCACCAACGCAAAAAACCGAATCACGAATAGTATCGAGCACGCGCACACCATCGAGCCAGGCATCGGTGGAATAGCTGAGATCGATCAACAGCAGTGCGGCGACGTCTTGCAAATCGCGATGGGTGTCGATGTAAAAGGATTCATTCGGAGCGCCCCCGCTGCGACGGCGAACTTCGCTGTCAATAACGGCATCGATATCGAACTCGCTCCCCGCGTTCTGGCGCTTGATGCGCAACCACTCCGTGGTGAGTGAAGCGAATTGACGCTTCATGCGATGAATGAGCGCACGGCGGCGTGAGGTGACTTGCGCGAGCCATGCGGGATCGCTGACTTGCGCGGCGAACTCCTGCACAAAGCACCAGTTAGGACGATAGGTGCCGCGTTTAAAATCCCATTCGGGATAAGGGGTCCCTGTGCTTTTGGCGTCATCACCGACTTCGAGTGAAAGGCCGTCAAGAATGATGTCGGCGCGGTAGATGGAACTGGCACGTTCGCTACTGCGGATGACATGGCGCATGTTCACTTCCTCAAGGGCCTCCGCGTGTTCGTCGAGATCATCCGCAGCATCGCTCTTGCGGCTCTGACCATCGTACTCCTCGACGGTTTCGACTTTCTCAAACGTGTGCATCGGCATGTCGTGACCAATGCCATCGTCATCCTGCATCGGCAGAACAGTGACGTCCGTCTGGCCCTTGCCTTCAATCTCACTTGTGATGGTGAATGACGACGATTCGCAGGGCATTTTTGCGTCGGTCAGGTTGGCAGCACTGATAGGACTGGAGGCTGGCAAGTCACCGAGCAGTGACCAGAGATCCGCCTCCGGCGGCAATCCGCTGCGCACGATTTCGATTTTGGCTGCCAGATACGGAAACTCAGACGCACAGGTGGCGAGACGGGACGATAGCGTCACCCCATCCGTTGCGTGCCAGCCATCACGCACAGAGAGCGCGGCAGAGATGGTCTTCAAATCAAACAGGGCACGATTGACTTCGGCGCTGTCGGCGATGCTGAATTCGTTAGGCAGGCAGACACGATCGTCGATGGCAAGGCACCTCTGTTCGGTTTCAAACAATGTCAGATGCCGCCCGGCAATCATCTGACCGAGCAGGAACAACTCCTTGCGGCGCTCCTTCAATCCAGCCCGCACGACCGCACGCCGGCGCTCTTGGGGGCGCACAAAAATGCGCCGGTAAAGTGCACGCAGGCCAATGAATGTACCTTCTTCCCAATCAAGCATGGCGGCGGTTAAATGGAGAGCTCAATGATCTGGCGAATCGCCGCGAGGGTCTCATGCTCGTCCGTGAGAGGTTCAGCAATGGCAGAGATGCAAGCGAGGCGCGGAGGCACCTCACGGGCGATGAGTTTGCCTGCCGAAACAAGCAGTCGGGTGGAGACGGACTCCAGCAGTGAAAGTTCGTGCAGCGAACGCACTTTACGCGCGATGTTTACAAGGCGTTTCGCCGCATCAGCAGGGATGCCGGATTCTTCGATGATGATGCGGGCTTCACTCTCAGCACTTGGAAAGTCAAAGCTCAGGGAGACAAAGCGCTGACGGGTGCTGGGCTTCATTTCGCGCATGGAGCGCTGGTAGCCTGGATTGTAACTGACGATGAGCATGAAATCATCGGGCGCATGCAACGTCTCGCCGGTTCGGTCGAGAAACAGTTCACGGCGATGATCGGTGAGTGAGTGGATGACAACAAGTGCGTCGGCGCGAGCCTCTGCAATCTCATCAAGATAAAGCATGGCGCCCTGACGCACAGCGCGTGTCACGGGGCCATCGACCCAACGCGTGTCGCCATCGATGAGTAGGTGGCGGCCGAGCAAGTCAGTGGCGGAGGTGTCTTCGTTGCAAGAGACTGTCACCAACGGGCGGGACAGCATTTCGGCCATGTGCTGAATAAAGCGTGTCTTTCCGCAACCTGTCGGTCCCTTGACCATGAGCGGCAGTTGTGCCGCCCAGGCATGTTTGCAGACATCGACCTCACGGCCTTGCGGAAGATAAAAGACAGGCATGCGGGTGGTTTAGGATTTTGAAGCAGCCCAGGCAGTATCGCCAGCCACGTCGGCACCGACGGCTTCATCACTTGGCAATCCGTGACGGAAAAAGGTAATGATGAACAGGGTGATCCCGACCGTGAACAGCGCAGCACCAAGCAGCATGCCGACGAAGTGCATCTCAATCTCTTTTTGTACTGCAAGAAAATCGAGACCAAGCCGCCGCTCCAGAACAACCTGCGTGATGCCTGCAGCAGCCAGTGCGCCTGTCATCGCAACCATGCCGATGTTGCTGGTCCAGAAGGCCCAGTTTGCCATCGACGTGTCCCACAGCTTGCGTCCCGTCATCTGCGGCAGCGTGTAGGCAATCATCGCCAGCACGATCATGGCATAGGCACCCCAGAAAGCCAGATGACCGTGCATCGCCGTGATGAGTGTGCCATGCGTGTACATGTTCACCTGAGGAATCGTGTGTGCGATGCCGAGAAAACCCGCACCGACAAAAGACATGATGGCACAGCCAAGCGACCATGTCAGAGCGATGCGATTGGGATGCTTGCGGCCACCTTTTTTTGCCATGGCGAGAGCGTAAAGCGCCATTCCGAGGAAGGCCAGAGGCTCCAGGGCGGAGAATATGCCGCCTATGACAAGCCAGTACTTCGGTGTGCCAATGTAGTAGTAGTGATGGCCGGTGCCGAGAATGCCCGAGAGAAACGTGAGACCGACAATGATGTAGAGCCATTTCTCGACAACCTCGCGATCCACACCAGTAAGCTTGATCAACAGGAAGCACAGGATGCCACCCATGATGAGTTCCCAAACGCCTTCCACCCAGAGATGCACCACCCACCAGCGATAAAAAGAATCGAGCGTCTGATTGTCGAAATCGATCATGCCCGGCAAATACAGCAACGCGGCAAACAGCAGGCCCATGTAAAGAACAATGGAGGTCGTGGTGTGCTGTGTGCCCTTCCAGAGTGTGACGCCAATGTTGGCTAGGAAAACGAGGACGTTGACGACAACAAGATAATCAAGAGGTCGCGGAATCTCGAGAAACTTGCGACCCTCCCAGATATTCAAGTGATAGCACACGATGGCCGCCACGCCGACGAGGAGCAGCGAAATCAACTGTAGATACGCAAGCTTTGGCCATTCGAGTTCCCTGTTCGCCTCCTCGGGGATGATGTAGTAGGCGGAGCCCATGAATCCGGTGAGCAACCAGACGACCAGCAAATTTGTATGCACCGCACGCGCGGTATTGAAAGGTATCCACTCATGCAGGCCATCCATACCGATCCGGGCAAAGCCCATGATGAAACCATAGACGATCTGCAAAGTGAGCAGCAGCATCGCCGAGGCGAAAAACCAATAGGCTATTTTTTGTGTTTGAAATTTCATAACGTGACGGAGGCGGAGTTAGTTGGCTTTCGGTGCAGCTACCGGCACTGAGGCAGGCTGCGGTGCGGATGGATCAAGGCTCATGAGGAAATCAGCGATCTCCTCCACTTGCGCCGGACTGACAAAGGCCGGCACGAGTGCGGGCATTGGTGTGCCGGGTTTGATGGCCTGCGGATTCGTGATCCACGTCACCAAATCCTTTCTCGACTTGCGCTTGTACACCTCATCGAGAGACGGCACGGCGATAACCTCGCCCTTCATGTTCGGCATCATCATGGTTGGGACACCTTTGCCGAGCAGCGAATGGCAGGCGAGGCAGGTCTTCTCCTGAAAGATCGGAGGCACCGTGCGTGTCGAGGTGAGCGTGATCTGCTGCACCGCCACGGGCATCACGGACTTTTGCAAAGGCGGTTTGGGTGGAAAGCCATTGAGATCCACTTTGCCGCACCAGTCCAGAAAGGCGATGGTGTCCTCGATCTGGTCCGGAGTGAAATGGTAGTTCACCATCTTGCGCTGACCTGGAAACATGGCTTCGGGGTCTTTGAGGAAGATGCGCAGAAATTCAGGCCCGCGCCGCTCCACAGTCTTTGTCAGCTCGGGCGCATAATAGGCACCTTCACCAAAGAGCGTGTGACAGCCCATGCAGTTGTTATCCTCCCAGATGTGCTTCCCCCGCACAACAGCAGGTGTGATTTTATCGGCATGAGTTTGCGCCGGAACACGCCGGTGCGTGTCGAAGGTAAGGGCAAGGAATGCAGCGGTAAAAACGCCGGTGCCTCCTAGAAAGAATGTTCGGGCTTGGGACTTGCTTAACACGGCGTCAGTGAGGTGATTGGTTAATTACAGACATTTGCTTCTGTATTTAAGAGATTGTCGTTTCAGGACTCTTTGCTCAAGGGTGAACGCCGTCCTGATACTGGCGTTGAGTGTGCCTATTTTGTTTTATCTCCGTGTCTGCATCCGATCAGTGGCAATGCACCGCGCGTGGATTATAAATGGCTCCCCTCTCCATGCTCAAGATCGGAAAACTTGCCCAACAAGCCATCGCCGCCGCCAGTTACCTGGCTGAATGGTATGACGACGACACCGCTCGCGTTAGCGCCGCTGAGATCGCGGATGCGCGTGAACTACCCCGGCCGCTGGCCGCCAAAGTGCTCGCTACACTTTCGCAGCATGGCATCACCACCGGCACGACGGGCCCCACTGGCGGCTATCGTCTTGCGCGAGCGCCGGAGGAGATTTCACTGCACGATATCGTCGCCGCCTTCGAGAGTCTGGAGATCCGCCCGATGTGCCCCTTTGGTCCGAACTGGTGTGGCAGCGGCAATCTCTGCCCCTTGCATGACGCGATCACGGAGGCAGCAGGGCAGGTCGATGCGTTTTTAAGCAAGCAACACCTCGGAGTCTTCCGCAAAACAAGGCGTGGATCAAAAAGCGTGAAAAAAGCGACCACCCGTAAATCGCGTTAGTGCGCCTCCGTCACGGCTTCGTAGAAATCGGCGATGTCGCCACGTTCGGTGGCAGCATTGAATTTGATGGCGGCCCTGGGGTGCTGATTAAAGAGCCCGGTGATCATGTAGGGCAGATCAAAGCCCCAGCCCAATTGTTTGCGCAGTGGCTCAATCGTTTCCTCAACACACTTCAACACCGGGACGAGGTTGTACTTCGGATTGCGCAACAGGCCGAGCAGCAACTCCATCGGACAGTTGCCTGCGCCTCGTCCAAGTCCGGCCATGGTGGCATCGAGATAGTTCGCGCCGAGAATGATGGCTTCAATGGTGTTGGCATAAGCGAGTTGGAGATTGTTATGCGCATGGATGCCCACTTCTTTGCCCTCCGCTCTGGCATACATGAGGTACTTGGCCACCAGGCGCCGCACCTGCTCACAGTAGAGGGCGCCAAAACTGTCCACGACATAAATGGCCTGAGCTTCGGACTGCGCGAGCATGGCGAGCCCGTCATTGAGTTCACGATCACCGACCGTCGTCACAGCCATGAGGTTGACGGTGGTCTCATAGCCTTTGTTGGTGGCATCTTTGAGCATGTCGAGCGCAGCGGGGATCTGGTGGATGTAGCAGGCCACGCGAACAAGATCGACGACGCTGTCCTTCTTTGGCGGGATGTCCTCGCGGTAGTCACACTTGCCGGCATCGGCCATGATGGACAGCTTCGGACCGCCAATGCTGTCACCGACGATGCGGCGAATGTCCTCCTCAAGGCAATACTTCCAGCAACCGTGCTCGCCCATCTGGATGTCCTTGCGTGAAGCGCGGTAGCCGATCTCCATGTAATCAATTTTAGAGGCGGTACAGGCGGCATAAACAGCCTTCACCACCCTGTCTTCAAAGTGATGATTATTCATCAGCCCTCCATCGCGAATGGTGCAGTCGAGCACGCGAATTTCGGGGCGATAGGACAACCAGTCTGCTGCAGTGTTTTCGATGTTCACGATGTTTTAGGGTGTTGTAGGCTTTTTGTAGCGGGCGTACCGCTCCCGCTGCTCGGGCGTGAGATTGGCGGGATCAAATCTTGGGTCGGGCACAGCGTTGATCTTGCTGTATATCACGTTCGCCATGTCTTCGGCGCAACCCTTGATGTGTGTGGCCTTCTCTCCGGCGAAAAGATCATCCACCGTCCCTTTAAACAGCAAGAGCCAGTGATCAAACTGCGCGCGCCCCATCGCAGTCTGCGGGAGTAATTTAGCGTGTGCCGCGATGGGATTGCCCAAATAGCCGCCGCTGCGAAACAACACGGTTTCCCAGAACGCATACATCTTCGGCAGATGTGTTTCCCAATTCGTTTGTGCAACTTGATCGAAGATGAATCCGAGCACTTCATCGACACGGACCCGCTCATAGAAAGTGTTCACCAGGGTTTCGATCCCGGCACGACCGCAAATATCGGGTTTGGGCTCCATCATGGTTTGGGGTTTTCCGGCGTTGTGCGCACATCAATGAGCAGTGCATCAACGGGCACAAGGTGGCGGTAAATGAAAGCCTGCATCATATCTTCCGCCGGAACAGCGTCCTCGACGACAGCATGTCCATCGATTTCCGCTCCGCCCTGTATCATCAGTGCCACGGGCAATTCCGGCGGCGCAGAAGGAACCGTGATCGAGATCTCGGCCACTTCCTTGCCGGCTGGAACGGTGGCATTCTTGAGTTCGAAACCTGCAGGGCCTTTGAGCGTCAGATTGATGGGACCATCGAAACCGTTCACACGCAGCGCATGCACCGTGAGCCGGGCCGCAGATCCAGGCTTGGCATTCAGGGAGGCGGGCGTCACGCGCAGTGCAAAAGAGGGTTTTGCCTGCGTGATTTTAAGCCGGTAAGCCAGATTGAGACCGGCTTGATTTTGCGTATCGGTCACGCGCACGCAGCATTCCCCATCGGCCGGCAGTTTGACTGACAGGCGTGAATCAGCGTGATGTGTTGTTAGACCTGCGGTGAGATCCTCATGATCGTCATTGAAGCCGAGCTGGTTGCCTTCAATATCAAAAACGGTCAAACTGGAATCGAGGGGTGATCCGAGACGCCGCGCGAAAATTTCAAAGACCATCTCTTTGTTGCCGCGGCCTTTGAGACGGTAAAAATCGGCATCACCCCGGGTTTCGATGCGACCATTAACGATCATTGGCGGTTTCACCCACGTTGCGGCACCAAGACTGTTGTTAGGTTCACGTTCCGTTTCTTCGGGTGCGCTGTCGATGTGGAATGGGATGGAGTTGGAACGCCAAAGGCCATTCATCGCGTGAAGGGAAACCATACCCGGCTTTTCAGGTGCCTTGTAGATGCGTTTGATATCGCTTCCAAGGTTGCCTCCGTAAAAGTTAATATTCACGGTTGATCCGGCCGGCGCACCGAGTGGTGAAAGGCCGGTGAGAAAGGGCAGCACACCGACGGTGATACGATAGACGAAGTCCTCACGACCCCGGTAAATGGAATCGCGCACGTTGATGCGAAACTCGCCATCATACGGGATTTTATAAAAGAGCACGGGGTCCGGATCGAAGTGATAATCGTCGGCGAAAGCAAGTTCATACCCCTCGGGATTGGTCAGTGAAACGACCGCCTGAAACCAGCCCGGCACGGCGTCGGCAAGGTAAGGCACGAGATGCCTTGCATGAACCGCCACGACAACCTGATCATTTTTTTTCGCGCGAAAGGAAAACTCATCCACCTCACCCGGCAGGACACTGCCGTTCAGCGTCACCGGCAATACAACCGGCACCCTTGCAGTGACGGAAACAACTTCATTCTTCGGCGTCAGCTTTAAAAATCGAAGCAGGTCAAATGTGTTGGCATCCGGTTCGCGCACCTCGCGGTGCTGGCCGACTTCAAAACGCATGGGATTGCTCAGGCCATATGCCGTGCGCAAACGCCAGTAGTGTATGCCCGGTTCCGCGTTTTCAGCGATGGTGACTTTCACGCGAACCGTTTCGGCGATCTGAGTGTTCTGCTGCCGTTTCGGGTCGTTGCGCTTGCGCTCAAAATCGTCAACCTGGCGCAGTTGCTTCTCCGTGATCTTCTTTTCGCGCAGAAGATAGCGGACGGTCTTCAGCAGATCCTCGCGTTTGGCATCAGCGACGGCGCGCATTTCCTGAAACTTAGGCTGCAATTCACGCAGAAGATCGTGGATATCGCTCACCGCCTGATTCGAGAGCGGCTTTTCATGATCCAGGATCTCCACCTGAATGCCGGCACCTGAGATGATCACACCGCTTGGCAGCTCGAGTCCCTGGCCACCAATGGATACCTCAAGCGTCGTGCTGATCTGCCCTCCAGCCGGATAGATGTAACCAATGCGCGGTGCCCGCTGAGCCTGCCCTGTCGCGACAAGGCTCAAGCATGCTGCCAGCATCATGAGGCATGGATAATAACTAGAAGTGCTCATGCTAAAGAATCTCGGCGAGCAGGCCGCCGGTCGGCACTTTTTCTTCTTTACCCGGCACCACAAAAGTCGGTGTGCCAAGCGGGTGCGGCAGCTTCGAATCTGCGGCGATGCCGAGCTGGCCGTAGATGCTGCCAATGACATCCGCCGGATACACCGGACGCTCTTTGACCTCCTCGCCCGTCGCATTCGAGGCACCGATAACATGCCCTCCCTTGAAACCACCACCGGCGATCAGTGAGGAGAATACAGCGCCGAAGTGATGCCGCCCACCGTTCCATGGAGACTCCGTCTGCACTTTCGGTGTGCGCCCGAATTCACCGACGCACCACACGATGGTGCTTTCCAGCAGGCCATGTTCAGAAAGGTCTGCGAGCAATGCCGCCATGCCTTTATCAAGCTCAGGCAGCTTGCGGTTCATGGTCTGAAAGTGCTGTTTGTGCGTGTCCCAGCCTTTGTAATTGATGGTGATGTAAGGCACGCCCTTTTCGACCAGGCGTCGCGCCATGAGGCAGGATTGACCAAAGGTGTTGCGACCATAGCGCTCGCGCGTGGCGTCATTTTCAAGCGAGAGATCGAAGAGTTTGCCCGCATCGCCGAGAATCATCTCGTAGGCCTGATCTTCCGACTGCACCACAGTTTTCAGCGTGGCATTGCCGGGCAGTGCCCCGCCGAGCGTGTTCACGTTGCGAAGGAATTTCCTCCGCTGATGCTGGCGCTCTTCGCTGATGCCTGGAGCAATGATTCCCTCGACCGCAAACACGCCGGCCGCAGGATCGCCACCCGTGGCAAAGGGCTTGAACTTAGGCCCGAGAAAGCCCGCCTCGGAAAAGCGGCCCTGCGGCTCCGTCAGCACGATGTAGGGCGGGATGAGGCCTTTGTAGCCGTGATCATAGCCTTTGAAATAGGAGGTGACGGCACCCAAACTCGGAAACACATCGCGCTCGGAGGAGCGGCCTGTCTGGACGAGATAGGAGGCGGTTTCATGACCATTGTTGCCGTGCGTCATGCTGCGGATGAGCGAATACTTGTCCGCCTGTTTTGCCAACTCAGGCAGCAACTGGCCGATGCGGATGCCACTGACATTGGTTTCGATGGGAGCATCCAGAGAGCCGCAATAATCCCGCCCGGCCTCA
This sequence comes from uncultured Verrucomicrobiota bacterium, assembly GCA_903960845.1. GTDB lineage: Bacteria > Verrucomicrobiota > Verrucomicrobiia > Verrucomicrobiales > Verrucomicrobiaceae > Prosthecobacter. The sequence goes on along the minus strand of CAJCCF010000716.1, from coordinate 10,738 downwards.
GGCTTTGGATCAAAAGTGTCGATGTGGCAGGGACCGCCCCAGAGCCAGATTTGAATCACTGAGCGTGCCCTGCCCTCAGGCGCGGCCTGCTCCGCCTGGACGCTGAAGGGCTCCATCAGCAGCAAACCGGCAGAGCCGAACAAACAACGCTGCATCGCATCGCGACGCGAGAGCGGCACGCCGCCAAACGCGGAGGTAAGCCGGGCGACATCCCTCGCCTGGGACATGGAAGGCTGGAAGAGTTGGGCGTTCATGATGGGGGTTGGTTGGGGTTAATGAATGTAAAAATACTCAGGCTGATTTATCAGCGCCCAGGTGATGTCCTCCGCCAGGCTCTGCGAATCGGCATACGTGGCCTTCGCGTGGCTTTCGATCTCTGCCACCTCTTCATCAGTTGGCTGACGCGAGAGCAGCGTGAGGTATATTTTCCCGGCAAGATCGCGCGGCGCGCGCTCACCATCATGCGCACCAGTGACCAGCGGACAGACCTTGAGCTTCTGATGCACATGCGTGGAATTCAGCAGATGCATGCGCTGTGAGGCGGTGGTGTTGCGACTGCGCTCGGATTCAAATCCCGTGTCTCGAGGCGGGCGGCCGTACAACTCTAAAAATGAACTGGTGATGCTGCCGTCCGCGAGACCAATGGCACGCACATTTTCCGGGATGAAGGTGAACGGCTCGGGAATCGGACTGCTGTAAGATTCCTTTGTGCCGGTGATTTGATTCAGCGCGTCGATCAGCACCTCAGCCTCCATGCGCCTCAGGGGATAGTGCGCGAAGTTTGCCGCCGCATCCGAGGTGTCCTGCGCGGGGATGGGTGACATCTGATAAGTTTGCGAGTTCAGAATGATGCGGAAGAGGTGCTTCAGGTCGCACTGCGAGGTGATGAACTCATGCTGAAGCAACTCAAGCAGGGCCGGATTCGACGGCGGATTATCCGCACGAAAATCATCCGGCTCTTCCACCACGCCGCGGCCCATCAACCATGACCACACGCGATTGGAGATGGCGCGGCTGAACCAGGGATTTTCAGGACGCAGCAGCCAGTCGGCAAACACCACACGGGGATCATGCAGACCGGTTTTGATGGCGGCATGAGTGCCATCCGGAAACATCGCCGTCCTGGCAAGTCCATCCTTGTCCGCCGTTGGATCAAAATAGACGATCTCCTCCTTCCACTCCGCAGTGGATTTGTAAGCCACCTGTGCGAAAAAACCGGCGAGCGCGTCGAGCTTCTTTTTCGGCCACTTGTCAGCACGCTCACCCATGAACGTCAACGCCACCGTGGCCGCAATGCCATGAGGACTGCGATCCTGCATGGCCCGGTAAAAATTCACCTCGCCCTCACGAAAGTTGCTGCCATTCGCCACCAGCAGTGCCCGGGCGAAATGATGGAACGGCGTATTCGCCCGCAGGTTGGTGTAGATCCACCGGTGATAGGCCTGCGCGGCATTCGGCCAAAGCTTGATCGGAAACTCCGCTTTCACTCGCAAGAGATCGCCCCACTTCATGGCCCAGTACTCGGCGAACTCAGGACGCTGAAGCAGGATTTCAATCAATTGAGCGCGTTTGCCTGAATCCTGCGTTGAGAGAAACCCGCGCGACTCCTCCTCTGTCGGCAGTGTGCCGATCACGGTCAAAAAAGCGCGTCTAACAAAGACCGCATCAGAGCAGAGATTGGCCGGCTTCAGATTCAATTCGGCCAGACGATTGAGCACGATTCCGTCCAAGCGGTCGCTCACCGTGGCATCGGAGCCTGTTTGCAGCACTAGCGGACCGGATTCAAACACCGGATGCACCACCGCCATGCCAGGGGTGATCAGGCAGGCCAGGAATGAAATGCAGATGATCAGGCGCATGAGATTAACTCCTTTCCGAAGCAGGTGAAGATTTGCGCACGGATGAAAAGGCCACGCCCTCGATCTCGACGAGCAAATCAGGCCGACACACGTCAGCCTGCGCATAAATGGCCGGGATGCGACCGAGCCGTCGCTCGCACACGGCGCGGCACTTCTCGTAATCATCGTGGTGTTTCACATAGACACGGATCTTTGCCAGATCGTCCAGCGTGGCTCCGGCATCGCTCCAGCCAAGGCGCTCAAAATTTGCCGAATCGATCAGTCTCTCAATGTTCGTCAGGGTTTGCTCCGTTTGTTTTTCGATATCTCCGGGGTGCACGGTCTCCGCATTCACAATGCTTGCTGTTCCGGAGATCCATGTCGTCACGTGATCACCGATGCGCATCGCCATCGCCCGGGCGAATTTTGGACTCTTCGCCGAATAGGTCGAAGGGTAGCTGAAGGCTGAAGTTTGCAGAGGGTTCTCCAACGCGAGCATTTGCACATCCTGCCGCTCGGTTTGCAGCGCCAGACAGGCGGTCATCAATCCATGACCCAGCGTACCGATGCCTGTGCTTGCCGGATAAATCGTGTGCTTCACGCCTGGCGCCAGTTTGCGGACAGCGAAGGAATGGCGATCAAAGAAATCGGTGCGTGCCCGGTTCAATTCACGATAGCGCTCCACCTCGCCCTCCATCTCAGTGATGCCTCCTTGATAAAGCCAAACGCGCGCCACGTCTTTGAAGCTTGCCCCCGCTGCGCCCAACACTGCACGCAAATTTTCAAACGCAACCTCCGTCTGCTGATACGCCGTCTGTCGGCCCTGAGCCAGCGCACCGGCTGAAGCATGAATCCAGCGCAGACCATCATGTGAAACCGTCACCAGGTGAGGCCCGCAATACACCACCTCTGCGGTGCGCGTACTGATTGCCCATGCCTCAATGGCCAGAGCGCGTCCGTCGCACGGAGGCTGCACGACATACAATGTCAGCGGCATTCTCTCACCATAGTAGGCCTCGAACAACTGCTGCGCCGCCGGCACATTTGACGCATCATCCACGAACACGGTCTGCATCGTCACCGCCATTGGCTCCTTTTGCTGAAGCAGGATCGCCCGAATCGTGGACACCGCCTCCCATGTCTGATCACGGAATGTGCCACCACCTTCCGGTGTCACCATCAGTGCCAATCGCTTCAGGCCATCGTAACCGATCACGGTGTGGTGCTGATGGCCCAGCAGGCAGGGCGGAATGTCATGCGTGCCTCCATTTGGATTGGATGAACAGTGATCACAATCCGGTGTGCCACACTTGCCGTCCAACAGCCTGCGATCTGGGGCCATCCGGTAACAGATGGGATTTTCGAACATCGTGGACATGGTTGGATCTCCTTACAAAACCTGAATGACACAGCCTGAGGATCAGAACTGCACATGGATGTAACGATTCATCCCGTGCGGGCCATTGAGCGGCGGATGGCCCATCCTGCGCGTGGATTGTGCGGTCTTGTTTTCATTACGCTTTGTTAAAGCGTGGAGCCCGCATAGCCCTGCCCAATGATTCCGAGCAAATACTAACCACAGGAGCGCAAAATCCGCATGCAGCCGACAAGGGATTCTCCGTTTGCTCTGTCCAGCCGGGCAACCACTCGCGGCAGTCAAAGAACCAGCAACTAACCAACCATGAAACTGATCCTCCCCTTATTCGCCACCTTTGGCATCGCCATGTCACTGCTCGTGAATGCCGCACTGGCTGCTGAACCCGCCGCAGCTTCCGCCACCAGTGAGATCAACACCGTCTGCCCCATCAGTGGCAAGCCGGTTGATCCGAAAATCACCACAGTCTACGAAGGCAAGACCTATGCCTTTGCCGTAGAGGCCTGCCGGAAGAAATGGAATGAGGCGCGTGAGAACAGCCTCTATCACAAACTCGGCGGCAAAGGGGCGATCGATGCCGCAGTCGAAGCCTTCTACGTGAAAGTGCTTTCGGATGACCGCATCAAACATTTCTTCGACGACATCAACATGAACAAACAGCGCCGGAAGCAGAAGGAGTTTCTTTCCGCCGCCTTTGGTGGACCGATCCCATGGACCGGCAAAGACATGCGCAAGGCCCATGCTGGCATGAAACTGACGGAAGAGCACTTCAACGCGGTGGCAGAAAACCTGCAGAAAACTCTGGAAGAGATGAAGGTGCCCAAGGAACTGATTGACCAGGTCATGGCCATCGCCGCAAGCACGCATGACGATGTGCTGAACAAGCCAAAGGCTGCTAAGTAACGCGACCAGCGGGGAGGCGGTGCAAGAGCCTTCCCGCAAGCCAGCCGGTGAAGACAACCATGGCGAGCGGAGCCAGACCTATTTTGAGATTCTGCCCGATCCATGGAAGTCCGGTGTTTTGATAATGCGTCAAGGCGCTGAAGTATTTCAGCCCGAACACCCATCCACCGTGCAGGCCGATGCCTGCCCACAGCGCGCCAGTCTGCATCCTCACTTTGGTGAGCGCCCAGCCGACGGCGACCAGAGTCGCGAACTCGGCAAGCAGAAATTGTACATCTCCGAATCCTTTGGCAATCTGCGCCAGTACGGCAAAACCACTGGTCCACACGACCTGATCATCGGCGATTTGCCAGCCATCAGGCGGCTTCATGAAGTGAACGATGGCGAAGATGAAGGTGGCCCACAAAACGGCGGCACGCGTGGTCATGGTGCGCAGCAGCAGGCCAAGCAGCAGGCCGCGAAAGAAGAACTCCTCAATGATGCCGGCACCCAGTGCGGCGGTGATGGGCTCACTCAATTTGGACCAGCCTGGTTGAGGGCGCATTTGGTAGGCACCTGCCCCGATAAAGATGAATCCGAGTGCCAGGAGCAATCCTGAAGCAAGGCTGAAGCCGATGAACCACTGTTTGACGCCGGAACTCACGGGTCCCCAGGAAGGCAGCAGACTGCGATCAAGCCGCACCCAGCGGAGAAATGGCCAGATGAAGACCATGGCGCAGACAAGAACGGCGCGGTTGAAGTAACGGGTAAAATGCGCACGCTGAATCTCTTTGAGAAGCCACTGGCCAAGTACACTGCTGCCCAGCAATCCGCCTTTTAACCAGACCAGCGCGGATTGGCCGAGATCAAAAAGCGGCACAGCAAGCAGCGCACCGCCGATCATGACAGCCAGCAAATAGATCAGCAGTTTGGGCAATGCTGAGGTGTGGCTTGGCTTGTTGGCTTGCATGGCGGCGATACTAGCGCATCCTGCGCGCCCGCAATGACCAAAAACCAATGTCACGAATGGCACGAACGTCTGGAAGATGGTCGCAAGCAATATATCCGCGCCCACTGGAACTCCCGTGAGTGGATATTCCGCCTCGCCCATCCCGATGGAGAAGAGTGGATGCCGATGCAACCTACCGTAGAGACCTGGCTGGCACTCCGGGATGTGCTCTTCCGCAAGTACCAGCGGAAGCGCCTGCCGCTGAAACATCTGCAGACGGTGGACAGATCATTGGAGCCGCTCGGCTGGCGCTTTGATGAGCAGGGTCACGCGATCGAGATTGAGCAGGGCGCATAGGGTGACAGGCCGCCATTTCACCCGATCTGCGCGAGAATCGCGGAGGCAATCTTGTCGGCCTGGGCTTCGAGATACTCGACATCACGGCCTTCAATGAGGAGCCGGATCAGTGACTCGGTGCCCGAGTAACGGAGGAGCACGCGACCATAGCCACCGAGCTTTTTCTCCGTTTCCTTGATGATCTTCTGCGCCTCTTTGAGTTCATCCACAGGCGGCTTGGAGCGGACGCGAAGATTGCGTGCGGCCTGCGGGAACTTTTTCAGGCACTTGCGAAGCTGGCTAAGCGGCTCGCCGGTTTCCTTCATGATCTTGAGAACCTGGAGGCCGGCGATGAGGCCATCGCCCGTGGTGGCCCAGTCTCCGAAAATAATGTGTCCGCTCTGCTCGCCACCAAGATTCAATCCGCGGGCGTGCATTTCCTCCAGCACATAGCGATCACCGACATTGGTGCGCAGGACGCGACCACCAAGGCGGGAAACGAGGTCATCAAGACCGTAGTTGCTCATGATGGTGACGGCGAGTGTGTTCTGCTTGAGGGTGCCTTTGCGCAGCATGGACTCGGCGGCGATGGCCATGAGCTCGTCACCATCGAGTGCGATGGCCTCCTCATCGCAGAGGGCGATGCGATCCGCGTCGCCATCATGGGCGATGCCAGCCTGGGCCTGGCTTTGGCGGACAAGGCGCTCCAGTTCATCACTGTGGGTGCAGCCGCATTCTTCATTGATGTTAAAACCATCGGGCTCACTGTGAAAAACCTGCACATCAGCTCCGAGCTGCACCAGAGCAGCCGCGCTAGTGAACGAGGAAGCGCCATGGGCGTTGTCGAGCGCCACCCTCATGCCATCAAGACGGACGCCACCCATGCTGGCGACGGCGTGGCTGATGTAGCGATCTGCGGCGTCACTCATGCGGCTGACCCGGCCAATGGCCCGGCCTTCAGGGCGCGGCGCTTCAGCGCATTCGCCGAGCACAATCTTTTCAATCGTGATTTCGGTCTTGTCGTTGAGCTTGCGGCCATTGCCGTGAACAAACTTGATGCCGTTGTCCTGAAATGGGTTGTGCGAGGCGCTCACGATAACGCCAAAGCTGGCCCCGGTCTGAGCGGAAAGCATGGCGACGGCCGGTGTGGGCACCATGCCGGCGAGGATGACATCGACTCCGGCAGAGTTGAGTCCGGCGATGAGGGCCGACTCAAGCATTTCGCCGGATGCGCGAGTATCACGACCGATGATGCAACGCGGACGTTCGCCATTCTCACCTGTACCTCCGAGAACAACTGCCGCAGCCTGCCCAAGGCGCAGTACGAACTCAGGAGTCATGGGGTGACGATTGGCCACGGCGCGGACGCCGTCGGTGCCGAAGAACTGGCGCTTTTCAGACATAGAGCGCGGCCTCTACTGCAAAAGAGCGCGGGTGTCAAAGCCGCGTCGCCCGCGGAACCCTGTCAGCACCATAGCCGTAGGGCATGTTGGAGCGTGCGGCCTGGGCCTTGATCATGTACCAAAAGAGAAAAGCGAGCACGAGAGCGAGAAGTTTTTCCTTCCAGTTGCGAAAGATGAAATTTTTAAGGCGTGCCCAAGTCACGGATCTGTTCCTCCTCGATAGGTTCAGTTTTGAGCGTGCCGAAGGTCAGCAGCTCGTTGAGTCGATTGCGCAGTTCTTCGGGCTCCAAATCATGTTCCAGCTTGCCACGGTAGGCCAGGGAGAGCGCGCCGCTTTCCTCACTGACGATCAGGGCGATGGCATCGGTCTCCTCCGTGACGCCCATCGCCGCGCGATGACGCAGTCCGATGGCGCGATCACGCACCTCCTTCTGACTGACGGGGAAGACGCAGCCGGCGGCCATGATACGCCCTTGCTCGATGATCACACCCCCATCATGCAGACTGGTCTTGGGATGAAAAATGGTAGTGATGAGCTCGGTGCTCATGGCGGCATCCACCTCGACACCGGTTTCGGCAAACACTTTGAGATCAATGCCACGCTTGAGGGCGAAGAGCGCCCCGCAGCGGCGGGCGGAAAGCTGTTGCATGGCTTCCATCAAAACATCGAGCGATTCGGGGTCTGGCCGGTTGAAGGAGAAAACACGGTGGCTGCCCAGTTCCGCAAGGACACGACGCAATTCAGGCTGAAAAAGCACAACGAGAGCGACGGCAAGAAAGACGGAAATGCGCTGAAGAAGCCAGTTGATGACCTCCAATTCAAGAAGCTGGGAAATGAGCGCAAGGCTCAACAGCAGGACGAGCAGGCCGGTGAGAATGCGCGCGCCGCGCGTGGTCCTGAAAAAGAGATAACCACGATAAGCCAGCGCGGCGAGGATGATAATCTCCACGCCATCGCGCCAATGCTCTGTGACAAAGTCCCACATGGTGTTAGTGCCCAAAGCGTAACGAAGGACTAAGTGCAAGAGTTTCGTGAACTTCATTCCCCGCCTGAGTTCTGCAAATGTGACGTTCCCGGCTGCACCGTGGAGGTTTCATTTGCCGGAGATGGAGCTTTCGCAAGACTGCGGTCAGGCGTCTCGTTAGACACGCTCTCCATTCATCACACCCATGATCCGCACCACGTTCACCCTCCTCGGTGGCTCGCTCCTCACAGCAGCCAGTCTTTCCGCCCAAACCACCGCACCCGCAGAATGGGGGAAATTTCGCGGTCCTAACAATGACGGCACCGCACCGGCTGCCAAGGTGAGCAACTGGAAGAGTGCAAAAATCAAGACGCTGTGGAAGACGGACACGCCTGCAGGTTTCAGTTCATTCGCCGTCGCCGGTGCCAAAGCTTACACGATCATCACAGGTGAATCGGAAGGCAACACGGGCGAGGTGCTGGTTTGCCTGGATGTGAAGAACGGCAAGGAAGTCTGGAGGAAACCGCTAACTGTGATCGGCAAGTACGACGGCGGTGGCGACGCTGGTGCGAATGACAACAAGGGCGGCGATGGCCCGCGCTCCACACCCGTCGTGGATGGAGACAAGGTCTATGCCATCGATGCCAACCTTGGCGTTTACTGCTTCGAAGCGGCCACAGGCAAGCCAGTGTGGAGTCACGACGTGATGAAGGAAAACTCCGGCGTGCAGATCAAATGGCAAAACGCCGCATCACCCGTGATTGATGGCGACATCCTCATGATGTGCGGCGGCGGCGCCGGCCAGGGCCTGCTGGGCCTGGACAAAAACACCGGCAAAGTCGTGTGGAAAGGCGAGGACGACAAAATGACCCACGCCACACCCGTCACTGCCGACATTCTCGGTGTGCATCAGACCATCTTTTTCACCCAGACAGGTCTTGTTGGCGTCACGCCCGCAACCGGCAAAGTGCTGTGGCGCGCCCCCTTCCCCTTCAAGGTCTCCACGGCAGCCAGTCCGGTGGTTTATGAAGACATCGTCTATTGCTCCGCTGGTTACGGCGTCGGTGCCGGTGCCTTCAAAATCAGCAAGAGCGGCAGCAGTCTGAGCGCTGAGCAAATCTGGCGCCGTGAGAACGAGTGCTTCAATCACTGGAGCACGCCGGTGGTGAAAGATGGCTTCCTCTACGGCATGTTCAGCTTCAAGGAATATGGCGCCGGTCCTCTGGCCTGTGTCGATATCAAGACGGGCAAGGATGTGTGGAAGGAAGCTGGTTTCGGCCCCGGACAGGTGATTCTGGCCGGCGATAAACTCATTGCCCTCAGCGATAAAGGCGAGGTGGTGGTGGTCGAGGCCAACTCCAAAAAGTACACGGAACTGAAACGTGACGATGTCCTCGATGGCAAGGTCTGGAGCTATCCAGTGATGGCCTACAATCACCTCTTCGCCCGCAGCACCAAGGAAGGTGTCTGCCTCGAATTCCAGTGACCCCAACGGGTCAATGACCAAGGCCCGGGGCTCGCGCTCCGGGCCTTTTTTATTCGACCTCGTTCACCGGTTCATCGAGTGAAGACTTCTGCCAGCGGCCTTCCAGCGTGTAGACCAGATGCGGGGTGTAGAGCTGTGGTTCGAGCAGGAAAGAATCGTGCCCTTTGTCGGAATGCACGGTGATGTGCATGGATGAAACACCCGCACGCTCCAGCGCGGACACCATCTCCGCCTGCTCCTCTGGGTAGAAGCAGAAGTCCGAATCGATGCTGAAAATCAGGTAGTGATGCCCGGCCGCGCGACTGCGGGCAAAGAGCGCCTCGTAACTGTCCACTCCAGCGTCCTTGAGCGGGTCGTAGCGCAGCCACATGTTGATGATGCGGAGATAGGCATTGGCATCGAAGCGCTTCACGAACTTCTTGCCCTGGTGCAGCATGTAACTTTCCACGCTGTGGCCCACTTTGTACCATGAGAGCTGCCCGGTCGGCTGGGTCACCGTCTGGCGCGCTCGGTTCTCGATGGCATCGAGATGCACAAAGGTCTTGTGGGAAATCATGCGTGCCAGCACCAGCCCATACTCGGGGGCTGGACCACCATAATAGTCCCCGCCATGGAAGTGCGGATCATTTTCAATTGCCATCACCTGCTCAAACAACGTGAGCCGTGTCAGCACCGTGGTGCGCAAGCCAGTCGCCACAGGCATGACAATTTTGACGCGCTCAGGAAACAGCGTGGCAAAATTGATGGCCAGCAGTCCACCGACGGATGAGCCGATCACCGCGTGAAGGGTCTGGATACCAAGATGATCCAGAAGCGCCGCCTGGCTGCGCACCACATCAGAACTCAAAACCGTTGGGAAATCTTTCCCGTAGGGTTTGCCGGTTTCCGGATTGATTGATGCTGGCCCGCTGCTGCCATAGCAGCCACCGAGGAAGTTTGCACAGATAACGAAATAGCGATTGGTATCCAAAGCCTTGCCCGGGCCGACAAACAGATCCCACCAGCCCAGTTTCACATCCTCCGTCCAACGGCCATCCAGCCCCGGCACATCATCCGTATGCCCGGCCGCGTGCTGACTTCCGGAAAGGGCGTGGAAGAGCAGGATGGCATTGGTTTTTTTGGCGTTCAGTTTTCCGTAGGCCTCATAGGCCAGGGTAATTCCAGGCAGAGAGTCGCCATTGGCAAACACGAAAGGCTCGGCAGCAGAGCCGAGTTGGAAAAATTGAGTGGCGGTGGCGCCCAGACCTTTGGACATAGAGAGGGATGAAACAGAGAGGGGCGGGGCGGTCAAGAAGTCAAAGATCGCTGCCGGCCTGCCACCAGACAATGCACTGGTCAGCTCATGACCGGTCAACCTGGAATCCTGTTTCAAGTTTCAGGTTCAAAGTTTCACGACGTGAAAGCCAACGATTGGTGAACCCTGCATACCTCACCTTTTGAGTGTGCTGGCAGTATCTCGTAACGCCTTGATTCAGAGAACTTGAAACGTAAAACTTGAAACCTG
>CAJCCF010000715.1 GCA_903960845.1 uncultured Verrucomicrobiota bacterium | reverse complement strand
TGAAAATGCCAACTCCCTGGGAAGGACCAGGTTGGTCTGGCCAAACATGGCGGCGAGAACAGCCGTCGCTGCATCCCATGAACTGGCGCGGAAGATGACCCAGCCAATGATGACGAAGAGCATGGTCATTCCATAAGCCAGCGGTCCTGGCATTGACCATCCGCGCGGCTTGGTGAACTCACGCCACCAGTGGCAGGTGGCGAGCGCCACACCGTGCATCGTTCCCCAGATGACAAACGTCCACGCTGCACCATGCCACAGGCCGCCAAGAAACATGGTGACCACCAGATTGGCGTAGGTCCGCCAATGGCCGGAGCGGCTGCCACCAAGCGGGATGTATAGATAGTCGCGCAAAAAGTGGCTCAAAGTGATGTGCCAGCGACGCCAGAAGTCGGCGATGTTAAGTGCCTTGTAGGGGGAATCAAAATTTTGCGGCAGATGCACCCCAAGCATTCGCGCACTCCCCAAGGCCATGTCTGCATAACCCGAAAAATCAAAGTAGAGTTGCAGTGTGTAAGCCAGTGCGCCGCCCCAAGCCTCAAGCAGACTCAAAGAGGCGCCCGAAGCCGCCGCTCCGTAAACCGGATCGGCATACCCCGCCATAAGATCGGCGAAGACCGCCTTTTTAAACAGGCCGATGGCAAAAAGATGAACACCCCAGGCAATGTCATGCCAGCGGGTTCCCAAGTCGCGCGGAGCCTCAAGTTGGGGCAGTAACTCGTGATGCCTCACCACCGGTCCGGCGATGAGGTGGGGAAAGAAAACGATGTAGAGCAGGTAGCGGCGGAAATCGAAATGCTGAACGTGCCCGCCGTGGCAGTCCACCAGGAAGGACACCTGCTGAAAGGTGCAGAAGGAGATGGCCAGAGGCAGGGCGATCTTCGGCACGGGAAGAGGTAACCCTGTCAGCATCACCACATTTTCGGCGAAAAATCCTGCATACTTGTACCAGCCCAACAGGGCCAGATTGGCGATCAGCCCGAAGATCAGCAGGTTCTTTCCGCCGCCTTTTCCCGCCAGCAATTTCTTGCCCAACCAGTAGTTGAACACGACCGAGCCAAGCGGCAGGACAAGGTAATGATAGTTCCACCAGCCGTAGAAAAACAATGAGGCTGCGATCAGCCAGTATGAAGAAGCGCGGACATGTCCGTTTGCCTGCAGCAGCATGAAGACCATGACTACCAGCGGCAGAAAGGCCAGAACGAACTGGAACGAACTGAAGACCATCGGCTTACTTCGACTGCGCAATGAACTCCGATTTCAGCAGTCCAAACTCAATGACGTCCACATAATCGCCATTTTTGTACGCGGCCTCCCGGCGGCGTCCTTCTTCCTTCATCCCTAGCTTGTGAGCAATGCGGATCATGCCCGTGTTCGTGGCAAAGGTGCCGCAGTGGATGCGGTGCAGATTTAAGCGAAGAAAACCGTGTTCAACGATCAGGCGGCAGCTTTCCGTGCCAGCTCCTTTGCCATAAATGCCGACATCGCCGACGAGAATTGCCAATTCCGCTGAACGGAAGACGGGATGGATGGACTGGAGGGAGACATTGCCTATGTGCCGGCCGGAGGCCTTGTCCTCAATGGCAAGAATGACGCGATCTTCCCGGGTGGTGGCGGAATCAATGAAGGCGCGTGCTGAGGCGACGGTATAAGGGTGAACGCCGTGTGAGTTGTAAGCGGTGACTTCCATCGAGTTCAGCCAGGTGGGGTATGGACCTTCGGCGTCGCTTTCACGTAAAGGGCGAAGCCGCACGGTGCGGCCCTCGAGGAAGGTGGGCGGATGATCAGACATGGAAGAATGAGTTGGGCAGGTCAACTAGCCCGCCTGCTGCGGATTCTGTCAATGACAACATCTGCAACACGTCCGGCTGCGCCAGGCCGGAAAGGTGAGCCTGGACCGGGAGTGCGCGAGGCAGCCGGCAGGCGGCAGGCGGCGAGCAATCGTTGCACTGCGGCTGGGCATTCCTCTGCACTTTTGGTGATTTCTCCCAGGCCTTGGCTCGCCAGAGGGATGGGGCCTTCTCCCACCTGACGGGGCTGAATGCTGAGAACCGGCAGGCCGAGCAGCGCAGCTTCAAAGAGGAAGGTGCTGGACATGCCAGTCACGGCATCTGCGGCACGAATGGCCTGAACACGATCAAAGGTGCTGGAGACGAACACTTGCGGACCACAGAAGGGCTCGAATTTTGAGGCACCTTCACGCGGATGAGGCCGGATCCACACCCTAGCGAATGAACCGGCTTCGGTTTGGCGCAGGGATTGCAGGAAAAGTTCCAGCACCTCCATTTCGTCAAAGGGCACGGTGCGGAAGCCGGTCTCGGCGGAGACGTCGGTGAAGGGTTGGGAGGCGAAAATGAGCAATAAGTCATCCTGCGCGCAACCGATGGCCTCGCGCACCTGACGGCGCACGGACGGGACATCAGACGGAAGGTAGAGTTCGTCAAAGGCTGGCTGACCAGTGACGATCATGCATTCGCGCGCGATGCCGTCATGGACCATGTCATCGACGGCCTTGTCATCCATGACGGTGATGAGATCCGGCACCGCATTCAGCGGACCATCGGGCGGTTGGGTGCTGAATCGCCCGCGATAGTTTGCCCAGAAATCGAGCACTCCAATGGAGGGGAGGCCGATGGATCTCGCTGCTTGGATGAAACGTTTCTCGTAGTCCTGGCCATTGATGGAAGTGGAGGCGAGCAATAGATCAGGTGCCCAATCGCGCAGATGCTGCGCCGCGTTTTCCGCCATGGATTCGTCGCAAAACGCCACCGGCAGTCCGTGCTCCGCCATGATGCCAATGGCCTGCCGGTAACCAACAAGTTGAACATCGACACCACGTTGAATCAATTCAGCGATCACTGCGCTGAGTGTGCGGGTCCCACCCGGATCGCCGGCAATGCAGAGGATTTTCATCGAAGGACCTCCATCACTTGAGTGGCAAGTGACAGGCTGGCCAAGGCGTCCTGAGGGGTGCAGAGCGGCTTCGTTCCCGGTTTGTCCAGACAGTTGATTAAATTATCAACGGCATGAACGATCGCGTCCTGGAGACAGTGATCCCGGGTGCCGGCGGGCATGAGGTTTTGGTAACCTGCATAGTGCGCGCTGGCCTTCACGGTGTGGTATTCCATGCGGTGGCCGCTGTCGAGAATCTGCACGCGACCTTTCTCTCCGAGGATGTCCATTTCAAAAAGCGTGAATGAATCTGTCCGCACAGCCTGCAAAACAACACCGGCACCGTTACTGAGCGTGAGTGATAACGATGGTGTGTCCGCGTCGGCCGCATGAAATGGCAGGGGTGCCGCACAGGTTGCTTCGCCGAACAAATAACGCAGCAGATCCAGCCAGTGGGTGCCATTGTGGATCAAGCCTTTGCAATAGAATCCGTGAATCTGCTGAATCATCCCGAGTTCACCCTGCTGGATCTCCGAACGTAACTGGCGGAAGGCCGGGCAGAAACGGCGCGAGTAGTTTACGGAAAGAACAACACCGCGTTCGGCACATGCTTTACTGATGTGTTCTGCCTCCTGAACGGTGAGTGCCAACGGCTTTTCTGCGAGAATGGCTCTTGTGGCGGGGCACTCCAGCACGGCCATGATGGTGCTGGCGTGGAGTGCATCCGGGGTGCAGATGCTGACGATCTCCGGGTTAACGGCACGGAGCATCTCGGGAACATCTGTAAACCATGTCTGTGCATTCCATCGCGCTGCTGCTTTTTGTGCAGTTTCAGGATTTGCATCCACGACGGATTCAAGCCGCGTGCGTGTATGGTTTGTATAGGCTTCAGCATGGGACTGGACCCCGACCGTGTGACGGTTGACAGCCTCTCCGGCACCGATCCAGCCACAGCCGATGACTGCAGCGCGTAGCGGAGACGGGTTTGTTGGAATGCTATCGGACATCGGTGCTGATGGCGGCTTCCACAGGCGTGAACAGACGGTTTTCCGATTGGACTGTGGCGGCGATTGCTTCGGCGTTTTCCAGCACTTTGGTGATGGCATCAGCGACATCATCCATGTCACTGGTGGTCAATGGCTCGCGCACAACCGGGCATAGCAGGAGTTCTTTTTCATACATGCGCTCAGTCACCGGGCAGATGCCCTTGTCATAAACAGGCCAGCCTGCAGGCGCGAGGTTGAAGGGGAATCCCTTCGTGCCAATGGCGATGCGTTTCTGGTAGATTGGGGTCAGATAAAGAGGCTTCACATACCCCTCGGTCAAAGCCGTTCCCTCGAAGCCTTGCGGCTTTGGCAATTCTGCGAGCACTGCCTGAACGAATTGAGACCGGCTCATGCCTGCGGCCTGCGCATCAAAGTGCATCGGCAGGAGGTAGTAAGCATGGGTGCTCTCGGCTGGATGCGCCTGAGGGCGGAGACCTGGCAGACCTTGGAGCCTCTTGCGCAAATGATCCACAAGGAGTGTGCGCGTGGCCAGATGGCCTTTCAACTTCGCAAGCTGCGCTGTGCCGATGGCGGATTGAATCTCGGTGAGGCGGTAGTTATTGCCGATGCAGTTGGCCATCTCTTCATCACTCATTCCTTCCATGGCATTTTCACCATGATTGCGGATCAATCGACAGCGATGGGCCAGGCGGTCATCGTTGGTCACGATAACCCCTCCCTCTCCTGTGTGAATGTGCTTGTGAAAGTTGAGGCTGAAGCCGCCCACATCTCCGATCGTGCCCACCGGTCTGCCTTTGTAAAAGACTCCGGGTGCCTGGGCTGCGTCCTCAATGACTTTAAGGCTGTGCTTGGCCGCTATGGCAAGGATGGCGTCCATGTCCGCCGGATGACCAAAGAGGTGCACCACCATGATCGCCTTCGTGCGGGGCGTGATGCAGCGTTCAATGGAGGCGGGGTCGATGCAGAAGGTTTCCGGATCAATGTCAGCAAACACCGGGATGCCGCCATAAAAGAGGCAACTGGTCGCCGATGCGGACATCGTGAAAGGAGGACAGATGACCTCATCACCCGGTTCAATGCCGCAGGCTCCGATGGCGGTGACGAGCCCAGCGGTCCAGGAATTGACGCTGATGGCGTGCTTGAATCCGTATGTTGAAGTCCAGGCGGATTCGAACTCCAGCACTCGCGTTCCACCATTGAAAAACTTCCCGGCGCTGCCGATGAAGGCGGAGAGGACATCGCTGTCGAGCACCTCGCGCACGGCGACCTGCTCAGCCTGTCCCATGGTGACACGGTGGGCAAAGGGTTGCGTGCGGACGGGAGTGCCGCCGAGGATGGCGGGTTTACGGGAGTTGGACATGATTTAGAAAGGGAAGGATGCGGAGCTTTGTCAACCTTCGGGAGCATGCCCAACCCCGCCTCAGAGCGGATTTTTTTCGTGGAGCAGACGGTATTTTAATTCGGCCATGCTCCAGTCTGCCTCATCATCGATGTCCTGCACTTCCATCCCATCGACGATGATTGGCGCGGAACTTGTCCAGATGATTTTGAAATCAGGCACCGCAATCGCGGGCGTGCGTATCCAATACCACTGCCCGGCATCATGATAGGATTTTTCCAAATCCTGCGAGCGTGTATGGCAGTGCTCCGGTTGGAACATGTGAATACGACCTTCCTTTTCAAACAGGGCACGTTGGATGGGGTAGCTGTATCGAACCATGGGCAGCACGCAGAGGGCATCCGGATCGGCGATGAGTTTTTCCTTGCCTTGGCGCAAGGATTCAGGGCGCGTGAGTACGGCTGTTGGGTAGATGCAGCTCAGAAGATCGAACTCTTTGCCGATTTTGCGGTAACTCTCGATGGCCTCACGAATCGCATACAGCGTGATGGCTTGGTCGGTCGAATTTTCTGCCGATCGCATGAAGGGAACCTCGGCTCCATGTTGCCGGGCAATTTCGGCAATCTCCTCGTCGTCGGTTGAGACCATGACTTCGTCAAAACAGCCGGATTCGATGGCTGTCTGGATCACATAGGAAATGATGGGGCGATCAAGGAAGGGTTTGATGTTCTTGCGGGGGATGCGTTTGGAGCCTCCGCGTGCTGGGATGATCGCGACTGATTTCATGGGGTTGTTTATTTCAAAAGATTCCAGTCCAGTGGGGTTCCTTCTTCCAGGTCTTGCGCGGCTACTTTGCCGAGTACCGCATCCAGATGACGAGGGTGCAAGCCATGGGCAGGGCGTATGCAGCGCACGTTTGCCGCTGAAAGTGGCTCGCCAGCTTTAACTGCTGCCGTGATGAACAAGGATCGCCGGAATATGCGGCTCTTTGCCTCCTTGGCGGAGACTTCATAGTTCACTTTTCCTAGCGCCTGTTCGGTAATGCGAATGGCATCCACCATCTCACGGAATTCCTGTGGCTCCATGGAAAAGGACGAATCAGGGCCCGGCAGAGAACGCGAGAGAATGAAATGTTTCTCCACGATGCACGCACCCAGTGTCACGGCGGCGGTGGTGACAATATGCCCGGTCGTGTGGTCGCTTAGTCCAACAGGAACCCCGAAGCGCGCCGCCATGTCCGGGATGGTTCGCAGATTCATCTCATCTGGAGCGGCGGGATAGGCACTGGTGCATTTTAGCAGCGCCACCGGACCACTACCCGCTTCCCGCAGCGTGGAGAGGGACTCCTCAATTTCCTCCAGCGTGGCCATGCCTGTCGACATGATAACGGGTTTGCGAGTGGCAGCGATCTTGCGCAGCAGCGGCAGATCCACGAGTTCAAAGGACGCGACTTTGTGAACGGGTACATTCATCGCCTCAAGGAAGTCCACGGACGTGTCATCGAACGGGGTGGAAAAGAAGTCCATCCCTAAGTCTATCGCCAATTGTTGCAGACGCGGCTGCCATTCCCAAGGCATGTGGGCCTCCTGATAGAGGTCGTGCAGGGTGCGCCCGTCCCAAAGGGTTCCGCCACGTATCACGAATGGCTCCTTGGAGCTCGGAATGGTCAGGGTATCCGCTGTGTACGTCTGAACCTTCACTGCATCTGCGCCAGCTTCCTTCATCGCGCGAAGTGTCGCCACGCATTGGTCGAAGCTGCCTCCGTGATTGGCAGATAGCTCCGCCACGATGTAGCACGGGTGGCCTGGGCCGATGTCACGATTTCCAATTTTCATGCGCGAGTTGCCTTTAGATGAGGGACAGGGCGGGTTCAAATGGATGCTGCATGTCTGACTGGCTCACTCATGACAAAAAGCGTGGCCTGTTGCGAGTGAGGTGTCTGCGGCTCTTTTTGACTGAAGCCTGCCCGCTCAAAGGCTTTGATGGAAGCAGCATTTTCCGGTTTCACCCAAGCATGAACTTCTGAACACCAGCCATCGGCAAGAGCCTGTTGGGATGCCATTCTGGCCAGGATGCTCGCGTAACCCTGCCCACGTGCCTCTGGCGCGATGCTGATGCTCAGGGTTGCTGTTTGGCCTTCACGGTCCAGTCGCACCTGTCCTACCGGGTTGTTTCTCAAGTCCAGGCCGATATTGAGGCGGCAATCCTTTGAGCCGAGTCGATGACTCAGCCATTTGAGATGATTTTCCCAGGGAATTGAATCTGCCGAAAAAGACATCTGCCGCGCAAGTGGCTCATTGGCCCAGATGTGCAGCAAGTGGGCGTCTTCCAAGGTGGCAAACCGGAGGCGCAGAGGATGATGGATCAGGGCAACTGCGACTCTGCTGGCGCCTTGACCATCAATCAAGCCCTTGGCCTGGTTTCGCATTCTGGATCGCAGATCTTGATCCATGATGAGGTTTGCGAGCTTCTCAAAAGAATCATGCTGCGGGAAAGCGGTGTGCTCACCCAGATTTAGCGCCGCACCGCAGATCTCCAGGCTGCAAGCGATCTCGCGCTGATTGTCAGCTGTGATGATGAGTGCCATAGGGATGCCCAAACAGGCCAATTCCCAGCAACTGCTTCCGGCTGCTGAGAGTGCGAGATCGGCAGCCCTCATCAACTCCGGAATGTTGGGCGGATTTACATGCAGACTGGCATCGTGCCTTTTTTGCAGGGCTGGAAGTGCGGCCTGCAGCGCATCGAGATGAGGATTGGCTGCGCCCACGATGATGGTCACATTCATTCTCATGGGCAGGTCATGGGTGGCGAACAGCTTCATGACGCGCTCGGTAACATTCGGCGCGTCGGCACCACCAAGCGTGACGAGCAGATTCATGGCTTCCATACTGACCCCGCGCTCGCTCAGATGCGGCTTCGTCAAAAACTCCCGCCGCAGCAGCACGTGGCTCAATCCAGTCAGTAGTCGCGTGGTTTTGCCCACATGGTTTTCATAAACTTGAGGCGTGGCATGCAGATTTTGATTCAGGATAAGATCTGACATGGACAGGTCCGAGTCAGCCAGATCATCAATCACCATCAATTTCAGATCTGCCTTTTTAATGATGCTGCGGTATTCGGGGCCAAAGTGATAGCCGTCGAGCACTACCCATGTCGCGCGGGTTGCTCCGGCCTGCTTCACAAGGTCCTGCGCGTCCTCGATGCTGCCCGGCAGTCCTCGCGAACGCGTCACTTTGATCCGCTCAGATTTGAGTCGCTCAAGCAGGGCGGGGGAGTCGGCAGCGGAGACTAAAACCACCTTACCTCCCTCATCCTGCCAGGCCTGGGCAAGAGCAATGCAGCGCATCACGTGACCGATGCCCATGCGAGCATCGGCGTCGGCGCGTATGCACAGAGTGCCTGGAAAGGTGGCCGCAGTCATTTTAAGACTCCAGTATTTCGGTCAGTGCCGCCACCACGCGATCTTGGTCCGCGTCCGTTAAGCTGTAATACATGGGCAGACTCAGCGCTCCCGCATAGTAGTGCTCGGACTCGGGGAAGTCGCCAGGGCGGAAGCCAAGGCCTTGATACCACGGCTGGGTGTGCACGGGAATGTAATGAACCTGTGGGAAAATTTGCCTCTGTCTCAAGCCCTCATAGAGAGCCAATCGCGTGATTGAGGTGCGTTTTGTGTCAAGCCGGACGGCATAAAGGTGCCAGGATGAAAGTGTGTCCGGGTGTTGGGCAGGCGTGATCAGGGGCAGCGAACTAAGCAGCCGGTCGTAGCGTGCGGCCAGTTCGCGCCGGCGCGCCAAAAACGCGGGCAACTTCTCCATCTGACTGGTTCCCAGGGCAGCCTGAAGATCGGTCATGCGGTAGTTGTAACCCAGATCTATCTGCTGATAAGACCAGGGGCCGTCGGCGCTGCCTTTCATGAAACGAGCATCGCGGGTGCTGCCGTGGCTGCGCAGTCGGATCAGCTTTTCATAGAGCTCGGTGTCATGGGTGAGCAGCATGCCGCCTTCGCCGGTTGTTAGAATTTTTACCGGATGAAAGCTGAAAATGCAGAGGTCGGCATGAGTGCGTCCGCCTATTTTTGAGCCGCGATATTCCGCGCCAATGGCATGGGAGGCATCCTCCATCACGCGCACGCCGTATTTGGAACAAAGCGCGGCGATTTGATCCATCTCGCAGGGTTGGCCGGAGAAATGAACGGGCACCAGCACCTTGGGCAGATTTCCCTCTTGAGCAGCCGACTCCAATTTGGCGGCCAGAGCGCTCACACTCATGTTGTAGGTCAGCGGATCGATATCCACGAAATCCACCCGCGCACCGCAGTAGAGTGCGCAGTTGGCTGAGGCGACAAAGGTGTTTGGACTGGTCCACAGGCTGTCCCCCGGCCCAAGCCCCAAGGCCAGAGCACCCAGATGCAATGCCGCAGTGGCATTGGAGACCGCGATTGCATGCTTTGCTCCCGTGAACCGTGCCACACTTTCCTCAAACCGCGCGATGGCCGGACCCTGCGTCAGGAAATCCGACCTTAAGACGTCGATGACAGCAGCAATGTCCGCCTCATCAATCGTCTGACGGCCATAGGGGATGGCGGGCAAGGGAACAGCTGTCATGCATCCACGGTGAAGGACGGGTCGCAGTGTTGATGAATGAGGGCGCGGATCTGTTCCACGGTCAGCCATTCGCTGTTTTTTCCCGAATTGTAGGAGAAGCCTTTTGGAACGGGCGAACCAGCGTGTTTGGCACAGTAGGTCTTCATGAGTTCTGCCGCATTATGGCCGAAGAGCATGGGAACGATGATGTAATATTTTGCTGCTTCAATGGTTTGAAGCGCATCCGTCTCAGTGATCATCTCCTCGTGAATTTTTTCACCCGGGCGTATGCCCACCACAGGGTGTTTGCAATTGGGACCGATGGCTGTGGCGACGTCCGTGATCCGGTAAGAGGGGATCTTTGGCACAAAGATTTCACCACCCTGAGCATGGTTTAGGGCATGAATGACAAGATCCACTCCCTCTTCCAGAGTGATGTTGAAGCGCGTCATCTCAGTGTCTGTGATCGGCAGGACACCGGTCTTTCGCTTTTCCATGAAGAAAGGAATAACCGAGCCGCGTGAGCCCATGACATTGCCATAACGCACCACGCTGAAGCGGATATCCTGAAAGCCGCGCACATTGTTGGCAGCGATGAAAAGTTTGTCAGAGCAGAGCTTCGTGGCGCCATAGAGATTGATCGGGGCGGCAGCCTTGTCCGTGGAAAGAGCCACGACGTTGCGCACCTTCATATCAAGGCAGGCCTG
>CAJCCF010000714.1 GCA_903960845.1 uncultured Verrucomicrobiota bacterium | reverse complement strand
GCGGCAATGAGTAATCCGTGGGTGTTTCAGGAGGCCAAGCATTATCTCAATACAGGCACCCAGGCAGAACCAGCGGGCATCGAACAGCGTTTCGCACTCATGCGCCGCCATTGTGAAATGGCCATCCCACGCAGCAGGCGCGGCGAGTTCGAAATGATGCGTTCCATGCGCACCCGTCTGATGAACTACACGCGCAGCATCCCGGGGGGCAAATACCTGCGCGGCAAGTTCAGCCATGTCTCAAGTCTCATGGAACTGGACAGCATCCTCGCCGACTATCTTACGCAGCGCGAATCACTCTCCGCCCGGCAGGAAGAAGAGGAATCTGTGCTTGCCGACGCGGAATGATTACAAGGTCCGAAGCCAGGCTTTCTCAACGCCCACCGTCCATCTCAGCCCTTGGGTCACGGGAGAGCAGCGCATGCATGGCTTCGCGCGCAGGTTTGCCCTGATGCAGGATGGCATTGATTTCAGCAAGCAATGGCGTGCGGACCTGATGGGCCTGCGCCGCTTCAAACAGACTGGCGGTGTTCAATACGCCTTCGGCCACCATGCGTGTGCTGGCGATGATGTCCGCGAGCGACATGCCTTCGCCAAGCAGCTTGCCGACGCGATGATTGCGGCTGTGCTCCGAGTAGCAGGTGCCGATCAGATCGCCCACACCGCCTAGACCGAAACAGGACTCCGCTTTGCCGCCCATGCGCACGACGAGTCGCACCATCTCCGCCAGCGCACGGGTCACCAGCGCGGCGATCGCGTTGTCGCCGAGATGCAGACCGAGCGCGATCCCGGCGGCGATGGCGTAAGGGTTTTTCATTGCACCCGCCCACTCGACACCGGTCACATCATCGCTCGTGTAACTGCGGAACCACGGCAGCGTGAAGCAGGTCTGCACGTCTCGCGCGACCGTTTCGTCCGCACAGGCCACCACGGCTGCAGTAGCGAGTCGCTGCGACACTTCTTCGGCATGATTCGGACCGGTCAAAACCGCAGGCGCTGTGCCAGGCAAATACTCGGCAAGAATCTCCGACATGCGTTTACCAGTGTGCAGTTCGATCCCCTTCGCGCAGGACACGACCACTTTCGCCTGCTTGTGCAATCCAGACCCGGCCACCAACTGCGCCGTTTCACGGATACCTTTCGATGGCACGACAAAAACGAGCATGTCAGCCGCCGTCAGCGCACGCAAATCACTCGTCGCGGCAATGCCGACAGGCAGATGCAGGCCGGCCAGATAGCGGGAATTCCGCCGGGTTTCGTGGATCTCCCTCATCAGCGCCCCATCGCGACCCCAAAACTGCACCTGCAAGCCACGCTCATGAAGCAGTGCGGCAAGCGCCGTGCCCCAACTGCCTGCTCCAAAGACAATGGCGCTCTGCAAAGGTGGCGGGGGTGGCTGATTCATGCCTGCTCAGTGCTCAGCACAGACCGCTGAGTCAAGCTCGGCTTGCGTGTGATCTGCATCAATCAAAGGGGCGTTACACCCGTTTAAGCCAAGACTAACGGCCCCGCCCTGCGACCATTTGATGGATGAAGGGAGGCTCCCGCCACGGCGTCAGAGCGCGGAAATATTGCCTTCAATGTTAGTTATTCCGCTGGAGCGGCTCTGTTCCGGAGTTGTTTGCCTGACTTCCCTGCCGTAGTTCAAGTCCGAACTGCCCCCGGCGATCACGGCGCAGGCGGAAGGCCTCACGGATCACACTTGCGGATGCTGTGACACTGTATTCCACCGTGACCGTCACCACCTGTGGCATGGCTTCCATCGCGATCACACGGAAGACGGGTTCCCGTTTGCTGCGGAAAAAAGCGTGCAGCGGCACGTGCGGATGCCCCGCATTCCAAAGCCAGCGCGCGGGATGAAAATCATCAATCTCCG
>CAJCCF010000713.1 GCA_903960845.1 uncultured Verrucomicrobiota bacterium | reverse complement strand
CTCGGACTCATGGTGCTGCGCCGCACCGAACCCGAACTGCCGCGCCCCGTCCGCTGCTGGGGCTACCCGCTCACGCCTCTGATCTTCATCGGTATCAGCGGATGGATGATGACCTATCAGATGATTCATCAGACACGCGAGTCCCTGGCCGGCCTGGTCACGATCCTGATTGGCGCAGTGCTGTATTTCATCTCGCCGAAAAAGCAGGCCAAAAGTGCCGTTTAGGTGTGACTTCAGGACTCGACAGCAACGAATCGCGACGGCTATATTGCGCCAGGTATTCCTCCCCCCATCATGGTTCAAGACCTCTCCACCCTCACCGCCTACATCGACGGCGAACCTCTTCAGTTCAAGTCGGGCGACACGCTGCTCAACTTCATCGACAGGCACCGCGGGCGCGGCCATGTGCCGACGCTGTGTGACGCACCGCAGCTTGAGCCCTATGGAGCCTGCCGCGTCTGCTCGGTCGAGGTCGCCCTGCAGCCCGATGGACCGCGCCGTGTCGTGGCTTCATGCCACACGCCGCTTTCAGCGGGGATGCACGTCTTCACCGAGTCAAAAAAGATTCGCAGCCTGCGTAAAAACATCGTCGAACTGGTGCTGACCGATCATCCGCTCGACTGCCTGACCTGTGAAGTGAGCGGCAACTGCGAACTGCAGACCGTGGCGGCCAAGGTGGGCATCCGTGGGGTGCGTTACCCGGCCGGAGCGAACCATCTGGATCGTGCCAAGGATCACTCTCATGCCTACATGACTTCGGAGCTCTCGAAGTGCATCAACTGCTCCCGCTGCGTGCGCGCCTGCGATGAAATTCAGGGCCAGCACGTGCTCTCCATGCATGGTCGCGGCTTCAATGCGCGCATCATCAAAGGGCTCGACACCTCCTTTGCGGATTCCGAGTGCGTTTCCTGCGGTGCCTGCGCCCAGGCCTGCCCGACTTCGGCGATCAGTGATGCCTTCTTCTCCAAATCCATCGAAGCAACAAAGAAGACCCGCACCATCTGCACCTACTGCGGTGTCGGTTGCAACCTCAGCGTCGCCACCAAGGGCGATGAGGTGCTCAGCATCCAGGCACCCGTCGATGCCGAGGTCAACCATGCGCACACCTGCCTCAAAGGCCGCTTTGCCTTCAAGTTCTACAATCACAAGGACCGCCTGCGCAAACCGCTGATCCGACAGGCCGATGGCCAGTTCAAAGAAGCCAGCTGGGACGAGGCTTATGATCACATCTTCGCCAATTTAACCCGCATCAAAAACGATCACGGCGGACAGGCCGTGGCAGGCATTTCATCGGCACGCTGCACCAATGAGGAGAACTACCTCATGCAGAAATTCATCCGCGCCGTCATGGGCACGAACAACATCGACTGCTGCGCGCGCGTCTGCCATTCACCAACCGCCTGGGGAATGCAGAAAAGCTTTGGCACTGGGGCAGCGACCAACTCCTTTGAAGATCTGGAATTCACCAAGTGCATCATGGTCATCGGCGCCAACCCGACTGAAGGCCACCCCGTCACGGGAGCCCGCTTGAAACAGCAGGTCATGAAAGGCACGCCGCTTATCGTCATCGACCCGCGCAAGATTGAGCTGGTGCCGTATGCCAAGCATCACCTCCAGCTCCGTCCCGGCACCAATGTGGCGCTGCTGAACATGTTCGCGCGTTTCATTCTCGACGCCGGGTTGGTGAAGAAGGACTTTGTTGAAAAACGCTGTGAAAACTGGGCCGAATTCGAAGCCGGCCTGCGCAAACTCGACATTGATGCCCTGGAAAAAGTCACTGGCGTTGATCGCGAACTCGTCCGCGCCGCCGCCATCGAATACGCCAGCAGCGGGGCTGCCATGAGCTTCCACGGCCTCGGCGTGACTGAGCATGAGCAGGGCGCAAAGACCGTCATGCTCATCTCCAATCTGGCCATGATGACCGGCAACATCGGCCGCCCCGGTGTCGGTGTGAATCCGCTGCGCGGCCAGAACAATGTGCAGGGTGCCGCCGACATGGGCTGCCAGCCGCATCAGGGTGCCGGCTATTTCGAGATGTCTGATCTGAGCACGCAAAAACTCTATGCCGACTTCTACGGCGTGCCCACGCCGACCGAACCGGGCTGGAAAATCCCGCAGATGTTCGATGCCGCCATCGAAGGCAAATTGAAGGCACTCTGGCTCATGGGTGAAGACGTCGTGCAGACCGATCCCGACTCACATCACGTCCGCCATGCCATGGAGAGTCTCGAGTTCCTCGTCGTGCAGGAGATCTTCATGACCGAGACAGCCAGGTATGCCCACGTCATTCTTCCGGCATCGAGCTTCCTCGAAAAGAGCGGCACCTTCACCAATGCCGAGCGCCGCGTGCAGCGCGTGAACGCCGCCGTGAAACCGCTGGCCGGCACCAAGCCCGACGGTCAGATCATGTGCGAGGTGTTGCAGCGTTTCGGGTTCCCGCAGCCCGACTACACACCGGACGGCGTGCTCGCCGAGATTGCGAGGATTGTCCCCTTCTTCAGGGGCATCACTTGGGAAAACCTCGACATCAATGGCAAGCAGTGGCCCGTCGCCGCGGATGGCACCGACACCCAAATTCTCCATCAGGAGTCCTTCAAGCGCGGCCTCGGTCACTTCCACTTCTTCGCGTGGGAAGAATCCAGCGAACTCAAAGCCCACGCCACGGAATTCCCGTTCATCCTCACGACCGGGCGCCTGCTGGAGCACTACAACTGCGGCACCATGACCCGCCGCACCGGCAATGCCGAAATCGTCACCAAGGACGTTCTCGCCCTCAATCCAGCCGACGCAAAACTCAAAAACATCCGCACTGGCGACAAGGTCCGCCTCTTCAGCGCGCGCGGCGAAGTCGAGCTCGAAGCCAGCGTCACCGATGAGGTCAAGCCCGGCATCCTCTACACCACCTTCCACTTCCCGGAAGCCATGGTGAACAATGTCACAGGCCAGGGCTGCGATGCCGACACCATGTGTCCCGAGTACAAAGTCATTGCCGCAGATGTCGAATTCGTCAGCGCCGGGAAGCCGAAGAAGAAACGCATGGCTGAAATGGCTTAACCGCCGGATTTTCCCGCGAACGAAATATTGACCGCAGGCGATGCGCCGTCTCTCATGCGCCGCAGACCTCTGCGGCATCCAAAACCCCAACATCCACTACTCATGTCACTCACTGTCGGCACCACCGCCCCTGATTTCACCGTCACCACTCTTGGTGCAAACGGTCCCGAACTCTTCAAGCTGTCCGAGCACATCGGTCAGTCCAACATCCTGCTCCTCTTTGTCCCGATGGCCTTCACCGGCGTCTGCACCAAGGAGTTCTGCGAAATCTCCAACGGCATCAACGAATACAACGCACTGAACGCTAAAGTCGTCGGCATCAGCGGCGACAATCCCTTCGCCCAAAAAGCCTGGGCAGAGAAAGAGGGCATCACCCTGCAGCTGCTGAGCGACTACGATCACAAGATCACCACGGCTTATGGAGTGGCCTATGATTCCTTCCTGCCTGCTAAAAACCTGATCATGGGAGGCGTGCCAAAGCGCTCTGCTTTCATCATCGACAAGGCAGGCGTGATTCAGTATGCCGAGGCGCTGGAAAGCCCCGGTGATCTGCCGAACTTCACCGCCATCAAGGCCAAGCTGGCTGAACTGGCCTGATCCCAATCATCACCAGGCCCCCGTGGAGAGACTGCTCTCCGCCGGGGCTTTTTTGTTTTTCCGAAAGCGAATGATCAGAATCCACCCTTTCACTGGCGATGCCGGATTCCAGCGTCTAGTGTCCGCGCCGCCATTCGGCGGTCACAAAAGAATCTATGTGCGGCATTGTAGGCTACATTGGCAAGCGGCAGGCCAGTCCGATCCTTCTGGATGGGCTGAGCAGGCTGGAGTATCGCGGCTATGACTCAGCGGGCATCGCCCTGCTGGACGGCGGCAACGGCATGAACATCATCAAGCGCGCAGGTCGCATTGACAACCTGCGCAAAGCCGTGGCGGAACTGAATCCGACGGGTGCCACCGGCATCTCTCACACCCGCTGGGCCACCCACGGTGCACCCACCGACGAGAATGCCCATCCGCACCGCGATCAGAGTGGCAAACTTGTGCTCGTGCATAACGGGGTGATCGAAAATTACCAAACCCTGCGTGACCAATTGATCGCTCAGGGGGACACCTTTGAGTCCCAGACCGACACCGAGGTGCTGGCGCACATGGTGGGCCATTACTTTGCGGACTCCGATGAGACCGATGGCCCGGCGCGGCTGCGTCACGCACTTCAGGCAGCTCTCGCCAAGATCAAAGGAACCTACGGTATCGCCGTGATGCACGCGGATGTTCCCGGGCTCATCATCGGCGCGCGTCTCGGCAGCCCGCTGGTTGTCGGACTTGGCGCGGGGGAGTTCTTCCTCGCCTCGGACGTCTCCGCCATCGTCGCCCACACCCGGGATGTGGTTTACCTCAACGACCATGATCTGGTCAGCCTCACCTCCGATCGTTATGATGTCACCAACTCGGCCGGCGGAACGGCCCGGGTGAAAGTCAGCCATGTCGAGTTCACTGCCGATGACGCTGAAAAGGGCGACTTCCCCCACTACATGCTCAAGGAGATTTTTGAGCAGCCGCAATCGCTGCGCAATGCCATGCGCGGTCGTCTTTCGCGCGATGAT
>CAJCCF010000712.1 GCA_903960845.1 uncultured Verrucomicrobiota bacterium | reverse complement strand
CTTTCATATTCTTCAAAATTGCTGGTCCAATCCTGATCCGCATCGCCAGTGCGCAGGAATGCCACCACGTCATTCCAACTGTGCGCGGCAGGAAGTTGCTTTTCCTCCCAGGCATCCGGCATTCCGTCGTTATCGAGATCACCCGTGGCAATCAGGCAGGAGGTCATCTGGCTGCCCTGCTTGTAGAATGAGCAATCCACGGACATGATCCCCACACTGGCTGTCGTGGAGGTGTGCAGCAGATTGTTGTCCTTGAAAAACAGCACCTGAGAACCAACGCGTCTGATCGTGAACTCGGTCTGATTCGTGAAACTGCCAAGGGAAACTCCTGGGGCGGCCCCGTGATAAACCTGGGCGGTGTTGTTCGACAACAGCCATATGGCGTGATCGATGTCCGAGTTGAGTTCATTGGAGTCAACCAGGTTTAACCCCACCGCAAATTGACTGACACCACCCGCAAGGCCTTTGAATGAAACGCCCCCATCCCGAAGGATGCGATTGCCGGCCACCGCCCCTGCATTCCAGAGTGTGGATCCGCCGGCGGATTTGGTGAGCGCCCCATTCTGGCCAACGGTGAGATTGGCGTTTCCCAAGGGCCCGCGTGTCCATTGCGCTGACTGAAACTCCGGTGGTTGCTGGGCAGTTGAAGCGGCGACCAACGCCAAAAACACCACTGTGACTGGAAGATGACGGACAACTGAATCACGCCACTTCAAGCCGGTGAGGGAGATGAATCGATTCATGGCAGGTTGTCGAGCTTGTGTGGTTGGCTTTATCCGCGGGATCAGCAATGATTGTAATGCGTATTTATCCTGTATTTGCTGCTCTGCATTTCTCTCGAATCCTTTCTATTATTCAAGTCGTTATTTTGTATTTACGCCTTTGAGGCTTTTTATACTTTCTGTTGCATGCACGCACTCGGGGTGATGCGAGGTGAGATTTGGGCGCGGAAACTGCTGGCTTAGGCATCCAGCCGGACTTGGGGGCGTATTAACCGGGGAGGCGGTCACATCCGGGCATGCCTACAGCCATGACCTTCGCTGAATGAGCGCTGCCACCGAACATGCCCTCACCTCACGAGCTCGCTCTCCTCATCGCGGCTGTAGATCTGTCTCTTGGAACGTGCAGCAAGATGAGCTGAGCGACTCAAGGAATCTGACGAGAGGATAGTGCTACAGGCAGCTTGCTGCGGCGGCGAACGAGAACCAGCAGATGCGGCGGTTTGCACTCTACACCCTGCGAGGGAGCGACGATTGAAGTTTGTCACCTCAGCCAACAGCGAGAGGCATAGCGTCACCGAGCTTTGTTGGGAGTTCGGTGAACACGGCTCAAGAGCCTGTCATTCCAGTTTTCAGGTCATGCCGACTCCGGCATGAAGGTGGGGAAGACGATGCCGCGTGCGGTTGCTGCGGGCGCGGTGGATTGGGCGACGTGGAGTTCGACATTCCTTGCGCCCCAGGCATAGGCGGTGCGCACGAGTCCGGCGGCGGCGCAGGGCAGGAGAAAGACCAGGCTCTGGCCACGCAGGCCGTCCAGTGCCTGCCAGAGCAGGGCGGCGGCGGTCTCCTCATCGGCGGCGACACCGGGGCCGATCATGCTGAAGGATGGGTGCGTGCTCATGCCAAGGAACCCATTCAGTGAGCCGTCTTCGCGCTCCGAAACGAGCAGGCGCCAGGAGCCGACTTCATTGCGCAGGAAGAAGGCAAAATCTTTTTCGCGACGGATGCCCTGGAGCGATTGCTCGAAGTCGGCGATGCGCGCTGCTTCATCAGGTTTGGCTGCGCGCACGCGCTGCGTCCCGGCGGGGGCCGGTGCGGTCATGCCGCCCTCCGGAACGGTGAGCAGCATGTCCTGAAAAATTGCCCCTGGCACGAAACCAAGCCGCGTGTAGAGCGAGAACGAATCGAGATTCAGCAGACTGGAAACCAGGCGCACGGGTTTGCCGGGCCGGCGTGCTCTTTCCAGCGCCTCTTCCATCATGCGCCGAGCCACGCCGCGTCCGCCCGCTTCCGGTGCCGTGGCGACGATGCCAAGAGCCACGTGCGTTTCACGTTCGTGTGAAAAACAAACACCGAGCAATGCCTGCGTCCGGGCATCACGCGCGGCGATGCACTCGCCGGGATCGAGCGCCTCATAGACTTCGGGGAAAAGCAAAAATGGCGCGTGGCTGTCGCCAAACTTTGCGCCCTGGCGCAGGCGGCTTTCATACCACTGGACCAGCGAGCGGTGCAGCAGTCGTGCCACGTCTTCGTGATCGCCGGGAGTGAGGGAGGTGAGAAGAATGGGGGCGGACATGGCTCAGACAACTTCCCAGCCTTTGCGATAGGTTTCCTTGATGAAGGCGTCGGCGGCGGGCAGGCCGGTGGCTTTCATGGCGGTTGCGTCCCAGTTGACGGGTTTCTGCGTGCGCAGGGAGAGCAGGCCGAGCAGCGCGATCTCGGTGAGATGGGCTGCATAAGCGAATGGGCTGGTGGCGGGGTCGCCGCCCTTGCAGGCGTCGATCCAGTCGCGGTGATGGCCGTTGGAGCGTTTTAATTTTGGCGCAGGTTTTTTGTATTCGGCCCGTCGGGCGTCGGGGAAGAGTCGTGGTGCGCCGCCGCCGCCATCACACTGGATCACGCCTTTTTCACCGATGAACATGCAGCCGCGTTTTGGCAGCGGGAAGTTCCCCAGCGCCTCGTGAGTCTGCGGCATGAGGCCGCCGTCATACCAGGTCATGCGGATCGGCGGACGCCCTCCGCTGCCCGGAAAGGTATAATAAATGATTGAACCATGCGGCGCGATTTCACTGTCCATCATGCCCGCCGCATGGGCCTCAATGCGCGAGGGCAGCGGCAGGTCAAAGGCGCGCACGGCGCTGTTCATGTCATGACAGGCGAAGTCGCCGATGCCGGTGCAGCCGAAGTCCCAGAAATCGCGCCAGGCCACCGGGAAGTAGGCGGGATGAAACGGGCGCTCCTGGCGCGGTCCGAGCCACAGATCCCAGTTGAGGCCCGCAGGCACAGGCGGTGTTTCAGCAGGCCGACCGGTCAGCGTCGGATTCCAGCGCCTGGCCCCGACCCAGACATGAATCTCATTCACCGAGCCGATGGCTCCGTCCTGAACGTATTCGATCGTTTCACGCGTGCCGAGTGATGAGTGCCCCTGGCTGCCGAGCTGCGTGGCCACGCCTGTCTCCGCCGCAACTTTGGCCACGTGACGCGCCTCCCAGATGTTGTGCGTCAGCGGCTTCTCGCAATACACATGCTTGCCGGCACGCATCGCGATCACGGAAGCGTAGGCATGCAGATGATCCGGTGTGGCGATGAGCACGGCGTCGATGGATTTCTCCTTTTCCAGCATCTCGCGGAAATCGACATAATCAGCGCATCGATGGTTAGGCGTTCGGGTCGCGTAGTGCTTCTCGATCTCCGCCTTCACCGGCAGGCGGCCGCCCATGCCTTTGAAATAAAAGTTCTCCAGGCTGAACGACTCCGCCGGATCGGCCACGGCGATGATCTGCGCGTCATCGAGGGGGAAAAGGTTGCGCACATTGGAGCGTCCCTGGCCACCCGTGCCGATGATCGCCACATTCACCTTCTCACTCGGCGGCACATAGCGCGGGCCGCCCAGCACATGCCTCGGCACAATGTTGAAGGTTGCCACCGCTGCGGCGGCGGTTTTGATGAAATGACGGCGAGTGGGAACGGCGGCGGTGGTCATGGCGGTCATGGATAACGCCGCACGGGGGAACAATCTTCGATCCGCAAGCGTGGGCCGCGCCTCAAGGCAGGCCGGGCTCAACAATCTGGAATTCCAATCCCAGGCCCATTGGTGCGGGAGCCTGCAGGGCCTCGGTCAACTGGGCCAGACGCCAGCCCTGCGGATTGGGCGATTTCGCGCCTTTTGCCAAGGGCAGAAAATGGATGAAACACTCGCCCTCATGCGCATCCCACTCTTCCAGTTCGACCCATTTTTTCCAGCGCTCGAACATGGCCTTCACCCTGGCGGCGCGGCCTTCCTGCGAGTAGCCGCGGATGCGCAGCTTCATGGTGGGGAGGTAGGGTGTGCCATGCAGTGGAAAGGCATCGCGCACCACTTGGGCGATCTGATGTGCACTGATGACCCTGGGGTCAAAGCTCACCCTGGCAAAGCTGTCCAATGTCTGCACGACCTCAGCTCCCAAGATGCCGGGTGTCTGGGTGAGCGCACACTGAACCGAGTAAGCACAGCTCGCGCACTCGAGACCCGAGATGTGGAAGATGGTTTTTTCAGGCCCGGCCTTGTCGGCAGCGCGGATGGCCGGGGAAAGCAGCAGCCATGCGAGGGTGAGGATGAATGGTTTCATGTGTCGGATGAGGCCTTCATGCCGGATTCGCCAGCAGGCTGCGCAGGGCGCCGAGCAGCACCTTTTCCACCTCCGGGGACACGCGGGAGACCGGACCCGTTTCATAACCGCCCTGGGAGTAGGCGATCTCAGTGCCGATGTAACCCGGACCATTATCCCCATAGGCTGCCATGGCGACGAAGTCCTGCGGCATCATTTGTTGGGCGGCGAGCTGGTATTCGACAAACAATTCGGCGGGCATGTGCAAAACGTGCGCATGGCCGATCCGCAGGCAGCTCAACGGAATTTGAATCCCGGCCTGCGTGCGGCGGATGAAGACCATCTCGCGGGTGGCGAAGGCGCGCTGGGCAAAGGTGCGTTTGCTGTCTGTCAGTGTCTTGAACAGTTCGGCTTCCGCGTCTGGATTGCGCAGGGGAAGTGAAACCGGATGAACACGCCACTCCACGTCACTGGCCTGCACGGGCTGTTTTGTCTGCGTTTCCCAGGCCGTCTTCATGCCTTTGGCGAGACGCTCCGCCAGCAGCGGCCGGTTCTCAGGTTTGCCATCGTTGTATTTGCCCGCCGTGACGTTGCCACCGGCACCATTGAAATGAATCATCGCCACACCAGGCAGGGTCTTGTCCATCAGCGCGCGGGCTCCACCGACGAAATCCCAGTTCACTCCGCCCTTGCCATAATAGCTCATGGGATGCGTGGCGTAGTAGGTGAGTGCGGCCAGAGCCGAGTCGCCATTCCAGAATGAAATCAGACGCACCAGAGGATCGATGGTGCCCTCCGGTGACGTCGCCGCCAGTGGATGGCGTGATGCACTCATGCGGCTGAAGGCCACCTTGCCATCCGGGCCGAGCACGCGGCGGTTTGACGCGACCTTTTCCACCTTGCCCGAGCCGGTGCCGATGTGTGTGACCGGCCTGGCGTGTGCGAGTGAGGTCTTCACGGCGGCGGCGATTCGTTTGAAGATCTCACAGTCCAGGCGGGCATTGGAAAAACGACCGCCCAGATCATGGGCCGCCAAAAGCTGCTCGGTCCCCAGATCGCTGCCGGGCGCATCATGCTGGTGCACGGTATGCACGGCGACACGGTCGCTGCTGGTGCCGGCGGCCTGCGCGAGCGCTTCACGAATCGCCTGATGGCTCTCATTGGCCAGAGCCACCCAGTCCATCGCGCAAAGAACCATGGGCTTCCCTGCACCGAGGATCACCACTCCGCGGGCGATGAGCGGCGTGATGATCTCCCTGGCCGGCATGACATTGCCGTGGCACAACGGCGACTGAAGCGGCGGCGTGATATCTGCATCAAAGGTTGTTAGGCTCAGCGATGCCGTGGACGCCTGCAGATCAAGCAGCGGAGCGGTCAGCAGGGTATTAACAAAGAGTCGGCGTTTCATGTCCCGTGGTTTGTGGTGACGCTGGCTTCAGGGCATCCCGGCCTCCGCTCCATGTTTCAGGATGTGTACGACATCTTCTTCCAGCAAAAAGCCTTCCGCGTGCAGTTTCAGTGCGGCTTCAGTGAGGCGGCTCAGATACTCCGCGCGCGTCGGGTAGCGTTCTTCGAGCGACAAACGCGGATCGCCAGTCTTCGCTCGCTCCGCCCTGGTTTTAGCAAAGGGCAGGAACATGCCGTCAAGAGGCGACAGCATCGTTTCAGCACCAAACTTCGCCGCGCGCAGATTCCAGCCGGTGTAGGTGCCGAGCGGGACGGCGATATCGGGCAGGAGGATGCCGCTGGTTTCATTGCCATCGGCGTTCACGGCGGGCAGCAGGGTGCGGAAGGGTTTGCCGGTCTTCGGCGGAATGATGTCGGCAATGCCTTCGCTGTGGAATCGCGGGCCGAAATCCAGGCGCGGAGGCTGGTAATTCTGCGCGGGCAGCCTGCAGCCAGGAATCTTCGGGAACTGTGCGCGCCAGGCATCCAGATCAACCAACGTTTGGTTAGTCAAAACCGGATGCCGGCTTGGGGGCGGCGCTTTGCCTGACTGCATCCAGGCAGAGAGAGTCACAAGCATCGAACGCAGCACGGGTCCGCGATCATTGAGCGTGTTGCGCGGCTGCTGGCAGATGCCGGGCGTGCCGTCGCTGGCGCCCAGATGAGCCGCACCCGCCACGAAATACACGCGCACCTCCTCAGGCAGCGTGAGATCCGTTTTGCCCTCCACATCCGTGTGCAGCAGGGAGGCGGCGCGGCTCCAGTATTCCGTGGAGGTTTGGGTGAAGATCATGCGCGGCACGTGAGCCGATTTTCGCGCACGGGAAAGGGTGTCACCGGATTCGCCTGTCACCGGATCGGTCTGCGGCAGCGGTGCGAGCGGGAAGAACTCGGAACCTGAGAGATGTCCTTCATGCTGCGTCCCATAGTCCGTGCTCATGCGGAAGCGATGGTTGAACATGCCCTTGCCGGAACCGGCGACGTGAATCAAAGCGCCATCAAACACGATCCGGTCATGCTCATCGGCATTCAGGCCTTCATGCAGGAAGTGATGAATCACCCGGCCCGATTGCGAGATGCCAAACACACAGGCTTTTTCAATCGAACCCGCGAGCGGATTTGCCGCGCCGTCTGCATGACGGAAGAAAGACACGCAATCCCGCAGCGCCGCGAGGCCGAGACCGGAAACGCGCGGATCTCTGGCGGTGTAAACGAGATCGTAGAGCCAGCCCGGACGCAGGCCGGACTTCACATGCAGGTGTGTGGCATCCGGGATGAGCTGGTTGTTTTCCCAGCGGCCAAACGCCCATTCTCCACGCGGCAGTTCCAGGCCTTCCGCGCTGCGTTGCGGGCGCATGGTGAGCGTGGCATCTGCATTGTCCAAACTCACGGAAGGATATGCCGCACCAACGCCCCAGGGACTCCATGAAAAAGCCCGGCTGAAAACCGGTTCCGTGGTGCTGATTTCCAGATGCGCGCGTCCGGTGATTGTCTGGCCATGCTCTGTCGCAACGGGCAACCCGCAGAGCAACCGCTGCGTGTCATCCGCCTGCACCTCGCCATTCCAGCCGCACCACAGCACGGAAAAACCGTGACGCATGAGGAAGCCATTGCCCGCATGCACGGGCGTCTTTGGATCATTCGTGCGCTCGCCGTCGTTGAAGGTCCAGAGCGCCAGCATGTTGCCGCGGTTGTTGACGTCATAGAGCAACTGGCCGCTGCCCTTGGCGGCATCCACGGGTTTGAGCAAAAAGAAATCCGTCCAGCTCCCGACCTTGCCGCGCGCGTTGCGCGGAGCCAGTTTCAGGTCGCTCACTCGCGCATTCGCTTCAAGCAGCGGATCGGTTTCGAGATACATCCGCCCTTTGATCCGCTCATACGCTCCCGCCGGGCCAAAGCTTTGCCCGCCCGCAAAAGACGAGCGCTCCGCGATCTCCACGCGCACGACTTCGGCGTGAACGAAAGTACACGCGAGCAGGAACAGGCAAAGGCGGAGAGGTGGAGGCATGGGGAGTGGTGATTCCAGGCAACAGGCCGGGCTTTTCAATCGGGTGGCCTTTTACGGCGCGGGCACAGTTTCGCTTTTATGAGCAAGCTTATTGTTAGCGAGCGTGTTGTCCGTGCCGCCCTGGATCCGGATTGAGGGGGCCGGGGCGCGGTCGGGGCGGCGGTCGGCAATGAGGCAGCCGGTGACGAGGCTGTTGCCGGTGTTCTTGAGCAGCAGGCCCGCGCCATCACTGTCGAGGATGGTGCAGCCGGAGATGTTGAAGCTGTCGCCGTCCTCGATCTGCACGGCTGCGGGATGACTGCGGATGCCGTCGATGTGCATGCCGGTCAGCGTGATGTCGCGCGACTTGCGGAAAAGGAGTCCGCCCTTTGCCGCTTCGGCCTTGCCGCGGTAGTAGGGCGGATTGCGGTCAAAGGTGTTGCTGCCGACGGCGATATTGCTGCAGTCCGTCACCAGCAGGTCATGCTCGTAGCCGCCGCCGAAGGTGTTGCCGGTGATGACCGCGCCGCGCACATGCTGGAGGTCAATGTTCACCTCGACATCACTCAGCACATTGTCGGCGATGCTGAGGTGACCCCACTGCGTGTGATCATCAGGCGTGCGCGCCTTGCCTTTGCCGATGAAGCGCACGTTTGCCGCGCCGGGAGATGGATTGTGCTGGATGGTGCAGCCGACGATGCTGACCTCCGCCGTGGAGCCGTCCGTGCAGTCGATCAGCACATTCGCCGTCGGCGGTGCCTCTGGCGTCATGTTGCTTTCGATGTCGCAGGTGCCGATGTGCAGGTTGCGCACACCGCCGCCGCGTGTCACCACACCGCCGCCTGCGTTGTAGCTGATGTGGCTGCCGGTGATGTTTGACTGGTGGAGGTCCACGTTGTCATAAAACACGCCGCAGCCGGTGTTGTGATACAAATGGCAGTCGCTGATGATCACATTGCGATTGCGCACAGTGAGATGGATGCCGTGCCGCGCTTCATGCACCGCCACGCGGGTGATGGTGAGCTGCATTGTGCCGGTGGCCTCGATACCGTCCGCCCCGGGATGCGCGCCCACGATCTCGATGCCATCCACCATCGGTGTGCGCTGCCGGCCGAAGATTTCAGGCTTCAGGCTCTTTGGATCCGCCGTGCCGCCATGCGTGCCGGTGAACTTAAAGGCCGGTCCTGCGCCCTCCATGATGAAGCGTGCCACGCCATCGCCATTGAGGGAGACAAATCCTGTTTGATCCAGGTCGATCACCACCGTGCTGGTGAGCCGGTAATCACCGCGCGCGAAGCGCACGGCACCACCACCGCTGAGCGCCTTCTGCACACCGGCCGTGTCATCAGCTTTGCCATCGCCGGCGGCTGTTTGTGCCATGGCGGGTGAAGCGGCAAGAAACAGTAAAGGCAGAAGGAATCGTGAAAACATGATCCCAATCATACGCTGGCGCTTCACCGGCTCTCACGCCTGATCCAGGTCTTTGGTTGTGCAGGGGCTGACACGCGGACTGTTGCGAAGCATTCACTTCGCCTGTGGCCGCCACTCGCGCGCGCTGCTGATGATGCGAATGCGGTCGCCGGCACCGAGTTTTTCATAGACCTGTTTGGTCCATGCAAAGGCGGGCGGGATTTTGCCGATGAAGGTGATGGGGCGCGGATACAGCAGAGCGAGGTTCTGCGGCAGGTCGCCAACGCGCAGGATGCCAAGAAACTCGGCGGTTTCGGACCTGGCGTGGGTTTCAGGTGGTGAATCGAGAATGATCTCGCTGATCTTTGGATCGAGGATGGCCGCGTAGATGGCGAGCGCGGCAGTTGCCCCCTGTCCGAACAACACCGTCTGACCGGTGGCGGGCTCCTGGCGCATCAGCGCGGTGCCGGCGAGCAAATCATGAACCTGCCGCTCCGGCAGTGTGTGACCGAGCAGCGGGTAAACGCGCCGCAGTGTCCACAGGTAACCGGGGCCGACGGAAGACGCGCCGGTGTTGCGCACTTCCACACCGGCACTCGCGATCTCAGGCGCCAGGCCTGGTCGGGATGCACCGCCACCGGTGAAGGTGCTGCGTGCCTCGGGCTGCATGGCAAACAGCACCACCGGTCCGGTGTTCTGCTGCGATTGGTGAGTTTTGACGGCGAGCGTCAATCCATCCGTCGTGTCAAAAATCCGCGTGCCATAGAAATCACCATCACGCGTGCCGCCGTCAGCCAGCTTGTCGCGCAGGCGCGGTGTGGGATCGCCCGGGATGTTGCGGAAGGTGGTCTGGCGCAGTTTTGCCAGCGCGTCTTTCTGATGCGAAAGCCACTGCGTCTCACTGTCCGGCATCGACACATCGGCCGCCTTCACCAGCAGCGTGTCGATCTGCATCATGGTGTCGTTCTTTGGCAGCCTGCCACCGAACACGAGCAGGTTTTCCTCCGGCTCGACGAAGTCAGTCACGTCATCCTGCACCGGTGCCGGATCGTTTTTCAGGTGCGTGTTAAAGAAGGTGAAGATGGCCTTGCGCAGCTTCGGCGTGTAACCGTGTGGCGACAAATCTTCGGTCAGCTCAAACTTCTCCGGCACGCCGAGCGTGGCGTATTGATGGCGGATGCGATGCGCGACATCACGATAACCCGCAGGCCTCCAGAGCACATCCTCGCTGCCTGAGGCCATCAAAAAGGAACGCGGGGCAATGAGTGCACCGATGTCTGACCAGCACCAGCGATGGTAATTGATCCAGAAAGCGCAATCGCAATGCCCGTCCGTGGCGCGGTCCACCGCCATGCGCTCGATGCTGCCGCTCTGGCACACAGGCACCACCACCTTCACGCGCTCATCCGCCGCACCCAGAAACCACGACATCGCGCCGCCGCCGCTGAGACCGGTCACGCCCATTTTATCGCCGTCCACATCGGCGCGATCCTGCAGGTAATCGAGCGCGCGCATCGCATTCCACACCTCCGTGCCGGCCGGCGTGTAGCCACGGCTCGGCCAGTCCCAGCGATCCTTGCTGTAGGTGCCATGATGCAGGCCTTGGCATTCGCCGAGCTGGATCGGGTCGAGCACCAGCGCCACATAACCATGCTGGGCAAACCAGCGCGGGTTCGCCTGATAGGGCGCGTTCACCTTGCCCTTCGAGTGACCGCAAAGATAAAGAACGGCGGGCAGCCTGCCCGTGATCTTCGCCGGGCGGTAAAGATTGCCGGCCACATGAGCGCCGGGCACACTTTGGAAGTGGATCTTCTCCACGACATAATCTCCGCGCTCCAGCACGCCGGTCACGGTGGCCTGCAGGGGGGTGCGCTTCGGCAGTGGTGAAAGGCCGAGCATCTCCAGCCACATCTCACGCCGTGCGGCGAGCGAACTCTTCCACGCCTCCGGCGAAAGCGGCAGTGCCAGCGCCGCGCCGGTCACCTCGCGCGCCTCCTGGCTGACGCTGCCGTATAGCGAGAGCCCCTGGGCCCGGGCCGCCGTGTGCGCGAGCCAACCAAAAGTGAGGATAAAAAGCGTGATGCGTGTTTTCATGGGAGAATCGTCAGAGGAAATGAGGGGGGCGGATGCGGCGGCCTGCGCCGGCAGTTCACGCGAGGATCTCCTTCACCACATTGCCGCCCTGCAGGCCGGTGAGGCGGATGCGGCGGCCGCCACTGAGCACGGCGAGGTTTTCGTGGTCGAGGCCGAGCTGGTGCAGGATTGTCGCATGAAGATCGCGGAAGTGGACCCGGCCATCGACACACTCGCTGCCGTTCTCATTGGTGCTGCCATGCGCATAACCAGCTTTCACACCACCGCCAGCCATCCAGAAAGTGAAGGCGCGGTGCTGGTGTCCGGTCTGATCCTTGTCTTCACCGGGCTTGAGCCCCGGGCGGCCAAACTCACCGCCCCAGACCACCAGCGTGTCTTCGAGCAGGCCGCGCTCATCGAGATCATCCAGCAGTGCGGCGATGGGCGCGTCGGTTGTCGCGCAGTTGGCGGTGAGATCGCGCCGGTGATCCGTGTGCTGGTCCCAGCTGCCGTGCGTGATTTCAATGAAGCGCACCCCGGCTTCGCAGAAACGCCGCGCCAGCAGGCATTGGCGGCCAAAGTCACTGCCCTTGCAGGTGCCGGCGGCAAAGTTTTTCCCGACACGATAGCGCTCCAGAGTGGCCTTCGATTCCGAGCCCAGATCCAGCAAGCCGGGAGCCGCGGCCTGCATGCGGAAGCCGAGTTCCATGGTTTGAATCACGCCTTCGAGCTGCGCATCATCCGCACGCGGGCCGAGATGATCGCGATTCATTGCCTGAATGAGATCGAGCTGACGGCGCTTCACCTGCAGCGGCAGATGATCACCCTGAATGTTGCTGATCGTTGCCTTCGACATGTCCTCACCGTTCACACCGATCGGGGTGCCGCCGTAAACCGGAGGCAGGCAGGCGCTGGAGTATTCGGCAGGTTTCGCGGTGTTGAAGCTGATGAAGCCGGGCAGGTTCATGTTTTCCGTGCCCAGCCCATACGCCAACCATGAGCCCATGCTCGGACAGGGGCGCAGCCGGTCGCCGGTGTGGAGCTGCAGCATGGATTGCGCGTGGATGCTGGTGTCCGCCGTCATCGCGTTGAGCACGCACAGCTTGTCCGCATGACGGGCGAGATTTGGCAGCAGTTCAGAAATCCACAATCCGCTCTGCCCGCGCCGCTTGAATGCCGCGACCGACCCGGCGTGAGGATTCCTGCCCACCTGTGGCTTGTAATCAAAGGTGTCCATCTGCGCCGGTCCGCCAGCCATGTTCAGGAAGATCACGCGCTG
>CAJCCF010000711.1 GCA_903960845.1 uncultured Verrucomicrobiota bacterium | reverse complement strand
CGGAGTATCTCCTGCCAGCACCGTCACATTTTTCAGCACGACACGATCATCCGGATAGATCGTCAGACTGCGTGCGCGCAGGCGAAAGTTTGGTTTTTCTGAATCATGCGTGGTCAGGTAGGTATCTGTTGCGTCCACGCGCTGAATTAATTTTGTCTTTGTCTCAAACTTGTCGGCACTGTAAAAAAAGTTTCCTATCGCCATCGGCATGGAACTGCGGACAGCATCCCCGCTGATGTCACCCGTGTTGGCGTTGTAAATGATATTGTCCCCTTTGTAGGTTATACCCGCCTTCCAGATCACCACCTCATCGCGGGCGATCACTTCTCCCGTCGTCGCATTGTAACTGGCCATGCCACAGCGGATCTCAACATCCGAATAGCTGATATGAACATCACCCTTGGCGATTGCGAGACCAGTGTCTGGATCGTACGTGGTTTCAAGACCCTCGATGTTCAGGTCGCTGGTAAGGGAGTCCAGCACCGTCTGTCCCTGAACGCCTGTGACGCAAAACAGAGTGAAGGTTGCCAGAGCTGCAGACAGTCGAAGGAAAGTCATGGTTCCAAAATGAAATTGAGATCCCGAATTGGCGATTGCAGACAAAACTCAACTTCCAAGCCGGGATGTTCTCATAGGCCACACGACAGATGGTGACAAGGAGAACGAAGCGAAAATCTATCGCAAAAATGACCAACAATACTTGAAATTAAACCGTCGAGTGAGATCGGCACGAATTATGATTTTTACTGCAACCGAAGTAAATTATACTCGCTACTTTCCTTCCAGTTTTTCTCAATTGTATACAAGGTGTCACAACCCTTTCAGCGAACAGATGGTGGTGAGACCGACAGACTGAACGGCAAGAGCAGGCACCCCCAAATTCACCAGCCGGCAGATGCAGCCAGAGGTCGAATGCCTAACAAAAGAAGCGGGCAAACTAATCCTTGCTGGTTGTCCGCTCGATCACTGCCCATGCGTTATGATTGTGTATGGACTCAAAATTTACGGCCTCGACTCTGAACCACTTGATGAGTTCGTGGGCGGAGGCTTTTTGCGCAATGCTGCGAACAAGATCCTCGACGAAAACGGGATTGTCGTATGCGCGCTCCGTCACGGCTTTTTCATCCGGACGCTTGAGCAGGCTGTAGAGCTCACTGCTGGCACAGGCTTCAACGAGTTCGATAAGATCCTCGATCCAGACAGGTTGATGAAAGCGGACTGAAAAAGTCACCATCCCCCGTTGATTATGCGCACCGCGTTCGCTGATCGCTTTTGAGCAGGGGCAAAGCGTCGTGACCGGCACTTCGACCGTGACAACATAATCGATGCTATCCACCTCGGCGTTCACTTCAAAAATCACGCCATAATCCACCAGACCTTCGGCTTTTGACACCGGGGCACGCTTGGCGCGGAAATAGGGGAACCGCATCTCGACATGCGCTTTGCGGGCATGCAGGCGCGTGAGCAATTCTCTGGGCATGGCCGCGATGCCCGCAACGGTGAGTTCACGTCCATGCGCGTGGAGCACCTCAATGAAACGGCTCATGTGAGTACCCTTGTAATGGTGAGGCAGATCCACCGCCATGTTGACGGTGGCCACGGTATGCTGGGTGGCCTGATCACGATCGCGGATACGGAGCGGGAAGCGCACATCCTTCACACCAACGCGATCAATGGCGATACAGCGTTCATCACGCTCATTTTGCGTGTCTTTAAGAGTCGGCATAGATAAACAAAAAATCCCACTGCTGCGGTCGGCAACAGTGGGAGGAGGTGAATTTCACGAAACCACCGCTGCCAGCTTATGGCAGCAGATTGACGGAGCGGGCGCGCTTCACTTCCCGGGTCACCTTGCGGTGAAGCCAGGCTGGAAGACCTGTCACACGACGCGGGATAAGCTTGCCGGTTTCACTGAGGAAACGCTGAAGCAATTCAGGATTGCTATAGATCAGCTTGTCCACAGGGATGTCCATGCGGCGACGGGGCATCCTGCGGTTGTTTTTGCGCAGGGAGATGAGGCGTTCAGTAGTCTTCGGTTGCATGAGAGGTGAGGCGGCAGATTAGCGAATCTCGCGGTGCAGAGTGCGGCGCTTGAGATAATGATTGAATTTAATCTTCTCAAGCCGTCCGGGAGTATTCGGGCTCTTTTTGTTGCGTGTGCTGACGTAGCGGGATGGGGACTTGCCTTCGGCCCTAGCCTCCGTGCATTCCAAGGTGATAATTTCTCGTGCCATAAAATTGGGGGCCGGATTCTAGGTTACTCTTTACTGAAGTCAAGTGACTCATTAGCGTTGTTGCTGGTCTGAGTCGTGGTCTCCTCTTCATCCTTTTCATCGTCGGCATCCTCAGCGGCTTCATCCAGCCCGAACAGTGAGCGCACGGGGCGGTTCCAGCGGCCACTGCGCTGCTCGCTTTCGAGGCGGCCCTGACATGCGACGGTGAAGCGGGTAAAGGGGAGAGCCTCAAGACGCTCCTCAGGGATCACCTCGGCGGACATCTCACAGATGCCATAGGTACCAAAGTCAATGCGCTTGAGAGCCTCGTTGATTTCATAAATCGCATCCTGTTCCTTGGCCAGAAGGCTAAGGGCGAAGTCGCGATCGTAGGCATCACTGCCTGCATCAGCCTGATGCATGCCAAAGGCGGACTCGTTGCCATCGTTGTTGCGCAGGCTCTCGTTGGCCACGCCCTCAGCGGCATTCATGTAAAGGTCACGCAACTCGATGAGTCGGATGCGCTGCTTTTTGAGGAAGGCAGCGGGAAGAACGGGCTTTTTCGGACCCGCCTCCATCGTGATGCCATCATCCACGAGGCTGGGGGTTCTCTTGGCATTGATGATCTTCACCGAGGGACCATTGTTTGCCTTGGTGGCGGGCTTTTCTGGAGCCGGCGCGGTGACCTTGGAAGGAGCAGCCTTTTTGGCGGGTTCGGCTTTAGCAACCGGTGCGGCTACTTTTGGAGCAGGGGCAGGAGCAGCTTTTTCGACAACCTTTTTTGCTGGAGCCGGAACTGGCGCTTTAGCAACAGCTTGGGGCGCCGCCTTTTTGACAGGTGCTTTAGTTGGGGCTTTGGCCGGTGCCGCCTTTTTGGCAGGTGCTTTAGCTGGTGCCTTGGCTGGTGCCGCTTTTTTGGCGGGTGCCTTGGCTGGCGCTTTTTTGGCGGGTGCCGGGGCTTTAACGGGAGCTTTCTTCACAGGGGGGGATTTTTTGGCAGCAGATTTG
>CAJCCF010000710.1 GCA_903960845.1 uncultured Verrucomicrobiota bacterium | reverse complement strand
TGGTAGCATCCGACCATCGGATCGAACCGATAACGCATCAGATAAGGGAACTTCTTAGTGGAACATCTTGCACGCAGGAATGCCTGGCGCGGTGGCCCGTCGGGCAGGGCAACGGCTTTGTTCGTGACGGCTTCGACATTATCGGGCAGTTTTTC
Organism: uncultured Verrucomicrobiota bacterium; assembly: GCA_903960845.1. Taxonomy (GTDB): domain Bacteria; phylum Verrucomicrobiota; class Verrucomicrobiia; order Verrucomicrobiales; family Verrucomicrobiaceae; genus Prosthecobacter. The sequence goes on along the minus strand of CAJCCF010000710.1, from coordinate 1,443 downwards.
GAGTTTGATCCTCCCGTCGTTGGCTTCACCCACGCCTTGGCTGGCACTGGAGACGGAGGCGGTGAGCCAGACGAACAATTTGCCAAACGACTCCGGTCCCATGTCGTCCATGCGCAGCACGACATCCGTGATGCTCTGGAGCACGGAGTAATCCACATCCGTGCCGCAGCCGATGGCATAGATGTTGGCAGGGCGTGGCTTCACTTGGACGCCGATGCGGGCCAGTGGTGCCTTCCAATCATCACTGGGCTGGCCATCGGTGAGCAGGAGCACGAGCGGGCGGTAGTCGCCCTTGGTGTCGTGAGAGGTTTTGCGCACTTCCGCCTGGACGCGGTCCGCTAGCAGTTTGAGCGCCGCTCCGAGCGATGTGCCGGGTTTGATGGTGAGCTGTGGCTCCTGGAAGTCGAGCAGGGGTGTCATGGGCACGGCGACTCGTGCTTCGGCATCGAAGGTGATGACGCTGAGATGCACGGTGTCCAGTGCATGGGGATCACAGCGCAGCTTGGTCAGCATGGCGCTGAGGCCGGAACGCACAGCTTCAATGCCGCCGCCGATCATGGATTCGGAGCAGTCGATGAGGAGATAGACGGGCAGGCGGCGGTTCATGGCTGGTTGTTGTTCATGATGATGGCAGGTTGGGCTAAAAGACCAAGCTGTGACTGGGTTTTTCTGCAGTTGGCGAGATAGGTCATCAGCAAAACGACGCCCAACAAGCCGACGGCAAGTCCAAACAGCGACCAGCCCAAGGTGTTGTAGAAGGCATGAAGTGCTGCGGGAATCAGCAAGGCACAAATCCAGAGTCCGAACCGCTTGGAGGCAAACAAAGCGGAGAACCCTATGAAGTAACCGGCGATTCCAGTCCAGATTGCATGCAAAAAAGGAAGCGATGTCAGACGTGCGATGTTGAGAAAGTAGGCGGCGTCAACGCCTTGCTCACGGTTCACGGTCTGCTGATAGCTGACTCCCTCGTAAATGCCAAAGCCGAGACCTGAGATCATGCCATAGAAGACTGCAGTTTGCGGGATGAGGATGATTCCAGGACGACGGACCAGCCAGAAGAGGATCGCCGCCTTGGAAAGCTCCTCCCACAACCCGACTCCAAAGAACATTCCGAGGGCCCTCAGTGGCAGCACCTCAGAGTGTGCCAGACCAAGAAAGAATGGGATTGGTGGCAGATGCTGGATGGTCAGCAGGACGGGAATGCACACCATGCCAGTCCCGAAAAAACAGAGACAACATAGCGCCACTTGAACCTGCGGCGTTTTGAAGAGGTAATAAAAGAAAACCGACCAGAGAACTGAGAAATAAAGCGCGATGGCCCAGTAACCGACGGTAGCTTCGCTGCTGATAGCCAGTAATGTGGCCGGGGCCAGTCCAATTCCCGCCAGGCAGAGTAGCTTGCGGTCGGTCAGCCATTGTGCGGAGCGAATTTCCTGCCAGGGA
>CAJCCF010000709.1 GCA_903960845.1 uncultured Verrucomicrobiota bacterium | reverse complement strand
GCGCAACCGCCACCACCACGCTGAAGGTGAATGTCGGCGGCAGACCGCTGAGCTATGAGTGGTTCAAGGACAATGTGACACTCGGCATCACCACTCCAATCCTGATCATCAAACCGCTCACGGCAGCAGTGGTAGGCTCGGTTTACAAATGCGTGGTCACTGGGGCTGCCGGCCCTAAAGATGGCGCGACGACGACGCTGAACATCTTTGACAAGGCTCCCGCCTTCAACTTCACCACGCCGGGTGTGCCTGCGATGCCGGATGGCATTATCAGCGGTTTCTACTCTTATCAAATCCGCGTGAGCGGAGATGCCGACAAGGCTCCGAGCGGCTATGATGCCATCGGTCTTCCCGTTGGTCTGAGCATCAACAAGCTGACAGGCCTGATCTCCGGCAAGCCGACAATGGCCAAGCTGAACAGCAAAATCACACTGAAGATCATCAACTCGGTGGGCACGACATCGATCGATGACTTTATCGACATCGCTGGTTTTCCTGCGGGCATTGCCGGCACCTATGTCGGTCCGGTTGAGCGCATCGCCAAACTCGGCGCTGATATCGGTGGCCGCCTGGACAACTTGATCGTCTCCCCGACCGGCGTCATCACCGGCAAGCTGATTCTGGGTGTCGCCACTTACCCTCTGGTGGGTGCTGTGGACGTGTCCGGGTTGAATCCGCTGACGGCGACGGCTTCCGCCTCAGTGGTGATCAGGCGCACTGGAAATATCCAACCGCTGTCGCTCAGCTTTGATCTCGGTGCAGACCTGATTTCCAATGGCGACCTTACCGACGGCACTGATCATGTGTATTTTGAAGGCTGGCGCAACAAATGGGCTGCGGCACCTGTCGGCTCCAATGCCACCAACTATGCGGGCCTCTACAACATGGCCATTGTCATCCCTGACGAAACAGCTCCGTCGACGCCAAATCCAGACAAGTCGGATCTGAATTACCCGCAAGGCGTGAGCTACGCTTCCTTTACGGTTGGCAAGGATGGCAAGTTCAACTTCATGGGCAAACTTGCCGATGGTGAAGGCATCACCGGTGGCACCTTTGTTGGTCCTTCCGGCCAGATCTTCATCTTCCAGACCCTCTACACCACCGTTCTCAAGGGCTCGATCCTCGGCAAACTGGTGATCGATGACAAATCGACTCCAGCCGTTACCGACAACGTGATCACCGGCAATGCTGACTGGTCGCGTCCGGAAAATAAATTGCCGTCAAACCGTCTCTATCGGAATGGCTTTGCTCCGCTCAATCTGACGATTGTCGGCGGTAAGTTCACGCCGCCAGCATTGCTGCTCGGTCTAACGAATGGGACTGACAACGCCACGCTCAGCTTTGAGCAGGCCGGGATTGGTGCCGCCGACCGGAATCCAAACGTCAATGTGAGCGTGCAAACCGGCAACAAGGTGACTGTCAGCGCATCCAATCCGGCGCTCGTCAAACTGACACCCGTCGCGGCCACCGGCCTCTTCTCCGGCAGCTTCATGCTGAAGGATGAGAATCCGACCACGGCACTTGTGAATGCTGATGAATTGACCCGCTCTCCGGCATTCCAGGGGCTGATCGTTCCGGTCGAAGGCTCACTGATTGGCGTGGGGTATTTCCTCCTTGATCAGATTCCTTCCGCCGGCCCTCCGGCGACCACTGCAACCACTTCACCCCGCCTTTCCGGAGGTGCCTACTTTGAAGCCAAGTAAGACGCTGATCTGAACTAACTTGAAAATCAATCACATGAAACCCACCTCTTCTAAAATCCTCGCGCTGGCCTGCGCTGCCGTTGCCTTTACCGGTGCTGCCCATGCAGACATCATCGAAGTGACAACGGACATCTCGACTGACACCCGCTGGTCCAGTGACAATGTGTACGTGCTCCCCAATGCAGTTTATGTGCTGCCACCAGCACGTCTCACCATTGAGCCAGGCACGATCATTCGCGCTGCCAACGATACGATCACCACTGGCTCGAACAATCCCGGCACACTCGCCATTTGCCGTGGTGCAAAAGTCATCGGCATCGGCACGGTGGAAAACCCCATCGTCTTCACCTCGGTGGACGACACACTGGTTCCTGGTGGTGCGAACACTCGCCCGACGAAAGTCGGCAGCGTGGTTTTCACACCGCTCAACTACGGCACTGATGGCCCAGTCGGGAACAATGCATTCTCCATCGCTCGCCAGTGCGGTGGCCTGGTGCTCCTGGGGCGCACGCCCATAGCCTATGACGGCAATGGTGCCGCCGCTCGTTACAACTATGATGACGCGACCAACACCCTCACTGGAGAAGCTCCAACGCTTCCGACTGGTGGTTCTTCTCCTGAATCTGTGCCGGGAACTCAGAATGAAGCGGGTGATGGCAGCGGCTTCGCCGTGATCGAAGGTCTCTCCGTCTCGCCGATCACTTTGGGCTTCCCGTTTGATCCAGATGGTAGCGGCAGCCTGAATGGATCCACCAGTTTCCAACGCGGTGTTTATGGCGGCGTCGATGAAGACGACGATAGCGGCGTAGTACGCTTTTGGTCGATCCGTTACGGTGGCTTCCCGGTGGCTCCTGGTATCGAACTCAATGGCTTGACCATGGGTGCTGTCGGTCGCGGCACTACCATCGAATGGGTCGAAGTCTGCCAGAACGCTGACGACGACTTCGAGTGGTTCGGCGGTTATGTGAACTGCCGCTATCTCATGGGCATGTTCGGTGGTGACGACGGCATCGACTGGGACCAGGGCTACTCTGGTACCATTCAGCACGCCTTCCTGCACATGGGCGGCGGAGAGCGCTTCCCGCGTTCTGGTTATGCCAATGCCACGCCTGATGCGACGACCGCAGGTAAAAACACCACCCAGAACGTATCTGAGCGTGGCTTCGAGCTGGACGGTCCTGAGCCAAACAACTCCGGCATCTTGCCACGTTCCAAAGGTTTTGTCTTCAATGCCACCATCATTGGCAACAAAGGCGGCGTGGGTGTCACCTCCAGCCAAGACGGCATTCGTGTCCGCCGTAGTTCTTCGGGTCAAATCCAGTATGCCTTGTTTGAAGACATCAATAGCGGCGTGCTTGAGCACTCCGAGGGCAGTGCGACCGCAGGCGTAGAAAACGACACTGATCTATTGGACAGCCTCTTTTTCAATACAGGCTCCACGCCGATCCAAACGCTTACTGGCACGACCATCCTGACGACCGGCACGGCGGTGGCTCCGGCCACTCAGATTGTGGCCAAAGGTCAGCTCGTCAAAAACGGCCTGAACCCTACCCTGATCGACGAAGCTGCGGCTGGTGTCTCCATCGTAGCTCGTAAGCTGACCCGCACTGCTCCGGCTCGCTCGGGTCTCGCGAACTTCCTCAGCCCAGTCAAGCACACCGGTGCCATGCGTGACAACAACTGGCTCTTTGGTTGGAGCTGGACCGCTGCGGTGGACCTCCTGCCTACCTCGAATGTCGCACGCCCAGTGCTGACATTGGATGTGTCGTTGGCCAATCCAAAGGTCAGCTTCAATGCCGACACCACAGCTACTGACGCTACAGATGCTGTCGAGTACGTCGTGGAGCGTTCTACCGATGGCCGTGAGTGGGTGCCCTTCGTGGCCGTTCAGGATGGCGACATCTCTGATACTAACGTCACCGCAGGCCAGATCACTGTTACCGACAGCGCCTACACCTACACAGGATCACCCGTTCACTACCGCGTGATCGCCCAGTAAGCGATTCCAATCACTCAACGGGGTGGTCTTCGGGCCATCCCGTTTTTTTGTGTCTATTTAGATAGATTCAGATCGGCCCATCATCCCAGTGTGTCTCTTTTGTCACGAAAAACGAATTTCATCGAGGCTATCAACCGACACTGATGAGGACCTAATCCCACACCCCGCATGTCATTCATTTCCCCCCCACAGATGTTCTGGAAACGCCTGCTTGCCGGTGGCGCAGCGCTGCTTGTGATCTGTGCTCAGGCTGAACAAACGGCGACCATTCAGCAGAGCGAGACGCTGCTGGATCAGATCATCGCGGATTCTCAGAAGCACGCCTTTAAGCGCACCACGGACGCAAGGCATCCTCTTCGTCTGGCTGAGTCACTCGCTGCTGGGACCGCTGGTGACCTCACTGAGTATAGCGAGCTGATGATCGAGATCATTACGCGGTGGGCAAAGATTGGAGAGTTCGCAGAGGCGGCTTATCTCGCAGACAATTTGCCAGCCAGCGGACCTGCGAGTGCGCACCTCGAAATCGCCTGGGTTTTGCTTGAGAAAGGCAAACGTGAAAAGGCTGCTGAGCATGCGGGGAAGTCTTTAGAAACACTAGAACAGGCGCGCGGCCGCAAGGCTGAATTACTGCGCACGCGCTACTGCGAGCTGCTTTATTCACTTGGCCGTGAGTCTGAAGCAAAGACGGAAGAGTTACGTTTGAGCGAGTTGGCTAAACTAGAGTTAGAAGCCCGACTTCAAAACTTGCAGTCCAAACCAGCGCTTAACTTACAGCAGGCTCAGGCGCGTATGGCTCAATGTGAAGATCGCGGTGTGGATCGTGTGCGCGCAACTTTCCTCCTTGGCTGCGCGAATCGCCAACTGAGTGACGGCAATCAAAAGGCTGGTCTGGAACTGCTTCAGGAAGTGGGCCGATTATCGACGCGTGACGGCCTGCCATCCGCCCAGCGCATGCTGATTGAACTGGCTCGATCCGCCTATGCTGGCGGTGAATTCAAGGAGGCGGACAAGGCTATCAAACTCTTCTTAGAGATCATCAAGACCTATGCCGATGCAGCGGACTGGAAGGCTCCCTATCTGGCTGAGGCTCTCGATGTGCTCATCGATTGGAAAGGCAGGGACAAGCAGGTGAATGATTGGCTCAAAGTGGGGGAAGCCGGTTTGTCGAAAGTGTTCGTCATGGAAGCACCCAAATCAGCACTCGCACTCGCTCGCGTGGCTCAGCGTGCTGCCGGTTTTGTGGAAGCTGATCGGCTCGTCATGCTGGCGGCAAAGGCCGGCAGATCACACCCGCATCCGCGCGCTCAGGCCACGTCAGCGGTTCTCGTCTGCCTTTTTTACAGTGATGCGGGTCGTGCCATCCCGGCAGACATCCTCAAGGTCATCAACCCTCAGACGGAGGCGGCGATCCATTGACGCGTGGCCGGGAGATGGATCATTTTAGCTTTTGTTCTAGCTGCAGCCCTGACCGGTGAGGTGGTCGCGCAGTCGCAGAACGGCGCCTTGCGCGGCAGCATTCTGGATGCTGATTTTTCCGTGCCTGTGAGCGGTGCCACCGTGATGGTGGAAGGCACTGGAGTGGGTGGTAGTTCGGGGTCTGATGGCAGCTTCTTCATCAATGACCTGCCACCCGGACAGTACACTCTTCTCGTCAGCAAAGACGGTTTTGTGCGCGAACGGCGCAGTGGCATCGTCGTCTCTGCCGGTTCGGTGAAGCAGATGGACCTGGAGATGACGGCCGAGGTGGTAGAGTTGGACGAGTTTGTCGTGGCTGAAGACGAGATTGTGGATTCCACCGCATCCACGGG
>CAJCCF010000708.1 GCA_903960845.1 uncultured Verrucomicrobiota bacterium | reverse complement strand
TGGAAGGTGATGGTGGGTGGCAGGCCGGGGCGCACGTGATGAACAGGCGAGAGTTCCTGCCAGCGCTCGCCGATTTTAGCCTGACCGTAACCTTCCCTGGAAGTGTCGATGACTGGAAACAGCAGGACGAGAGCATTGGGCGAAGCAGAGATCGTGAGGTCGTCGCCGTCGTCGTTCACCTGATCGAACAGCGCGGTGGCCGCCGCGAGATGACCGCCCGCTGATCCACCGCTGACAATGATCTTTTGGGGATCGATGCCGAGTTCAGCGGCATGGGCGCGGAGATAGCGGACAGCGGAGCGGGCGTCCTTCACGCAATCAAACACGCTGACGCCCGTCTTGGCGCTGTGCAGGCGATACTGCAGGCTGATGCCAACCAGGCCCAGTTGCGCGTAATGCGCGGCAAAGGGATACATGCGCGGCGGAGAGCCACCAGTCCAGCCACCGCCGTGAATGATGAGGAAGCAGGCACGCTTGTCTCCGGCCTTCAATCCAGCCGGTTCAAAGACATGCATCTGCAGCTCGCGATCCGCGATTTTCTTGTAAACCAGCACGCGCGCAGGCTTCAGCTTCGCCGCCAGTGTATCGACCGGATCAAGCGTTTTCGGGGCAACCGGCGTTTGGGCAGACAGGGATGACAGGAATAGAAGGGAGAGGAGGCAGCGGCGTTTCATGCATGAAGTGGAACGGTGGGGAATGCGCAAGCTTGCGCCCGCCATGCCGTCCGTCCGGCCCATGGGCCTGCGGAGCCAGCCTTGCCAGTTTCCAAACAAGGCCTAGCATCGCGGCACACGATGCCTGCGAACCGTTTTTACTCCGCCTTTGACTCCGAGACTCTGAAGCCGCGACCGGCGCACCCGGACGAGTATCGGAATGCGTTTCAAATCGACCGCGACCGGATCATTCACAGCAGCGCGTTCCGTCGTCTGCAAAACAAGACCCAGGTGTTTCTGTCCGGCGAGTATGATTTCTACCGCACACGGCTGACACACAGCATCGAGGTGGCACAAATCGGGCGGTCGATCTGTGCGTCACTGGCGCAGCAGAGCGACCTGCTGGAGGAGGATTACTTCATCGACGGTGATCTGGTGGAGTGCGCCTGTCTGGCGCATGATCTGGGTCACCCGCCCTTTGGCCACACGGGCGAGCGGACCCTGCACCGGCTGATGGAGCCCTATGGCGGTTTTGAAGGCAATGCGCAAACACTGCGCCAGCTCACGCAGACACTTTTCAATGAAGGCCGCGAGGGCATGAACCCGACGCGTGCCCTGATCGACAGCGTGCTGAAATACAAGACACTTCAAGCCGAGGCCGCGGGAGCAAAGAATCACTATCTCTACAATGATCAGGAGGCATGGCTGGACTTCACGATGGGCAACCAGGCCTTCCCCGTGGAGCTGACACCGGGAAAAGAACGCAATGGCTTCAAGAGCATCGAGTGCCAGATCATGGACTGGGCGGATGACACGGCGTATTCGCTCAATGACATCGCGGACGGCATTCATGCGGGCTTCATCACCGTGACCAAACTGGAGCGCTGGGCAGAGTCAAAGACACTGGATGCGGCGCAATCCGCGCAGGTGGAGTTTCTGTGCAAAGCGATCAAGGAGCAGCGGGTAGAGGCACGCCTGAACCGCCACATCGGCGACTACATCCGTGCCGCGAAACTCGTGCCCACCAGCACCTTTTTAAGCGCGATGACACGACGGCATCAGTATCAGCTGGAGATCGATCCTGCCATGCAGACACAGTCGGCCCTGAACAAAAAAATCGCCTTCGAACTCGTTTTCAAAAGCCCTCAGCTCCAGCAACTCGATTACAAGGCGGACTTCATTCTGACCCGCCTCTTCCAGGTGCTGGAGAAACGCTACATCGAGGGGAAGGACAGTCTGCATTTGATGCCCGGCACCGTGGAGGCCGAGATCGCCAAGGCTCCCGATGCCATCACCCGCGCACGACTGGTCTGCGACTGGGTCGCGAGCATGACGGACAACTTTGCCTTCCGCACTTACCGCCGGCTCTTCGACGCGGACTTCGGCTCAATCACGGATTTTGTGTGATGAGCGCCACGCGTGATCATGTGGTGCTGATTCATGGCCTCGGGCGCTCCCGGCGCTCCATGCTGGGATTGTTCTGGTGGCTGAGAAGTCACGGCTTTGCGGTGCTCAATGTGGGCTATCCATCACAACGCATCACCGTGGCGGAGGCGGTGAGCGATTTCTTAAACCCCGCGTTGGCGGAATTGAAATTGGAGCCCGGAGCGAAAGTTCATTTCGTGACGCACTCGCTCGGCGGCATCATTTTTCGCGCCTGGGCGGCCCAGCGGGACACGGCCTTTCCGCTCGGACGAACGGTGATGCTGGCGCCACCGAACCAGGGCAGCGAAATCGCCGATCATCTGGCGGACCGGCCATGGATTCACCTGCTGCTCGGGCCCGTGATCAAGGAACTCGGAAGCGGAGAAACCAGCACGCCAAATCAACTCGGGCCCGTGCCACCTGAAACGGCCGTGATCATGGGCCGCCGTCCTTTATTGACGCTCTTTCACCACCTGCTGGGTCGTGAGTCCGATGGCATCGTGACCGCAGCGCGCGGGCATGTGGCCGGTGAGGCCGCGTTTCATGTCATGGAAGCGGATCACACTTACATCATGTGGCGGCCAGCCGTGCTGAGGATGGTGGTTCACTTCCTTAAAACCGGAGTCCTGCCAATTAGCTCTTGAGGTTGAACCACGCCCCTGAGATGCTGTCGAAGCAGTCTCCCAGAGGACACTCATGAAGAAAATTTCCCCCAGCCTGATGCGTGGTGCATGGACTGCCGTTTTGGCGGTCGGCGCGGTGATGGCATGGTGGTTGTCTTCATCCGGCAATTCAGCGGGCGATCGCGAAGAGGGATCCAAGCAGTCAGTAAAGCGTCAGCACCGCAACGGCATGATCTCGGCGCAAAAGCGGAGCTTCAAGAAAGAGGATCAACAGCACGCTCTGGAAAATCTGATGAACGGAAAGCCATTCGTGCTGGTGGCGGACGGGCGGGTGCAACGCTTCAGCCTGTCCTTGTCTGAACTCTACGTGACGACGGCTCCGACGGATAACCGGCTGCGTCAGATCGATCCGCAACCGGATGCCCAGCACCTCATCCAATCGGCGGAAAAACTGGGCGGGAATCTGGTGGGCTGGGTGTTGTATCCCGAAGGGCGTGAAGGCGTGGCGCAATCGCGTCAGATCCTGCACAAGCGCATTCACCTGCAGACCAACAACCGCACGGCAACATTGGCCGCCCTGAAAACACATGGGCTGCGACTGCTCAGTGAGCCCGATTACGCGCCTGGCAGCATGATCGTGGAACCAGTGAATGGAGGGCCTGAAGCCACTCTTGCGGCATTGGCAGCACTCGGCAGTGACGCATCCACCGGTCAGGTCGGCCCGCTCCTGATGCGTCAGCATGTGGCTCATTTCACGCCCAACGACAGCCTCTTCACCCAACAATGGCATTTAAAGAACACCGGCCAGGGCGGAGGAAAAGCCGGCGTCGACATGCATGTGTCAACCGTGTGGGACACCTACAAAGGTCAGGGCATCAAGATCGCCATCGTGGATGACGGACTGGATCTGCTGCATCCCGACCTTTCCCCGAATGCGGACAGCGCCAATCACTATGATTGGAATGACACTCCGCCGGATAACAATCCGGCACCCGTGGCAGCATTCCATGATGATCACGGCACTTCCGTGGGCGGCGTGGCAGCGGCACGCGGCAACAACAGCATCGGCGTTTCGGGCGTTGCCCCGGAGGCAACCCTTGTCGGTTTCAGACTGATTTCATCCGCCACCGATGACTCGGAAGATGCCGATGCGATGTCGCGAGGTAAAGAGGTGATCCAAATCAAGAATTGCAGTTGGGGGACCGGTGCGCATGCCAATGAGACCGTTCCTGCCGGCCCCCTGATGGAGGCGGCACGCCGCTCTGCCGCGGAAACTGGACGGGGAGGCCTGGGCTCCGTTTTTGTCTGGTCTGCCGGAAATGGAAGGGATGATCGCGAGCAAGGTCAAAAGGATGGCAGCACCAATTCCATGTTCATCACCACGGTTGGTGCCGTGACGAATACCGGAGCGCTTTCAGTCTACAGCGAGACGGGCTCACACCTTGTCGTCGTGACGCCAAGCAACGGCGGCAGCCGCGCCATTTACACCACGGATCTGCGTGGATCGGACGGCTACAATCAAACTGGAACCAGCGAGGGTGAACCCGCCGATCTGAATTACACAAACAGCTTCGGCGGCACTTCCTCTGCCGCACCTGCCATCTCTGGCGCAGTCGCGCTGATGCTGCAGGCAAATCCCAATTTAAACTGGCGTGATGTGAAAGAGATTCTGCTGCGCTCTTCTGTTAAAATCTTTCCGACGGATGCGGGCTGGGTATCCCGCAATGGCGGATCCCCCGGCCTGCCGCTCATCAAGCATCACCAATCCTACGGAGGCGGGCAGGTGGACACTCAAGCCGCCGTGACCATGGCCTCGACCTGGACAGGACTGGGACCAATGATCGAAGACTCAAGGTCATCGAGCGTCGTCCGCAGCATTCCGGACAACAACACGACAGGCATCAGCGTCGTTTTTGATTTCAACTCGATGGACCCGATGCGCATCGAGCATGCCACACTCCAATTGAATCTGTGGCACGCTTACCGTGGCGATATTGAGCTCAAGCTCACCTCACCCTCAGGATCGGTCAGCACACTCGCCACCAGGGAAGGTGCCGACGATGGCATCGATTATGATGACTGGGTCTTCAGCAGCGTGCGCCACTGGGGTGAATCAGCGAAGGGGCTCTGGACACTCTCCATCAAGGATCTGTCAGTCGGCGATACGGGCACTTTCCGATCGGCCACGCTGACTCTTTTCGGCACCAGCGCCGAACCAGCTTTGATTGTTTCCCAGACTGCCAGTCCGCTTCTGATCAAGGAGGGCGATCCGCTTTCGCTGAACGTGCAGGCGACTGGCGGAGGAACCTTGAACTATGCCTGGTCGCAGAACGGCAAATCCCTCGCAAACACGTCGGCAACCTTTTCCGCAGCAACCGCCAATGCCAGTCATGCGGGCGATTATTTGGTCACGGTCAACAATCTTGGAGGCAGTGACACCTCAGACACCATGAGCGTGGGAGTGGTCAATCGCACCCTGCCCTCCCTGACGCTGAATCAAGGAACCACGCTCAATCTCACCGCCACGGCCGCTGGACCTGGCCTTTCCTACCTTTGGTTGCGCGATGGGCAGCCCATTCCGGATGCCAGCAAAGTGACCGGAACAGCGACAAAAACCTTGTCCATCAGCGATGTGCAGTCGGATGAAGCCGGTGATTACACCTGCGTCATCGGCATGGCAGGAACACCCGACACCATCGAGACACTGCCGTCCACGATCAGCGTGCGGTTGAGGCCCGTCGTCACACCTCCACCGTTTACCAACGGCGTCATCAGCGGCGTGGTGAACAGCCAGTTCACCGCCGACAATGGAGCCACCAAGTTCACCGCCACAGGCCTGCCATCCGGTGTCACCCTCAATTTGTTAGGCCTGCTTTCGGGACGGCCCACCAGAATCGGGAATTACAAGATGCTGGTGACGGCTTCAAATCTAGCCGGCAACAGCCCCCCGGTCCAAATCGACTGGCAGGTCGAGGACTTCCCGCTCAGCGCACGTGGCACCTGGAATGGACTCGTCGAACGTCATTCATCGCTCAATGCCGGCTTCGGTGGCCGCCTGACCATCACCGTCGCCAGCACAGGAACCTACACGGGCTTAGTCACCCTTGGAGCCAAAAGCTATGCCTGGAGCAGCCGCATCGACGCCCTGGCAGGCAATGCCAACCCGACGACACCGTTTTCCATTTCCCGGGGAACTCTGCTCACACCGCTCGCTGGCAGCTTCACGCTCGATTTGCCCACTGGCACACTGACTGGCAGCATCTCAGACGGCACGAATCAGGCCGGCCTCAGCGCTGCGCGCAACTCATGGTCAGCCACCATCAAACCGGTGCCAGTCACCACCGTCCACAACGCAGCGCTTGAAGTGCCCGCCGGGTTCGTGGGCATGGCACTCTATCCTCAGGGCCACGGTCACACCACGCTCACCCTCGGAACCACCGGCATCGTGACATGGGCGGGCAAACTCGCTGATGCCACCACCCTGACAGGAAGCACCACACTCGGCCCTGCAGGCCAGGCTTCCATTCATGCCATGCTCTACGCCAACACCGGCAGCGCTCAGGGTTGGAGCACCGTGACCTTGGCGACCGGACTCGTTGATGGATCTCTGAGCTGGGTCAAAGCCCCGCAATCAGTGACCAGCACCACACGCAGCTACAAGGACGGCATTCCGCTGCACACCCTGACCGTGCGCGGCGCGCGCTACACCCGGCCCGCCATCGGCTCGATGATCATCGGCCTGGACCCACAGCCAGCCACCGGCCCCCTGGTCAACAATGCCCGGCTGCATTTCACCGGCCCGCCGCTCACCCCCACGCTGGATCAACTCTTCCAAACCACCAAGACCAACACCGCCATCATGCCCACGCTGCTCACGGTGAATCCCCAAAGTGTGCGCATCACCCTGAACGCCATCACCGGCACGATGACTGGCACCTTTGCCTTTTCGGACAACGATCCTTTCGACCTCGTGGCCCCCATCGCCAAAATCCTGCGCTCGGCGACCTACAGCGGCCTGCTCATCACAAGGCCAGATCTTACGCAAGGGGTCGGCTTCTTCAATCTGGCTGAACTGCCCGATGTGCCCGGTGAAAAAAGCACCGCCACACCGGTGGTGTCCGGGAAAGCCGAGTTGGTTAGGCCTTGAGCAGGTGGGATGACGAAGGTCAAAGGGGGCTACGCGTGCCGGAGTATCAGGACAACCGTCAACCACTGCGAACGACCTTCACCCTTCGTCCTTCACCCTTCGTCCTTCTGAGTTCAAACAACAGGAATCTCGCCATAGGAATCACCTGACACCTTTCATGCCGCCGCAGCCACCGGCCACTCGCGGA
>CAJCCF010000707.1 GCA_903960845.1 uncultured Verrucomicrobiota bacterium | reverse complement strand
TGATGCGCGCGATGTTGGCATCGACATGCTCAATACTGAGCACCTTAGGCACCGTCATCACCACGAGGTGTGAGCAGTCGGCGATCTGGCGCTGATTCCAGGCATGCGGCACGAGTTTTTCACGCAACTCCCTGTCCTGGATGATGATGAATTTCCACGGTTGAAGGCCGAAGCTGGAAGGCGTGAGAACAAGCGACGCTTCAAGTTCCGCCCAGGTTTCCGCCGGGATTTTTTTGGCGGGATCAAAGACTTTGCAGGCGTAGCGCCAGTTCAGGGCGGATAGGATGTCGGACATGGGTGTGAGGCGCAGTTCATCGCGCAGGGAGATGTTTCGTCAAGATGCAGCTTTGTCCCTTGCCATCAGCGCGTGTCTCCGCTGGGATGTGGCCAACATGAAAATCACTTTCTGCGGCGCCGCCGGAACAACGACTGGATCCAAGCACCTCATCGAGGTCAACAACTCACGCATCCTGCTGGACTGCGGGCTCTATCAGGGACGCCGTGCCGAAGCCATGGAGAGGAATCGCGACTTCCCTTTTGATCCGGCTAAAATCGACTGCGTGGTGCTCTCACACGCACACATCGACCACGCGGGAAACCTGCCGCATCTGTGCAAGCGCGGCTTCACGGGGAACATTTTTTCCACACCGGCCACGCGCGATTTATGCAGCATCATGCTGCCGGATGCGGCGCACATTCACGAGAGCGACATCTCCTGGCTGAACCGGCACCGCAAGCGCGATGATCTGCCTGAGTTGGAGCCAAGCTACCGTCAGGTTGATGCGGAGAAATGCCTGCGCCAGTTCGTGACACTCGGCTATGAGCGGCACATGCACATCGCTGACGGCGTGCGGCTGACTTTCATCGACGCCGGCCACGTGCTTGGCTCCGCCCAGGTCATTCTGGACATCGACGACCAGGCGACAGGCAAGCACTCGCGCCTGCTTTTCAGCGGCGACATCGGACGTCCCGACAATGACCTGCTCAACAATCCAGCTCCCTGCGAAAAAGTGGATTACGTGATCATGGAGAGCACCTATGGAGGCCGGAAGCATGAACTGGCCGCGCAGACCGCCGACCACCTCTGCAAAATCATCCGTGAGGTGCAGCAGCGCCGCTCTCATCTGATCATTCCCTCGTTCGCCGTGGAGCGCACTCAACAGTTGCTCTTCACCCTGGACAGGCTGCGCCATGAGAACTGCTTTGGCCCCATCGCCACTTATGTGGACAGTCCGCTTGCGGTGAAAGCCACGGAGATCTTCCGCCTGCATGTGGATGAGTTGAAGCCGGAAGCCAGCAAGGCGCTCTTCATGCGCCATGACCCCTTTGGTTTCGAGGGATTGCATCTGGTGCGCACGGTTGATGAGTCAAAGTCACTCAACCGGATCAAAGGACCAGCCATCATCATCTCCGCCTCTGGCATGGCTGAGAGCGGACGCATCCTGCACCACCTGCGCAACAATGTGGAAAATCCAAACAACATCCTGCTCTTCGTCGGCTACTGCGCGGAGAACACGCTTGGCTGGAAGCTGCGCAGCGGCCACAAACATGTGAACATCCTCGGTGACGAGTTCGAAGTGCGGGCGGAGATCGAAACCCTAGACTCCTTCTCCGGCCATGCGGACCACGATGAGCTGCTCAGCTGGTTCGACCGCGTCGGCGGCGTGAAGAAGCGCGTCTTCCTCGTCCACGGAGAGCCTGAACGCTCTGAAAAATTGTGCGAAGCCCTTTCAGCAAAGCACCCCACCGGTCAGGTCGAGGTCGCCCGATTGATGCAGAGCGTCGAGCTTTGAGCAATGCAACTCCGGTTGGAGCAAGCAGACCAATTCACACATAAAAAAGGCCGGGCGCAAAAAGCACCCGGCCTTCTTCACATCTTCGGTGATGCAATCCTACTCGTCAGCCGCGGATTGGCGGTTCTGGTAGTAGGTGCTGCGGATGGACAGGTAAGGGTCCAGGGCATTGGCACGCGACTCGTCGTACTTCTTGAGTTGATCAGGCAACTGCCGGAGTGTGTTCGCTGAAGGCGGGATCCAGGCGAAATCATCAGCGTCACCCTTCAGGGCAAAGAGCCAGTTGACCGGGTTCAAAGCATAGTCTCCGGCAATACCAAACACGTCCCGCGCGGAGCTTGGGCCAAGGATGGGGAGCACCAGGTAAGGACCGTGACGGACACCCCATTTGGCGAGGGTCTGTCCGGTGTCTTCACGCGGCACATTGGTCAGGGACGGGATCCGGTCCGACTGCTTGATGAGTCCACCGAAACCGGCAAAGGTGTTCACGCCGAACTTCTGCACTTCCTGACCGGCACGCTTGAACTTGCCCTGAAGGGCGCTGTTCACGAAGCGCACAGGGAACGCGGCGTTATCAAAGACATTGTTGATGCCCTGTCGCACTGGGGCGGGGGTGATGAACTCGTAGCTCTTGGAAATCGGGCGGAGCACGACGTTGTAGATGCCGTCGTTGAGCCAGAAGGTGGCCCGGTTCAGCGGTTCCAGTGGATCATGGGCGTCGACCACAGCGTAGTCGTCACGCGCATCAGTGGCACCCACCAGCTTGGTGGTTGCCTTGTTGGCAGTTTTTGAGGGAGTGGTGCAGTTGCTCAGCAGCACGAGTGCGGCCGGCATCAGCAGACTTAGGAGTAGGCGGTTTGGTTTCATTGGGGATGGGCGACTGATTGTTCGAGAGATGCGATGGCGGCGGAAGCACCACCTCTTTTAAACTGAGCGTCAAGCTGGCTTCGGTAGTTGGCGATCATGCTGACACCTTCGATGACAACATCCACAACGCGCAAGCTGCTTTCCTGCTCCATTCGGTAGGTGACACTGTAATGGCTGCCCTGATAAAGCAGCGTCGTCGGCACATCCACACGCCCGGGAGCCGGAGACACGGCCGCCTTGTAATTGATGGCCGGGTGCTCGCCCGGTGTGAATTTATTGCTGTAGGTGCGGATCACGAGCGTGGTGAAAAGCTGGGTGGCCTTCCGCTGCTGTTCCGAAGTGAACTGACGCCAACCCGGCCCGACGGCGCGACGGGTCATGGTTTCAAAATTGATATGCTTCATCAAGATGGGACGCACTTTCTCCGCCAGGGTGCGGTGATCTTTCACGCGGTCCGCCACGGCGAGCACTTCCTCCACCGCGCCACGCAGACGCCTCTCAGCCTCAGCGGTTGAGGTGGCAGCACGACCTTGAAGCAGGGACGCAAAAAATATCAGGACAAGGATCGATCTGCAATTCATTGAGGAGTGGGAGTGGTGGGCTGCGTCTCTTTATCGACACTTCCGAACGCCATCTTCCCGATAAGGCCCTCTAGGTCAACTGCTGACTCGGTCATTGTGATGCGGGTGCCAGGGGTCAGATAAGTCTCGTCCGCACCGGGTGAAAGCGAGATGAATTTGTCCCCGATCAGGCCCGTGGTCTTGATTGAGGCCATGGAATCCGTGGGCAGATGCAGGCCCGAGTTCACCCTCAGGGTTACGATCGCGCTGTAGTCCGTGGGCTCCACGCGGATCTCTTCGACACGTCCCACCGGGACACCTGCGACGACGACATTGCTGCCGGTATTCAGTCCGCTGGTATTGGTGAAGCGGGCCTCCAGCATGTAAGTGTCACCACCCAATAAAGAGCCCGCGCCGAGCTTCAGGGTGAGGTAGGCCACGGCCGCAAGTCCGATGAGGACAAAGACGCCGACGAGGAATTCCAGCTTGGTTTGTTTCATGAGATGGGTCAGTCTTCAGATTGAATGTCAGCCCCGCTGCGCAGGGAGGCCAGAGTGGCACCAAGGGCGGCGGCACTGTCACGGAAACTTGTCACGACAGGATCCGTGGAGCTGGTGAACTCCGCCGGTGTTCCCTGAAAATGCATGACGCCTTTTTCCAGCAGCGCCACGCGGTCACTCGCCACCAGCGCCTCGGTGACATCGTGAGTGACGATCACTGCGGTGAAACCAAACTGGCGCTGATACTTGGCGATCATCGTGAAGACCGCATTGCGACGCAGAGGATCAAGCCCCGCCGTGGGCTCGTCAAAAAGCACCAGTTCCGGCTGGGTGACGATGGCGCGTGCCAGGGCAAGCCGCTTTTGCATCCCCCCCGAAAGCTGTCCGGGATATTGGTCTGCGTGCTGCTCCAGTTCAATCTGGCGCAATGCTTCAAGACTGCGCTTGCGGATGTCGCTCTCGGAAAGATCCGTCGTCTGCTCCAGCGGCAGCGCCACATTTTCCAGGGCTGTCAGCGAGTCAAACAGGGCGTTGCTTTGAAACAGGAAACCGCACCGGCGGTGGAATTCGGCTCGGGCACGCGGCTCGTCGGCATCGAGAGCGCGGCCATCAAATCGAATGGTGCCTTGATCCGGATGCACAATGCCGGCCAGGCATTTGAGAAAGACCGATTTCCCCGTGCCGCTTCGGCCCAGCACGGTCACGACACTGCCGCGCGTCACCACCAGATCCACGCCGGCGAGCACCACGTTGTCGCCGAAGCGTTTATGCACGCCCTGCACCTGAAGCAGCGGAGTCTGTGGGTCGGCAGGCATCAGACGAGAAAGGAGGTGATGACGTAATCCGCCGTCAGTACCAGGATGCTGGACTGCACCACGGCGCGGGTGGTCGAGGCACTCACCCCGCGCGCACCGGAGGCCGAGCGATTGCGGTGCGAGTTAAATCCATGATAGCAGCACAGGGCGATGGTCAGCAGGCCAAAGGTCGCCGCCTTGATAAAGCACTCGCGCACGTCCTCCGAGCCGACCGCTCTTTCCACCGCCGACCAGTAAACCCCGGGCTGCAAGCCCAGAAGCAACGAGCCCGAAAGACTGCCACCCCAGAGACCGATGGTGACAAACAGCGCCGTCTGCATCGGATAAATCATCAGCGCCGCCAGCAGGCGCGGGGTAACCAGATAACCAAGACTGTTCACCCCCATCGTATCGAGCGCCGCGATCTGCTCCGAGTTCCGCTGAATCCCCAGCTCCGCCGCCAGCGCCGATCCCGCCTGCCCCACCAGCATCAGCGCCGCCAGCACCGGCCCAAGCTCACGCACCAGACTCAGTGAAACCAGCGCACCGAGCAGACTCTCCGAGCCAAAGCGGCTCAGCACGTAGTAACCCTGCAGACCGAGCACCAAACCGGTGAACATGCCCACGATCAGAATCACCGGCAGACAACGCACGCCCTGCTCAAAGGCCGCCCGCACCACCCGCCGCAGCAACCGGCGCGATCCGAGCACGGCTTGAAACGACCTCGCCGTGAAGACAGCAAAGTCCCCAAGTCCGTGGACAAGGGCGAGCGTGTGTCTGCCAATAGAACTGACCATGATGAAAAAAGGAGCGCTGTCATAATAGAGAACCAGGCATCATGCAATGACACAACTCCACCGTGTTCTGGGCGTCCAAGCCCACCCGGAAATTCCCAACCCGGGATGAGTCGATGGGAATCGAAGGACCTGAGGCCTTGAAATCCGTGATTGCAAAATATCATCTTATGCCCAAGAATGCCTCCCCCTGAGACTTTGTTGAAATTCAACATGCCTTAATGTATGACAACCAAAGCGATCACTTGCCTCTTCTCCGCTGCCGCATTGTTGCTCAGTTCCTGCGCCAGTTCGTCGACAGGTCGCAAGGTGGTTTCAAACCAGGGCACGCGCATCACATCCGTCCGCACGACGGCCTACACGCACAGTGAATCGGATCATATCATTTACGGCGCACGCACCGCCGTCGGCACGCAGTTGAAGTTCGGTGGCGTCCGCAGTGCCGCAGCGGACTGGTCGGTCTTCCCCATGGGCACGATTTTCCAGATCGAAGGCACACCCCATATTTATCAGGTGGACGATTACGGCTCGGCGCTCGTCGGCACGAACACGATCGACATCTACCAACCGACCAAGGAACACATGAAAGCCTGGGGAGTGCGCAGCGTGAATATCCGGGTTCTTAAATGGGGCTCGTTTTCAAGAGGCGTCGCCATCATGAAAGAGCGCCAAAAATACGACCACGTCCGCTCCATGGTCAATCGCATCCAGCGCAGCTAGTCCCCTGCCCCGTGACCAAGACCGAGCGTGCCAGCCATGTCCTCCAGCGACTGGCGGAGCTTTATCCTGACCCGCCTGTCCCGCTGGATCACTCGGATCCCTTCACCCTGCTGATCGCTGTCCTGCTCTCTGCCCAATGCACCGATGTGCGGGTGAACCAGATCACGCCGCGTCTTTTTGGAGAACTGGGCAGGACACCGCAAGCTCTGGCCGCACAGCCGGTGGCAAAGATTGAAGCCATCGTCAAACCCTGCGGCCTCGGCCCGCAGAAAGCCAAAGCGATCCAGAAACTCTCCCGGATCCTGATCGACGAGCATGGCGGTCAGGTGCCGTGTGATCTCGATGCCCTTGAGCGACTTCCCGGAGTCGGCCACAAAACCGCCCAGGTGGTGATGGCACAGTCTTTCGGTGTCCCCTCCTTTCCCGTGGACACCCACATCCACCGCCTGGCCCAGCGCTGGAAGCTGACGGATGGCAAAAACGTCACCCAGACCGAGCGCGACCTGAAGCGCCTCTTCCCCGAGTCCGCCTGGAACAAGCTGCACCTCCAGATCATCTTTTACGGCCGCGAATTCTGTTCCGCCCGCGGCTGTGACGGCACCGTCTGCGAAATCTGCACCACCCTCTTTCCAGAACGCAAACGAGCCCTGAAGACGAAGAAGGCCTAGCGTCCAACGCCCAACGCCCAACGCCCAACGCCCAACGTCCAACGCCCAACGCCCAACGCCCAACGCCCAACGTCCAACGTCCAACGTCCAACGTCCAACGTCCAACGTCCAACGTCCAACGTCC
>CAJCCF010000706.1 GCA_903960845.1 uncultured Verrucomicrobiota bacterium | reverse complement strand
TTTTTTAATGATACGGCGCCCACCGAGATCTACACAGGCGAAGACACTCTTTCCCTACACGACGCTCTCCGATCTTGACGCGGAAGGCGACGTCGATCTTCTCCTGCTCGGTGACAGGGATGACGTGGCCTTGATCGTTGGCCTTTGGCAGCGTGCTTTGGTAATGCTTGCCGGACATCTTCGTCAACTCGTCGAAGATGGGCTTGAAGACGTCGGTGTCGTAGTTGCTGATCTTGGCGGTCTCGAAGTCGGTGAAGTTTTTGGTGCCCTGAATGATGCTGCAAACGCGCTCGAAGCCCATGCCGGTATCGACGTGCTGTGCAGGCAGCGGAACGAAGGTGCCGTCGGGATTGGCGTTGTATTGAATGAAGACGTTGTTCCAGATCTCGATGCAACTGGCGTCACTGCCGTTGACGAGCAAGGCTCCGGCGCGCTGGCGGTCTTCATCGAGATTCGGAGCTCCCGGGGTGAGGTCGATGTGGATCTCGGTGCAGGGACCGCAGGGACCGGTGTCACCCATCATCCAGAAGTTGTCCTTCTTGTTGCCATTGACGATGTGGTTGTCGGGATCGAGGCCGATGCTGCGGAACTTCTCAGCCCAGATGTCCCAGGCTTCCTGATCGCGGTCAGCGGGGTCGCCGGCACCGGGTTGATAGATGGTGGCGAAGACGCGGGTGGCGGGAAACTTCCAGCGCTCGATGATGAGTTCCCAGGCCCAGCTGATGGCTTCCTTCTTGAAGTAGTCACCAAAACTCCAATTGCCGAGCATCTCGAAGAGCGTGTGGTGATAGGTGTCGAGACCGACGTCTTCGAGATCGTTGTGCTTGCCTCCCGCGCGGATGCACTTCTGGGTGTCGGCAGCACGGGTGGGCAATCCTTTGTGCAACACGCCGGGCCAGGTATCGACATCGGCACTGCGCTCGCCAAGGAAGATGGGCACGAACTGGTTCATGCCGGCGTTGGTGAAGATGCGCGCGCCATCGCGGCTGGTGTAACCCACATTGTCACTGGGGACGATGGTGTGCTGCTTCTCCTTGAAGAAGTCGAGGAAGCTCTGGCGGATCTGGGCGGCGGTGGGGACGGCGGACATGGCGGAGGAAAGGGAGCGCGGATGTTAGCGGGATGTTGCCGTGTCGCGATGGATTTTTGGATGGGATTTTCATTCCCTTCCGGTGAGTGAGCGGCGACGGGGATTCGCTTCCTGACTTTTTCAGTTCAAATCCAGCCCGCAGACACCTTCACAACCCTCTCTCAAGGGCTCAAACCAAACGCCGGGTGTCGCCATCGCCAGCCAGGCCAGCGGGGATTTGGCCAACGATGCGCGGGATGAGCCCGATGTCGGTGAAGAGGCCGGTCAGGCGACGCAGCGAGACCCGTGAACCGTCGTCGATCTCGAAATAGACAATATCGTGGTGGGAATCGATCTTGTAACGAATCATCGGAAATTGATCCATCTGACCATGCAGCTTTTTGAGCACGGATTCCGCGCGCAGACCTTTGGCATAAACTTCAAGTTCGATCATGACACGATGGTTTTAATCGGATCACGCAGAGGACTGCGAGCTAAAAATGCGACGGCGTCAGCCGCGGGCGCGTTTGTTGAAGCTGGCAACGACACGCTGGGCTTCGCGTTTGACGGCTTTTTCCTTCAGAGCCTCACGCTGATCACCCACGTTTTTGCCTTTGCCGACGCCAAGCTCCATCTTAATGTGTGCGCCCTTCCAGTAGGCACGCAGGATCGGCAGTGAGTGACCCTTGATCTGGGTGAAGCCGAAGAGTTTCAAGATTTCACGCTTGTGCAGCAGGAGCCGGCGGGTGCGGCGGGGCTCGTGTTGTTCAAAGCTGGCCTTGTCATAGATCTGGATATCCATGTTGTAGAGCCAGACCTGACCGCGCTCGACGCGGGCAAAGGCATCACTGATGTTCAGCTTGCCCTGACGGATGGATTTAACCTCCGTTCCCCGGAGTTCAACCCCGCATTCATAACGCTCGAGGATATGATAATCCCGGAGCGCTTTGCGGTTGGTGGCGATTTCGTCAGTCATGAAGCGGCGATTTGGGCCGCCCGTTGACGGGTTAGACTTCGGTTAAGAACTGGGCCTTGATCTTGCCCTGGATGATTTCCATCAG
This sequence comes from uncultured Verrucomicrobiota bacterium, assembly GCA_903960845.1. Lineage (GTDB taxonomy): Bacteria > Verrucomicrobiota > Verrucomicrobiia > Verrucomicrobiales > Verrucomicrobiaceae > Prosthecobacter. Next base: position 7,017 of record CAJCCF010000706.1, on the reverse strand, counting down.
GGCGATGTCAGCCTCACGCATGCCTGCACGACGCTCAACGAGCGGGGCGCGGCCGGAGGTGAGTTGTTTGACACGCTTGGAGACCATATTGATCAGGATCGGCGTGTCTTTGACGACTAGGGCAGCTTGTTCAACGAGTTCGGCTTTCATCTGAGGAGGCGGTCTTTGCTGCCCAAATGGGCAGGCAGGGGGCGCGGACAGTAGTGGGTGATCAGGGACTGGCAAGCGGGAAGTTTGCCCGCACTCTCACATCCGTTTAGAAATGAGCCGCGCTGATGCCGGTCGGCGGGTAAAAGAACGAGGGGCAACCAGCACCCGATCCTGAGCAATTGATTCAGATGATCACTGACCTAACGCCAAAAAAAGGGCGAACCCGATGGTCCGCCCCAAGCTTTTCAGGATTGGCTGGCTTCACCAGCGGCATCCTGTGAATGACACCTGTTCGTTAGGCGGCAGGATTGTAAGCGCGGATTGCCGTCACTTTCACGCTGCGGGTGGAGCCTGTATCCGTCGGGAGATCAGCATCCTCACCCACCTTTTTACCAATGAGCGCCTTGGCGATCTCGGAAAGGTAGGAAACAATGTTTTTCTCCACGTCACCGTCCCAGGCACCAAGAATGGTGTAGGTCTCGGTGGCTCCGGTGTCGGTGTAGGTAAAGTCAACCACGGTGCCGATGCCGACTTTGTCGGTTGGCACATTGGCAAAGTCGGTGCCGCGGGCCACGCCAACTTCGCGCTCCAACTGTTCCTTCATGCGATTGAGAACCGCCTGCTGGTCACGCGCCGCCTTGTAACCGCCATTTTCACGCAAGTCACCCTCGTCACGGGCAATCTGGATCTCGCTCTTGTTGTGCGGGATTTTCACGTTCACCAGCTCATCGAGTTCAGCCTTTTTCTTTTCCAGGCTTTCCCAGGAAACAATGAGGCTGGTGTCTTCACGCGCTCCGGAGTTGTCCTCCATCATTTTCTCGATCTCAGGCCGGATCTTGATCACGCGGGCCAGAAGTGAGCGCCGGGTGAGTTCATCCAAAACAGAGGAGGTGAGCAGACGCTTGGCAAAGAGGCGCAGAGATTCATCATCGGCGTCCTGCACGAGTTCATGAATGAGTGTCTTATCGTCGGAAAGTTGACCGCTCAGACGACCGCCGCGCTTTGGCCCGCCCTGAACTTGATCGTCCTCGACGGCATCCAGAATAGCATTGCCCAGATCGATGCTGAAAACAGACTTGGCCAAGCCCTGGCGCTCTTTGCTGATCCAGATGAGGAGATCGGAACTCAGGGTGCGGTTGCGGACAGCCTTCTTAAGGAACTCGGAGAGCACTTCCAACTCGCCATTGGCATCCAGCACGACGGCGATTTCAGCCACGGCGCGACCGCCGGTGCGGGTCAGGTGATTGAGAATTTCAGGGACCCAGACACGATCCGGGAACGCTGCCGGGAATGAGCGATACATGCGCCCAAGCATGGCGACAGGCAGTCCGCCGATGTTTTCAGCCAGCAGAGACCGCGCCTCGCAAACGAGGTCGGACACCTTCATGGAACCCAATGGCGCTGTTGCCTCGGGGACGGATTCAATGATTTCATCACGGGCCAGCAGCAACTGAAGGCTCTCTTTCAAATGCAATCTCCACGCTTTGCGGACGGTGTCTGAGATGTCCTGGAAGACCGGCTTGAGTTCAGCAATGGCTTCTTCAAAGAGATCGAGATCCTTTTTGATCAGCGCCAGCGCAGTGAGTTTTCCCTTAAGATCGCGTTTGGCCAGGAAACCCTGCACCATGACGCCACCCGGTTTTTCACTGGCATCACGCAGCACGAGCGGATCCTGACGCTTGCTCGGCACCACGATGTGACGTGCGCTCTTGAGTGTCTTTTTAGCGGATTCCCACCACTTTTTGTAATCAGCTTCGGAAATGATGAGCGGTTTGAGCAGCGCTTCGAGCCGATCCAGCGACATCCGGCCACCTGATGAGTTCAGAGCCAGCTCCACCAGTGCGGTTGGATTCTTTTTTGCCATTTCCTGCAAGCCGGCCAGGTCAATGAGACGGCGGGACAGAAGATGCTCGGCAGGCAGCACTTCCAGGCTGCTGAGGGCAAATCCCAGCTTCAAGGCATGGGCAGGCTTGCCTTCGAAATCGATGATCAAACGGTCTTCAACCAAGTCCCATTCGGCGACACGGCCCACCCCCCAGCTTTTGTGCAGGCAAAATGTGCCTGGTTCCAGTTTGGATAGTTTTCCAGCATCTGCTGTCGTTAGCTTGCCGGCATCGACCAATTTTTGCGCCTCGGGATTCATGGGAAGTCGATGTTAGCAGGAGGCAGGAGACTGGCAAAGGAAACCTTATGTTGTTCCTTCATATCCCAGCAGCGCCAGAATCGCCAAATCAGGCCGATTGGGCAATTTGACCGGCGATTTCGCCTCAAACGCCCGAACCAGGGACCGGGTTTTCAACATCGCTCTTTACGCTCAGCCAGCACTGGGGGAAGATCACGCCGTGCTTGACGCAATCGACAGCTTTATCCTCCATCTAGCCACGGAGCGCGGCCTTTCCACGAACTATCAGGTGCTCGTCCGCGGCATGCTTGAGGCCTTTGCTTCATGGGTCAAACAGGACCGGCAGATCGAGGAGATTTCCGCCGTAAGCACCCAAATGCTCTCGGATTACCTGGCACGACGGAAGCGCGACGGACTGGCCGCATCGAGCGCCCGAATCGAGCTGGTGGCATTGAAAATATTTTTTCGCTGGCTGGCCGCACGTGGCAAACGCGCCGGCGACCCCGCCGAACCCATCCTGCCGCCCAGACAGGAAAAACACCTGCCTGACACTCTCAACGAGCACGATGCGAAGCGGCTCGTGGAGTCCATCACCGGCAATGATCCGCTCGACCGTCGCGACCGCGCCATCCTGGAGCTTTTTTACGCCAGCGGCCTGCGTCTGACCGAACTCGTGCAGTCACGCCTGGAAAACCTGAGTCTGGAGGAAGGCTGGATTCGTGTGACCGGAAAAGGCAACAAGACGCGCCTGTCGCCAGTCGGTGCTGCAGCTAGAGAGGCGCTTTCAGCCTATCTCGAGTATGCACGGCCGAATTTGGTGAAGCCCAAAACCCAAAGTCACATCTTCATCTCCATCAACGGCACCATCCTCACCCGGGCCCGGGTATATCAAATCGTCCAGGAGCGTGCCAAGGCCGCCGGGTTGGAAGACCGTGTGCACCCGCATCTTTTGCGCCACTCGTTTGCCACCCACCTCTTGAACAATGGTGCCGATCTCCGCGTGATTCAGGAGATGCTTGGTCATGCTGACATCTCCACCACGCAGATTTACACCCATGTGGATCAGAAGCGCCTGAAGCAGGTGCACCGGCAGTTTCATCCGCGCGCCTGATTTTTTATTAACTTATTTTTTCTCTGATCGAACACTATCTGTGGCATCGTTGACTCAATAGCTTGTTATGTTCACCCGGCTTACCCAGTCATTGATGGTCCTGCTTATAGCAGTCCCGATGTGCTGGTGTTGCATGGCCAAGGCACTCCCCTCCCCCGCCGCTAAAACGGACTGCCTATCCTGTCACAAATTCCTCCTGCCTGAAGACATGCCGCAGGACAAGCCTGCTCCAGATTCAGACTGCCCCTGCTGCCAGGGCACGCTTGAAAGAAACATTTCCCCTGACATTGCCGCCGCACCCCGTCTGATCTTGGTCGATTTACAGGCGTGGGTGTGGTTGGCAGTCGAGGAGGACCTGCCACCACTCAAGTTCCTGCAGGCAGACTATCTCCAGACCGCCAGGAATCACGGGCCGCCACGACGCGAGACCCCTCTCTATCACCTGCACTGCGCCCTGCTTACTTGAGACCGTCAGGCTTGCGTCTCAGGAGTCAATGATGTGTCTGTCCGTGCGAAAGAGCACCTCAGACGGTCGCAATGACCAGTCAGTCCGCACTCCCGGAACCAGCCATTTCACCCGGTTCAATGTCTCAAAACTCAAGCTCAAAACAAAAATCCAATAAACATCTCAAATATTATGAAAACCATTCTGTCCCTCATCGCCCTCGCCGCCATCTCCAGTTCCGCATTCGCAGGTGAAGCCTGCAAAAAGTGCTGCGCTGACAAAGGCAAGTCCTGCGCCACCTGCTGCAAAGACGCCGGCAAGGCCTGCGGCAAAGATTGCTGCAAAGAAAAGTAATCTTCACGCCACAAGCGTGATCCGGGTCGGCTAATAACGACCTGCTACTCCGCCGTCATCCGCACTCCGGATGGCGGCGTTTTTTTATCATGACTCCGGGTGCCTTCACAGTTGGGACACGGAGCCCGGCTTTCAGCCAATGAATAAACGTAAATCCAGGTTTCCGGTTTTACGTTCCAAGTTCTCTGAATCAAGGCGTTACGAGATACTGCCCGCACCCTCAAAAGGTGAGGGATGCAGTGATCACCCATCGTTGGCTTTCATGTCGTGAAACTTTGAACCTTAAACTTGAAACAGGATTCTAGGCTGAAGGCTGCGCCGTGAGCATGGCGCTTACCTGCTGAGTTCCAGCATCCGCAAAATCGGCTTCTCGGCCCGCGCGCGAATGTCCTCCGGCAGTTCCACCTGCGGTGTGAGATCGCGCAGCGCGTCATGAAGTTTTTGCAGGGTGTTCAGCTTCATGTAGCGGCAGTCTGCGCAAGCACAGTGACCGGTCGGTCCCGGAATGAAGCGCTTGCCTGGCACCTCGCGCTCCAGGCGGTGCAGCATCCCGCTCTCGGTCACAATGATAAATGTGTTCGACGGACTGCTGCGGCAGTAGCCCACCATTTTTTCGGTCGAGCACACCTCGTCGGCCAGCATGCGCACGGCATAGGTGCACTCGGGATGCGCCACCACTTTCGCATCAGGATGCTCGTCCTTGATCGCCTGGATGCTGTCGCGGGTGAACTCGACATGCACATAGCAGGCCCCCTTCCAAAGGTCCATCTTCCGCCCAGTCTGCTCCATCACCCACGAGCCGAGATTCTGATCCGGCACAAAAAGAATCGGCCGGTCTTTCGGTGCCGCTTCGACGATTTTGACCGCATTGCCGCTCGTGCAGATGCAGTCACTCAGCGCCTTCACATGGCCGCTGCAGTTGATGTAAGCGATGACGTAATAATTCTTCGCCGCATTGGCTTTGAGAAAGGCCTCAAGCTGCGGGCCCGGACAGCTCTGCTCCAGCGAGCAGCCCGCATTCGCATCCGGCAGGATCACGGTCTTCGTCGGATTCACGATCTTCGCCGTCTCGGCCATGAAATGAACTCCGCAAAAAGCGATCACATCCGCATTCGTCTCCTTGGCCTTGTAGGCCAGCCCCAGCGAGTCGCCGACATAATCAGCGATCTCCTGGATGTCCCGTGTCTGGTAGTTGTGCGCGAGAATCAGCGCATTGCGCTCCTTCTTCAGGCGGCGGATATCTTCAATAAGGCTGGGTGTGGCGGGGGCGACCATGAACGTCATGTAGCGCGGAGGCCGCCCGGCTCAAGTGTTGTTCCGCACTCAGCGAATCATCGGTGGCATGATTCTCCGGCCAGAGTTTGGTGCCTCATGAGAATTCTGCTGCTCCTTCTGCTGGCCAATGCAACTCTTCATGCCGACGATTGGCCGCAGTGGCTCGGCCCGCAGCGGGACAGTGTGTGGCGAGAAACCGGCATCGTGGACACCTTTCCCGCAGACGGCCCGCCCGTCCGCTGGCGTGTCAAGATCGGTGGCGGTTACACCGGCCCGGCAGTCGCGGATGGCAAGGTCTACCTCATGGACCGCCAGGTGGCCGAGAAGACAAAAGCCCCAGGCAATGCGTTTGCCCGCGGGGTCATTCCCGGCACTGAACGCGTGCTCTGTCTCAATGCCGTCGATGGCAGCGTGGTCTGGGAACACCGCTACGACTGCACCTACACCATGAGCTACTCCACCGGCCCGCGCTGCACGCCGGTGGTGCGCGATGGCAAAGTGTGGGCACTCGGAGCGGAGGGAAATTTGCTCTGTCTCGACGCAGCGAATGGAAAAGTGCTCTGGTCACGCGATTTCAAAAAAGACTTCAGTGCCAGCACCCCGATGTGGGGATTTGCCGGTCATCCGCTGCTCGATGGTCAACGCCTGATCTGCCTCTGCGGCGGCCCCGGCAGCGTGGTGGTGGCTTTTGACAAAGACAGCGGCCAGGAACTCTGGCGCTCGCTGGATGCACGCGAGCCCGGCTACGCACCACCGACGATGATTGAGGTTGGTGGCTCCAAACAGCTCATTCTTTGGCATCCGCAGGCCGTGAATTCGCTCGATCCAGCCACGGGCAAAGTCTTCTGGTCACACCCTTGGGATGTCCGCGCCGGACTCACCGTCGCCACCCCAAGACTGGCGGGTGATCTTCTGCTGCTCAGTTCTTTTTACACCAGTTCAAAGTGCTTCAAGCTCAACGCCACGAAACCTGCCGCGACGCTGCAATGGGAAGGCAAAAGCTTCAGCGAAAAAAACACCGACACACTGCACAGCCTCATGAGCACGCCCTTCATCGAGAACGGCCACCTCTACGGCGTGTGCAGTTACGGCCAGCTCCGCTGTCTCAAGCTCGAAACCGGCGAGCGACTCTGGGAAACCTTCGCAGCCACCACCGGCGACAAGCCCGTGCGCTGGGCCAATGCCTTCCTGGTCAAGCAGGCCGACCGCTTCTTTCTCGCCAATGAACAGGGCGATCTCATCATCGCCAAACTCACCCCCAAAGGCTACGAAGAACTCAGCCGCAAAAGTCTCCTGAAGCCCACCACCACCGATCCACGCCGCGCCGTGGTCTGGTCACACCCCGCCTTCGCCGACCAGTGCGTCTTTGCTCGCAACGACGAAGAGATCGTCTGTGTCTCGCTGAAGAAGTGAAGATTTTGTGCATCTCCCTGAACAAGGTTTCAGGCATCCTCGTCTCAATTCCGCCATCCTATGAAAACCGTTCTCTCCCTTCGCCTTAGTGGCCTCGTGCTGCTGGCACTTGCGGGCTGCAAGCCTGAAACCAACACCGCCGCCGAT
>CAJCCF010000705.1 GCA_903960845.1 uncultured Verrucomicrobiota bacterium | reverse complement strand
TGCCCAGGTAGCTCAGTGGTAGAGCAGTTGGCTCTTAACCAATTGGTCGTGGGTTCGAATCCCTCCCTGGGCACTTCCGCTGAATTCGGCGGAAGTGCCAATCATGAGTCTCAAAGACTCATCCTCTTTATCCCTCTGCTGAGGCGTCGCGATGTATCGATCCGGCAATGATTGCCTGTGATGCGAGCGGCCTTCTGGGCATTCATGCCTCATGGAACTTCAACCCGGAGTTGAGAGTTGATGGTTGAGCGCTGAGTGATTCAAACTCAAGTTTTTGCGCCTTCCGGATTCATTCACTTTATGGATGAGTGTTTGGACGGCTTGAATGACTTCCGTTTCAGGCACTCAACAAGAAACGTTCGACTCACAACACGGTTTCCAGGTTGAAAGGTCTCCCCTGCCCTTCACGATTACTCCCACTCCACCACCATGACTGAATCCTCCACGCTTAATCGCCGCCACTTCGTCCGAACCACCGGCAGCGCCGCCATCCTCACTGCTGCCGGCAGCCTGCGCGCCGCCCAGAAAGCCGATTCCACGGAAACCCTGCGCATCGGCCTCGTCGGCTGCGGCGGACGTGGCACCGGCGCCGCATCCCAGGCTCTCGGAGCTGAATACAACGGCAAGATTGTGGCCATGGCTGATGTGGACATGAAGCAGATCGACGGCAGCATCGCCAGCCTCACGCAGAAGTTCCCTGACCGTGTCGATGTGAAGCCGGACAAAAAGTTCATCGGCATCGACGCCTACAAGCAGCTCATCGACAGTGGTGTCGACGTGGTCCTGCTCGCCAGCCCTCCAGGCTTCCGCCCGATGCATCTCCAGGCCGCGGTCGATGCCGGCAAGCACATCTTCTGTGAGAAGCCCATGGCCGTGGACACCATCGGCTATCACATGGCCATGGCCGCCGTGAACAAGGCCAAGGAAAAGAAGCTCAACCTCGTTGCCGGCTTCTGCTGGCGTTACAGCACCTCGCGCATCGAAGCCTTCAAGCGCGTGCATGACGGTGACATTGGCAAAATCACCAGCATCCTTTCCACCTACCACTCCGGTCCGGTGAAACCCATGCCGCCCGCCAGCGCCCGCACGCCGGAGATGAGCGATGTGGAATGGCAGATCCGCAATTGGTACAATTTCTCCTGGCTCTGCGGTGACAGCATCGTGGAGCAGGCCGTGCACAGCGTGGACAAGATCTGCTGGGCCATGGGCGACAAACCACCGATGAGCTGCATCGGCACCGGCGGGCGCCAGATCAAGGCAGAGGGCGGCAACATCTACGACCACTTCCATGCCGCTTACGAATGGGAAAATGGCATCTACTGCCACCTGACCAACCGCCAGATCAAGGGCTGCCAGGGCCACAATCAGGACATCATCCGCGGTGAAAAAGGAGCCCTCATCATCGGCCGCGGCGGCGATCCATTCATTGATGGACCAAAGCGCTGGCGCTTCCGTGGTGAAGAGAAAAACATGTACGATCTCGAGCATGAAGCCCTCTTCGCCGCGATCCGCAAGGGTGAGGTCATCAACAATGGTGATCGCATGATGCTCTCCACCCTCGTCGGCATCATGGGCCGTGAGTCAGCCTACACGGGTCAACTCATCACCTGGGATCAGATGCTCGCCTGCACTCAGGATCTGGCTCCGGACAATCTCAAATGGACTGACAGCTTCACGCCGACTCCGATGCCGCTTCCGGGCATCACCAAGTTCCAGCTCCCGGATGCGAAAAAGAAAATCTGAAAACTGAAATCTGAAAAAGCAGCCGGCAGGGTCGCCCCTCCGGCTGTTTTTTTGTGTCGTGTTCCGTCATTCGGATGTCAGCAGCGTCACGCGTGATCTCTCCCAGGCCTCTTCTGCACTTTCGCATTTCTTCTTTTAGCGTTTAACTTCGACCATGCTCCTCCCTGAACTCCGCGCCCAAGTCTGTGCAGCCAATCAAGCCCTCGTGCCCGGCGGCCTGGTGCGCCTGACCTGGGGAAACGTCTCCGGCATCGACCGTGCCAGCGGGCTTTGGGCCATCAAGCCAAGCGGTGTGGATTACGCGGCACTCACACCTGCAGACATCGTCATCCTGGATCTTGATGGCAAGGTCGTGGAAGGGACACTGCGCCCCTCGTCCGACACTAGGACGCATCTGCACCTTTATCGCGAATTCCCCGAGATCGGCGGCATCACTCACACCCACAGTCTTCATGCCACCATGTTTTCGCAGGCCGGACGTGAACTGCCATGCTACGGCACCACCCACGCCGACCATTTCCACGGCACTGTCCCCATCGTCCGTGCGCTGACGCCGGAGGAGGTCACGGCTGATTACGAGCACTTCACCGGCGCTGCCATCGTTGAGCGATTCCGCGAGCTCGGTCTCAGTCCGCTGGAGATGCCTGCCGTGCTTCAGCAGCACCACGCTCCATTCACCTTTGGGAAAAACGCCATGGACTCCCTGCATAACAGCATCGCTCTCGAAATGTGCGCCCACATGGCCCTCGGCAGCTTTGCGCTCAATCCGTCCATGATTCCCATCCCCGAGTTCATCCTGGAAAAACATCACCTCCGCAAGCACGGCCCGGGGGCTTACTACGGCCAGGGGAAGCATTGATCACAAAAAAGCCCCCGGGCCCATGACAGGCCTGGAGGCTTGATGAATTGGCTGTTAGGCGGACCGGTTAGGCCTTGGCGAAAAGATCAGCGACTGCGGTCCAGTTCACCACATTCCACCAGGCGGAAATGTAGTCAGGGCGCTTGTTCTGATACTTCAGGTAGTAGGCGTGCTCCCAGACATCGCAGGCGAGAATCGGTGTGCCGCTGCCATCCATGAGAGGATTGTCCTGATTCTGCGTGGAGGTGATGGCGAGCTTGCCGTCTTTCACGATCAGCCAGGCCCAGCCGGAACCGAAGCGGGTGACCCCGGCTTTGGCAAAGGCTTCCTTGAAGGCATCAAAGGAGCCGAAGGCCGCCGTGATGGCATCTGCCAGCGCACCTGTCGGAGCGCCACCGGCGTTCGGACCCATGATGTTCCAGAACAGGGTGTGATTGAAATGACCGCCGCCATTGTTGCGGACGGCGGTGCGGATGGCCTCAGGGACGCTGTTGATGTTCTTGCACAGGTCCTCAATCGACAGAGCTTCCAGTTCGGCATTGCCGGCGATGGCGTTGTTCAGATTGGTGATGTAGGCGTTGTGGTGGCGGCCATGATGGATCTCCATCGTGGTGGCGTCGATATGCGGCTCAAGCGCTGCTTTGTCGTAAGGGAGGGCGGGGAGTGTGTGTGCCATGTTCGTGGTGGTTTGGGGTTCTACGGAATCTGTAGGTAGGCAGAGATACGTCTCACGGCAAGCCGAGGAATGAGGATTTTCGTCATTCTCCACGAGCCTGCCGCGCGTAAAAGCGCTGATAAAGGAAGGACGCACCGGGGGCGATGACCGCCACGACAATCAGCGCACCGATCCGGTAATTGCTGACAATGTTCGCCGGATCGTGGAAGAAAAGTTTCATCAGCGTGATGCCCATGAGGCCGATGCCGGGATAGCGCGCGCCGGAAGCCCTGACAAATTCTCTCCCTTGACCACGCGGTCAGCCCTGCGCAACGGAGGAGCCATGCGCATCGCCATCTACTGCGGGTCCAGTCGCGGACTCGATCCTCTCTATCAAAACACCGCCGCCGAACTGGCGCGCCATCTCGTGCAGCAGGGCATCGGCATCGTCTATGGTGGCGGCAATGTCGGCATCATGGGCGTCATTGCCGACGCCGCGCTCGCAGCCGGTGGCGAGGTGATTGGCGTGATCCCGGAGTCGCTCCTGTCCAAGGAACTCGGGCATGCTGGCGTCACGGAATTGCACGTCGTTCGCTCCATGCATGAGCGCAAACAAATGATGGTGGATTTGAGCGATGGCTTCATCGCCCTGCCCGGCGGCTTCGGCACGCTGGATGAGCTCTTTGAAACGCTGACCTGGCTGCAGCTCGGCTTTCACGGCAAGCCGGTGGGTCTGCTCAATGTCGGCGGTTTCTTTGATCATCTGCTCACCTTCCTTGATCACATGAGCGCCAGTGGTTTCCTCAAGCCCGAGCACCGCGCCAGCCTGCTCACCAGCACCGATCCCGCCGACCTGCTCAGCTCCATGCGCGCCTTTCAGCCGCACACCTGCGGCAAGTGGATCAAGGAACTCGTTTAATTTTCAACTGCCATGTCGCCGTTCTTTCTGTTCTTCACGTCTTTCCTGTCCCTCCTGACGCTGGCACAGGCCGACTTCCCTGCCCTTTACAACAGTGACCCCGGTGATGCGCAGCCGCCCTCACCGCAGGAGTCACTGAAGATGCTGAAACTGCCGCCTGGATTCAAAGCCACACTCTTCGCCGCCGAACCAGAAGTGCAGAATCCAATCGCCCAGGCCTGGGATGCCAAAGGGCGGATGTGGGTGGCGGAGAACTACACTTATGCCGAGCGTGCCAAACGCTTCGATCTCGGCCAGAAGGACCGCGTCATCATCCTCGAAGACAAGGACTGGGATGGCGTGGCCGAAACTCGCAAGGTCTTCACCGAAGACGTGCAGATGCTCACCAGCGTGGAGGTCGGACATGGCGGCGTGTGGCTCATGTGCCCGCCGCAGGTGCTCTTCATCCCTGATGCCAATGGTGACGACATCCCCGACGGCCCGCCGCAGGTGATGATCGATGGCTTCACGGTCGCGAAGGACAACTACCACAACTTCGCCAACGGCCTGCGCTGGGGGCCTGACGGCTGGCTCTACGGACGATGCGGCCACTCCTGTCCAGGCCGGCTCGGCGTACCCGGCACGCCAGACGAGCAGCGCATCCCCATGAAGGGCGGCATCTGGCGCTTTCATCCCGAGCGGAAAATCGTCGAAGTCCTCACGCACGGCACCACGAATCCCTGGGGCCATGATTGGGATCAACATGGCGAGATGTTCTTCATCAACACCGTCACCGGCCATCTCTGGCACCTCATCCCCGGCGCGCATCTCACCGACTCCAGCACGATGAATCCGTATGTTTATGAGAAGCTCGATACCATCGCCGACCACTACCACTACGACCGCAGCGGCAAATGGAGCGACTCACGCGACGGCAAGGCCAACAACTTCGGAGGTGGTCACGCCCACATCGGCATGATGATCTATCAGGGCGATCAATGGCCCAACCAATACCGTAACAAACTCTTCACCATGAACATGCACGGTCGCCGAGCCAATGTGGAGCGACTGGAGCGCAACGGCAGCGGTTACACCGGCAAGCATGAGCCCGATGTCTTTCTCAGCGATGACCCCTGGTTCCGGGGCATCGAGATCAGCACCGGCCCCGATGGAAGCGGTTTTATCCTGGATTGGAGCGACACCGGAGAATGCCACGAAAGCACCGGCGTGCACCGGACCAGCGGGCGCATCTTCCGCATCAGTTACGGAGAAGCAAAGAAACCGGAAACACCATTCTCATGGCGGAAACCCTGGCCGAAAGCCGACCTGAAGGGTGATGAACATCAGCGCGTGTTGGCGATTCGCGAGATGACTCAATTTTGGCCCATCGACCTGATCACAGGCGGGCAGCATCCGCAGGCCATTCATGAAATTCAGGAGCCTGACATTTTCCTCAATCTCGCCCGCACCGACACCTCCAGTCTCGTCCATCTCACGCTGGCCTCCACGCTTCAACTTTGCCTAAAGAAGCAAATTCAGTGCTTTCGAAATCAGCTGGACTTTCATTTGTTTTCAGTGATTTGATTGAAAAGAGTTTGCCATGGGTGAGTTACGGTAAATTAAGAGGATCATGGGGAGAAATTCCTAAGGCTTTGGGAACTAGTAATGAGAGTTTTGGAGCTTATCGTTTCCCAGGTTCTGCCTATAACTTAGGCCAATATAAGTGGCAAAGTGATTTCTTGATGTCGGCATCTAACACCTTGGTGGATCCTAACATTAAAGGATCTGTGGTTTCGCAAAGTGAAATCGGTTTAGACTTATCTTTCCTTAATGATCGCATCGGAATCTCTGCT
>CAJCCF010000704.1 GCA_903960845.1 uncultured Verrucomicrobiota bacterium | reverse complement strand
TCGCCCCCCCCGAAGATACCCCGCCGCCGCCGTAGCCAGTCAAAACCGACCAGGCATTGGTGGCCGGGATGTATTTCCAGAAAGTTGTCCGGCCTAGGCCGGCGAGTGCATAGATGGAAGTACCATCCGTGGCCATCGAAGCCCCGGCCCCAGGTGACGCATTGGCGCTTGTCATGGCAGTCCACGTATTCGCTGCGATATCATAACGATTGAAGTCCCGCAGACCGCCACCACGCAGGGCATAGATGTAATTGCCGATGCGGGTCAGTGCCGCACCGTCCCCGATGGCTGCAGGCGTGCTGGCCATGGAACTCCAGCTATTGCCTGCCGGGTTATAGCGATAAAAGGCCGTGGTCGTCCCACCAGCAAGAGCGTAAATGTAGGTGCCATCCGTGGTGAGTGATCCGCCAGCTCCGATGGCCGTCGGTGTGGCCGCCAAACCAGCCCAAGCTGGAGCTGGTCCTGTGCCTATTCGTTGGAAGTCCGTTGTGCCATCACCTCTTAATGCGTAGACAAAATTTGAGAGATAACACAGCTCACCCCCAACTCCGACATTAGAGCCAAAATCGGGCAACGCCGTCCAAGTGTTGTCTGCCGGATTGTAGGATGAATATTTCTGAGTTAAGCCCCCAGCCAGTGCATAAATGAGGGTGCCATCCGTGGTCAGAGCGCCGCCGGAACCCACATTGGTCGCTGTCGGGCCATAGTCTGTCATTGATGTCCACGACAGCGTATTCGGGTTGTATTCCATGAAAGTACGAGTCGCATTACCACGGAAGGCAAAGAGGCCTGGAGGATCACCCGAAACGACCGTCTCGCCCACCACGCCAGGAATGTTACTGCCCAGGTTCCAGGATACGACGCCTGGTCCCGCACCACTGTTCACCACAAGTACACTGGCAGAGGTGGCGACAGGCCAGACCGTCTGCCCCGGGCCTGCGGGATCGGCCGCGTCGGCAGTCACCGTCCATTCACCGATCTCGTTGGGGGTCACCTGAAATGAATAGTTTGTACCAACTGGCCCTGCGTTCACCGTGTCTGCTGTTGAAGAAGTAGCAATTTCGTAGTCCCCTCCCCCTCGGATGGTCAATCTTGGAAAAACATTAGCCACCGTGTTGGTGTCATTTTTGACGTTCACCGTGACCGTGAATGGTGAGCCGACATTCACGGTAGTTGTGTTCACGGTGATGGATGTTTGCAGCAAAGGCTGACCGCCCCCTCCGAGCGATCCGTCCACCGCCGGCAGCGGCACATAGGCTGCACCATAAGTACCACCGCTGGCAGTGGCACTGCCAGCCACATAGGTCGTGCCTGCAGGGATGGGATCCAGCACGCGCAGGTTGTCAAAGAGTTGGGAAGTGTTGAACTTCACATTCAGATTAAAAGTGAGCGTCTCGCCGACGTTGGCAAAACTCTTGTCCACGGTTTTGATCAGGACGCCTGTGAAGGGGAAATCGGCCGTGAGGTAGTTTTCATTGGCCACCAGCGTTTTCGCATAGAGGGTGACACCTGCCACAAGGTTGCTTGGTATGTCAGGATCTGCAGTGTCCACCAACGACAGGTAACTGCCGGGGGCCAGGCCACTGAACAGGTAGGTGCCATCCGCAGCTGACGCCGTCGTGGCCACCAGCGTGTCAGTGCTGCTGTCGTAAACTCCGTTGACGTTGACGTCTTGATACAGTCTGACCGTGACGTTGGACAGCGGAGAATCAGTCCCTAAATCGTAAATGCCGTTGCGATTGATATCTTCAAACACCGTGTCACCCAGAGAGGCTGGCTTGTTACGGAAGAAACCAAAACCGGGCAAATGAACGCCTAAGCCCACCAAATTGGGAAAAGCAATACTCGTTGGAGTGGTTGAAACAAAAGGGTCGGCACCAAAGTAACTCACCAGACCTGCATTCGCCGAAGTGGGATCAATCTCCACTTGGTAATTCACTCCCTCAGCCAACAGACCAAAACTGGCCAGGCCACTTGCATTCGAAAGCTTCGTGTCTACAAGAGTGCCAGAGGTATAAAGTTTAACCGTCGCCCCGGGAATCACAATATCTGGTGGTAACACCTCGCTGCCGCTCCGGTCAGTGTCCTCAAAGACTCGAATGGTTATTTGAGCATTACCGGCGGGGTGATAGCCAAAGTCGATGTTGAGATTCGTGGCATATTCCCCCCCCACCACGGGAAGGGTGACTGTAGCTTGGGCATCCGCCCCGCCATCTGGATCCTGCGTGAGAGTATAGGCTGCGGGCACACCAGAGTCGACTTTGATCACATGGATTGGCGTCACCAAGCCTGTGAAAAGATACTTGCCATCGGCATCCGTCGTTGTGGTGCCACGCAGCGTGGTGCCGTCGGGGGCATAGCGCTTGACCGTGACACCTGGCAGACCTTCCTCTCCGGGATCCTGAACTCCATTGCCATTCCAGTCGCGATAAATGGTGTCACCAATCCGGCCAGCCCCCACCGTGACAGGAGCAAAGGGTGTCCTGGGGAATTTCTTATTCTCATAGTCCAGCTCCACGTCATTGTAATAAACCCCAGGCGCCACATTTGGACCAACCAGGGCATCAAAGATGATGGTGAAGGTATTGCCGGGCAGAATGGGTTGGTTGACGGTGAACACAGGCTTGTTCGTGTCCGTCGTGGTGATGGTCAGGACCGGGGAACTGACCGTCGCCCCGTTAAGGGTGGCACTGACAAAATTTTGATACGTGAATCCCGGAGAAAAGAAGTCGTTCACCAACAGCGGAGTGCCGTTGCTGCCATTCCCTTCGTTATACACCGTCAAGGTGTAGCGTACAATCGTGTTTGGCACGGTGTAACTAGGCGTTACGGTTTTCTCAGGACGCAACAAAGAATGCACGTCCACTTCCACCGGTTTCTCAGCCGTGGCCAGCAAGGTCCCATTGGAGGTCAGACCGACATGATTGACTTGAATGCCCGTGGCAACGGCTTTGACATAAAGTCGGAAGTTACGCACTTCCCCCGGCAGCAGGGTGCCCAGATTCCAGGTGATGATTGATCCGGATACGGTGGTCGGTGCCGGAACTGCGGGCTGGGCGACATTGTAGGTCAGGCCAGCGGGCAGAGTATCGGTGAGCACCGCGTTAGGGAGCGGGGCAGCCGTGCTGTTCGCAACAGTGATGTCGAAATACGTTGTACCGCCCAGGGCAAGCAGCGGATCTGCAACGGTTTTCTGCAAAAGGATGGACGGAGTCAAATACGAGACCGTGGGATTGAAGTAACGCCAGAGATGATCCTTGCCATTACTAGCACCGGCAGCATCCCCGCCGAAAGCATCAGCCGCCACCGGTTTGGTGCCATCAAAGGTCGGTAGTAAGCGGACCTTTACCGCCATGAGCTCAGGGTGCCCAAGCTCGATCATGCCGAAGGCGAAGCGGACTGCGTTGACGTTTGAGGGCAATGGACCGGCAGTAGCAAAATCATGACCCACTGAACCCGCTGGCACACCGGCATAGCCTTGCACGGCGGAATTAATGAATCCGGGCTGATCGTTGCTGATCATCGACCCGGGATAAACAATTCGATTCCACGGACCGACCTCAATCCCTGCTTGGACTTTGTTAGAAATAGTACCAACTGTGTTTGTGTAAGTTTGGAAATTAAAAGCCCACTTATAGCCGCTCTGCGGACCTGCCACAGCACTCGCCATCCCCCAAGGGGCGTTACCGCGGCCGTCCGCAAGATCAATGATCGGTGCCACATCTTTCCGCCCAAACGCGCGCTCCTGATATGAATCCCATAGATTCATCACGCCAAGTTTGTTTGGCACCTTGCTGATGGCAAACCATTCACCGATGGTATCGCTCGAGTTATTCTTCATGATTGGCGATCCCAGACCGGGGGGGGCGACGGTGCCGTAGCTGTTGAAAACCGTCCTCGGATCGGTGGAGTAGAAGATGCCCGTATCAGCATAAACGCCAGCAATGGTGCCGCGCGAGAGGCCAGTGGCAGTGACCGGATCTTCATTGACCCCGAGAATATTGGCGGAGGGGTAGCGAAAACCAGTCAACCCGACAGCGGCTTTAGCTCCAATTGGTCCGTCCCCAATGGAGATTGGACCCGCGCCTTTCATGGGAGTGGAAACAAAACCGCGAGGATCTGTGGCGGAGGTTTTGACATAAGCTGAATCAAGCACCTGATAGCCCGTCGGCAGATAGAAGGTGCTGTATCCAGCCACCCCGACGGGAGTCCCCGGCCCTGGCGTGGTCTCCATGACGACCCAAAACTCATCCCCCACCTGCATCAAAGTCTGATTCGCGGCGGCGCGAGCTGCCATGGTCTGCATGTAATCCTTTGCGAACTGCACGGAACTTGAAGTGGTGTCCAGATTGTGCGCCTGAAGCATCGACGCCCACCCAACCAGGGCCAGAAGGGCCCACTTGCTACGCCTAACTACATTTATGGCGACGCTTTCAAACCCGTTCCCGTTTTTAACTTTCATGATCTGCACTTTGAATTTTACGTTTTTTTTTGCGATGCGTGACTACGATTCACATATCAAAAAAAATACCGAAACTCAAATTCTAAACTTGGTTTCCGCAAAGTATCCACCTAATTATCAATCGATGTATATACCAAGGCTTCACATATTTTACCTACTGTGGTGAGCCGTGGCGCATCACTAAGATAGTTGCATAGGCCTAGATTCTAAATAGGCGGGATCAAATGAGTCGGCTGTGTAATCCTAAAACCGGAATTGAGAGCTCCTGGTTGCGAGCGGAGTGATTCAATCTCAACCGCCATGAACCTTCCGGGTTCACTCACGTAATAAGTTGTGGTAGCTCAAAATGCTGCAATTTCAGGCTCTCAACCCGTTCCTAAAAACGCCTTGACAGGATGACGGCGGACGGTGTCCAGGGTGATGCTCGCGCTACATGGAGCGCGGACGCAGGCGTTGTACTTCGGCGGCCGCGGCAGGGGTCTGATTCATTTTCAATGATTCCATGTAATCCTCAAAGTTCTGGTCGTCTTGCGGTGAAAGGGATCGTTGATCGGGGGTAGTCAGGAGCCAGCGCGCCCAGCGCTGAGCGATGGCCTCAGCTCCCACAGCATTTTTGGGGACAGCATCGGCGGCCCGCTGCTGATCTTCCAGGGTGAGTGACTGGGTTTTCCCCTCTGAGGTGAGGCGGCGGCGGGCTATGCCCTCGGCAAGATCGAGGAACCAGAGAGGCAACTGCATGGACTCGGGTGGCATGGGCAGGGAAAACCAGCCTTCTTTCGCCACTCGAAAGATGAGCCGCTTGCCGCCATCAGCGAGGTGGACCTCATCAATGCCAGACCCAACATGGATGGCGGGCGAGAGGCAGTTCCCAAACGCGGTCTCCCAGACCCGGATCTGGCCGTCATCGGTGACTGTAACGAGCCGCTTTCCGTCCGGCGTCATGGCAAGCGCGCTGACAAAATTTTCCGGACGGATGACGATGCCAGTGCTGTTACCGGTGGCGACATCCCACAGCCGGACCTCCTGATCCCGGCCGGAGGTGGCGAGCAGGCGACCATCATCCGACAGAGCCACGGCACCAACCGCAGGAGGGTGCTGGATCATGGGGCCGGTAGGCAGTCCGGAGTCCGGATTGATGACTCTCACATGACCTTCCCCATCTGCCGTGGCAACGAATGAGCGGGAGGCATTCCAGCCGGTGGCGGCAGCTTTTTGCAGCGTGTCCGGCGCATCCCTGACCGGCGGCGGCCCCTGACGATACGCCTCTTCCGGCGCGGCAAGGAAACGGCGGGTAACCATGCGCCGGTGGGTGCTCCAAACCTGTACATGCGCGTCATAGCGCGGTGCAATGGCGAGCAGGGAGCAGTCCGAACTGGCGCTGGCTTTCGAAAGGCCGTGCTGAAGTCTGTGCCGTGTCTTTTCGCCCGTCTGCGTGTCCCAGACCTGCAACTCGCCATGCCGTGAGACGGTGGCCAGGATGTCCCGCCCGGTTGATCTCTGCATGAACATGATCTCACCATCATTTCCCTGCGCCGGGAAGCGCGGCCGGCCCCGGCTCATGTCCCAGGTGTGGAGGTAGCCCCCGCCGTCTCCGGCGACCAGGTTGGTGGCATCGACATTGAAGCTCAGATTGGTGACTGCGGAAGGATGCTGCAAGTCCGGCACGATCTCCTCCAGCATCCGGTAATTGAGCACGTGCACCTCACCCGTGTAGAGACCGATGGCGACCATCTCCTTCTCCCGGTGCAAGGCCAGCGCGCCAATGCCCTCTTCGACCTGGATGCTGTCGCCAACCGGCCGGCCGGTGGCCACATCCCAAACGCTGACGATGCCTTTGGTTAGACCCTGCCCCTCAACCACGGCATTGCTGGCGCTGGCGATGATGGTGCCCAGGTTGTCGAAGTTGAGACTTGTGATGGGTGTCCTCATGCCTGCGGGTGCTTTTTGCCGGAATGAAAAGCCCGGCTTGTCCGGCTGCCGCAAATCCCAAACCAGAATCGCTCCATCATCACCCCCGGCAGCCAGCATGTGTCCGTCTCCCGACATGGCGAGGCAAAGCACTGACTGCGATGCCGAGGCCTTCCCTGCGGGCATGCGCAGCCCCAGCAGCATGCTGGAGTCGTCCTTCAGCGCCCATCTCATGATCTGGCCGTCATCAAAGGCCAGATATACATGGTGTCCATCCCCGGAAACCTGAAGGGCCGTGACACGCACGCCAACCGGCATGGCATGATCCACCCGCTGGTTCGAGCTCATGTTCCACAGACTCAGCACATCCTGCGTGGAAGCCACGGCAAAGAGCTGGGGACTGCTGACGGCAAGCACGCGGCCCGTTTGCGGACTCAGCGCCACCAGCCGCGCCTCTGTGATGCCATCCGGCAGCGGCAACTCGGAAGTGATGGGCTGAATCAGATGCTCATACTCCAGCAGACTGAGCAGGTTGATGGCGGCGATTCCATTGTCCGGATCCGTGCGCAGCGCGCGGCATAGCAGGGCCACGGAACTGACGTAGTCGGTCAACTCCGTGAGTTTTCCCGCCAAGCGCTCGTCCGAGACTGACGAGGCCTTTAATGTGGCCAT
Organism: uncultured Verrucomicrobiota bacterium; assembly: GCA_903960845.1. Lineage (GTDB taxonomy): Bacteria > Verrucomicrobiota > Verrucomicrobiia > Verrucomicrobiales > Verrucomicrobiaceae > Prosthecobacter. Next base: position 13,576 of record CAJCCF010000704.1, on the reverse strand, counting down.
CCGGTTTTCTTCAGACTCAAAATACAGCGCGGTGCTGGTGATACCGCCCGCGAGAATGGCAAGTGCCACAGCCAGACCTGCCGCCACCCCGACGCGGTGCCGCCTAACAAACTTTCCAAACAAATAGCCGCGGCTCGGCGGAGTGGCCCGGACCGGCTCATCGTGCAGGTAGCGGCGCAAATCATCGGCCAGGTCATCCGCACTGCCATAGCGGCGGCTGAGATCCTTCTCCAGCGCCTTCAGGATGATCCAATCCAGGTCACCTTTGAGCAGCGGCTCGCGGGAGGATGGAAGCGGCGGATCCAGCTCCACCTGATCACGTAAAATCTGATGAAACGGCCGCTGAGCCATGTCGATGGCAGAAATCAGCGGCTTCCCGGTAAGCAGTTCCAGAAGAATGGAGCCAAGCGCATAAACATCCGACCGGATGTCCACATGTGAACTGCCGTGCTCGATCTGCTCAGGACTGATGTAACCGGGCGTTCCAACAAGCTGATCCATCCCAGTGGCCAAAGTTTGGCTCACCTCCTTTTGCTGCAACACCTTCGCGATACCGAAGTCGATGATTTTTGGAACCGCCACACCATCGTCGTCCATGACCATCACATTGGAAGGCTTCAGGTCGCGGTGGATGATCCCCTTTTGATGCGCGTGATTCACCGCCAGGCAGACGGTGAGGAAAAGCTCAATCCGCTGAGGGATCGAGAGTCCCTTCTTTTTTGCATAACTGGTGATGGAGCAGCCACGCACCAGTTCCATGACGAAATAGGGCTGACCGCGCTCTGTCTCGCCTGCATCCAGCACACGCGAGATGTTCGGGTGCTCCATGAGCGCCAGGGTCTGACGCTCCGTGGCAAAGCGGGAGATCACCTGCCGCGTGTCCATGCCCGCCTTGAGGATTTTCACCGCCACCAGGCGATGAATCGGCTGGATCTGCTCAGCTTTATATACAAGACCAAAACCACCTTCGCCCAGCTTTTCCAGAAGATGGAATTTGCCATCGATCCAGCCGTCATTGTCCTTCAATAAATCCTTGGAGCGCACCCTCGCGCCCTCAGTAAGACGATCCTTCACGTCATCGACAGCCAATGGCTTGCCGATTTGAGTCGCGCTGGATGATTCAGAAGCTGGTACAGGATCAGTCACAATCTGGTCAGATGCCTAAAACCACGCGCCAAGCTTTAATGCAATCTTCTTCATTTTGGAAAAGTCACCGGATGTTGTGCATGTTGCATAATCCTATATCTCTGGTTTGCTCAACACAAGTCCATGCGCCACCCTTTTCTCCTCCTAGCCGCTCTACTGGGCCTGCTGCCAGCCTGCTCAAGTTTAAAAAAGGACCCCAAGGTGATCATCACCGTCTTCTCGCAAGGCAACGAGATGGACAGTCCCAAGACCATCTTCAAGCGTTCCATTGCCGGGCGGGAAATGGTCTTTAAAGTCATTCCTGAATTCACCGACAAAACCGTCGTCGCCTTCCACCCGTTTGATGCAGAAGACGGCACCCATGGCGTGTCTTTGAAACTCGATTTTAAAGGCACCAACTCTCTCGAACTGGTCACCCGCATGAAGCAGGGAGAGATTCTTCTGAGCATGGTGAATGGCACCGTCGTGGACTACGTCACCATCGACCGCGTCGTGGCGGACGGTATCTTCACCATCTGGCGCGGTCTGCCGGATGAACTGATTGCGGTGATGGAAAAGGAATATCCGCGAATTCACGAGGTGACCTCCTCCTCTGAAATGCTCGACATGACACCGAGCACCGCTAAAGAGAAAAAAGATGTGCGCACGCGTGCCGGCAAGGCCGCCAAGGAAAAGGCCAAGTCTGAAGCCGCCAAGGAAAAGGTGGACGCCGGATTTGAACCCGAACTGCCAAAGGGTTCGGTGGTGCCGTTGAGCGAGGCGCTAAAATCCAAACCCTGAGTTGCCACAAAAAGACCTTTAGCCCGACGCTAAAACCGCAGGCTGGCACAGCGGATTGCTGAGGGGAAATGGTCTCTCATCAACACCTGGCACATGCCGTCAGGCCGTCAGGCAGGGAATCCCTGTCCGCTCACATCTGTGGAAAATAACGCGGATAAAGCTGGAATCAGCCAACAAAGCCATTTTGTCCCTCCGTGCGTTTATCCAAAGGTTCAAAGCAATCCTTATCACGCACAGCGCGTTTAGGATTAAGCAGAGGTCATCGCGGCAGCGTCCGAATGCTTATACATGGAGTAACCAATAATCTAATGCTCAAGATCTTTACAAAACAAAACTTAAATATCCATTGAAGATTAACATAAATTTTACAGATTTACATCCAGTACAGTCGGCCATTCAATGAAACACCTCCTACGATTCACACTAGAACTTGTGCAGCAATATTGGCCCTTGCTGTTGGCGCTTAGTTTGATGGGTCTGGCTATCTCGATCGCATTCTTTGCCAAGGTGTTCATGTCTGATCAGCAAACAGAAAAGGATGTCCCCAAAAAGAGAAAGAGAAGGTCGACACGTTCCGCAGCAAAAATTGAGCCGTTGGCGAATCAAAGCGGCTTATTCAATCACTTGGATCCTGAATGTTACTGGGAGTTTGATGAAGTCTACGTCCCGCGTTTCGAGGGCGCAGGCTTCACACTCCTCGACCACATTGTGCTTTCAACACATGGCATTTTCATTGTCCACGTGCAGCATGAGAGTGGCCTCATCACTGGCGATATCAATCAACGCCACTGGATGTGCGTGAATGGCAGGGAAGAAAAAGTCCTGACCAATCCCATCCCCCGCAATGCCTATCATGTGAGGGCGCTGGCGAGGTTTCTGGAATTGCCCGAGGCGCTGTTCTTTTCCATCATCTATTTCGATAAGCCGGTCACCTTTGCCAGCAGGCAACCTGCGCATGTGATCACTCGCAATCTTGAACAGAAGATCGCCTCATATAAGGCGGAATTGATCTCCAGGGAAGTGCTCGCCGGAGCGAACGAGCGCCTCGCCGCACACCAGGCGACACATTCCCTTAACAGCTATCGTGAAGAGTACAGAATCGCGCGGGCAGGCCGCTTGCATGATGTGAAGGTGCCGAAGGCAGCCTGATCGCCGGCACCTATTTACATGATGCCCACCACTTTGGGCGGCACACCGGGGAAGAGCTTCAGCGCCTCCGTCTCAAGCAGCCCCAAACTGCCGTGCAGCACCTCGGCAAAGACGTGGCGGTAATCCGTTTCCAGGTGGAGTCCGCCTGGCCCGGGTGTGTTCACATTCACATCGTCATCCGCCCGGATCGGCCATGAACCAAGCACCTGGCCACCTTTGACCCGGTCTCCCAGCGCCATCAACGCGAAGCCGCGCCCGTGATCCGTGCCCAATGAAGCATTCTCATACACGCGCCTGCCAAACTCAGTGGTTATCATCACCGTGTAGCGCCCGCGGTGACCTTTCAGATCGGCATCCAGCGCCGCGAGTCCTTCAGCCAAAAGTTTGATCCGTTCCGCCTGCTGACCTGTGGCATTGCCCTGAAAAAAGTGAGTATCCCACCCGCCAAGATCAATGCAGGCCACCTGCAAACCAAGACGGGCCTTCATCAGCCGCGCAATCTCGCGCAAACCGCTGCCGAAACTTTCCTTCGGATAGACGGCTCCATTTTCGGGCTGGTAATCCCTACCCTGAAGCGCGGACACGCGCTGAAAGAGATCCAGCGTCTCCAAGCCGCGCTCGCCCAGCAGAGTCACGTCCGCTCCATACATGGCCTTCAACGCCTTCACTGCGGCGGCAGAATCACCCGCCGGCGCCCTGATGGCGATGTCATCCACCCGCTCCAGCACACTCGCCGCAGGCGCGCCGCGCAGCGACTCCGGCAACGCCGTGCCGATCGCCACAGCGCAGAGCGGGGATTGTTTATCCACCGCCCTCAGCCTTAGAAACCGCCCCAGCCATCCGCCGCCGGCCGGCACACCATTCATCGTGTCGCCATGCTCCATCATGTCCTGACATTCAAAATGGGAACCGGTGGTGTTATCCACACCCACTGATTGAACCGCCCCCAGTCGCCCTTCTTTAAACGCAGCCTCCAGCGGCCTCATGGCCGGATGCAAGGCGTAGCGATCCGTGAGTTTGATGGCCTCGCTGGCCTTGATCGCAAGTGAGGGACGCAGCCTGTAATAGTTGTCATCGGCATACGGCACCCAAAGGTTCAGCGTATCCGCGCCACCACGCAGGAAGACATGGATCAGCGTGTGCGACTCCTCGCGTGGTGCCGCCGCAAACGCAGGCGCGGCGGCGAGAGCGAGCTTCGAAATCAGGGCGCGGCGGGTAAATGTGGACATGAGTTCAGCACCTTTGAAAAGCGGGACCCGCGAGGATGAGTCCGGGGGTTTGTCTTTCATCACCGGCTCCCAGATTCGTCAGCTCTTCGGGCTTTGGATCGCGGCCCACGAGATGCGCGAACCAACGGGAAGGGCTCGTCCGCCCTGCCCCGTCTCTCAAAGCCTTGCCCAGTTCATGCAGATCCACGCGAACGCCGGGTTGTTTTCCTGCCGCAATCGCCAGGCCAAAATTCCAGCGCCACATCAGCGTTCCCATCCATGGCAGTTCGTCGTCCGTATAACCATCAGGCGTCGGGTATTGGAAAAGGCCGTGACCCATGCGCTGCAGCGGTTCCAGAACGGTTTTCTCAGCCTGCGTGTCGGCTGCGAGTGCGCGCATGGCGGAGACCATGAACTTGAAGGGCCGTTTCAAAAGCTGTCCGCGGCTCGCCATGAAATCCGCAGAGTTCAAAAGTAGACGCAGCACACATTTGATATCACCCCGGGTGCGTGTGAATTCAGCAGCCACACGCTGCACCAAACTGTCCGGAGGCGTGGTGCTGACAAAACGGCGACAGAGTTTCAGAGCCAGAAAATGAGCCGTGCTGGCATGACTGCACACCATGTCCACCAACCGGTCGAGATCGCCCCGCCCGCCCCCGGCTGGAATGGTCTGGCCGAGCAACTGCTTCGACCCGTCATCATGCCAGTCAGGCTTGAAAAACGCCTCACTCTGATTCAACGCGAAGAAGCGCTTGGGATCAAAAGTCCAGCCACTCAGACAGCGCGCGGCCTCACGGACATCGTCCTGAGTGTAGCCGCCGTGGACACCCATCGTGTGCAGCTCCATCAGCTCGCGTGCATAGTTTTCGTTAGGCTTGTCGTCGGTTTTCCTGCGCACCTTGTTTGATTTGCCGTCGAGGTAGACAAGCATCGCAGGAGAGGTGGCGGAAGCGCGGATGAGATCGTGAAAATTACCCAGCGCGTGCTTGCGGATCACATCCCGGTCATCGCTTGGTTTCAGGTAAATGCAGTCGCCCTTTTCCAGGTCGATGTTCAGGTGATCGGTCCAGAATTCGACCATGACCTCAAACAATTGACGCCGGCTGTAGATCGCCCGCAGCAGCGAATGTCGCGTGATCTCGTCGCGCAGCACCGGCTTGCGGAATTCATAGACATCCCCCGCGCTGAAGTAGAGAGACTCAAAGCGCTCGGCGCGCAGGTCACAGGCCGTGTCGGTGATGGTGTCGGGATGCAGTTGCTCCTCGATCCATGCCTCGCGGCCCATCTTTTTCACTCGCTGCACATCACCCGGCCAGGGGCCGAATGCGGCGCGTGAAAGCAGATGGAATTCCGGATCGATTTCGGTACCCGACGGCAAAGCCAATTTGGGCGGCAGGCCCTCGCCGAAAAACTCGCGATTCACCGCAGTGACAACCCGCTCACAACCTGCCAAAGCCGCCGCACCGGCACCCAGCGTGGCGGCTTTGAACAGAAGACGTCGTGATGTGCGCATGGCTCCGTGGTCGTTGTTCACGCTTTGGCCTGTCCGTGATCGCCGCCCTCAGAACACGCAGGTGCAGGAGCAGCCAGTCCTTTAACAAACCACGCGCGGAGACCAATTCCCCAACCTAAAATCGCGAGCAACGGGAGCAGCACGGCCCAACCAACAACAGGTAAAAGAGCACAGCAGACCAGCACCATTCCGCCATGCTTTGTCTGGCGCCACGGCTCAATCTGTGGCCACAACCTCTCACCGATCAGTGCAGCGATCCCGCCTGCGCCAAGAAATCCCCACGTAATCAGCACACCACCCACCAGCACCGCGACCGCTCCAAACTTGGGGATCTTCGCAAGCACCGCGATGAGTAAAACACCGCCTATCAGCGGCACCAGGCCCATCAGAAAGCATTTAAAAAGTCCCCGGCTTGCCACCTCACGCTGCTTGGCGACCGCCTCAGGCCAGAGCCCGCGCGCCAAAAGCCAAAGTGCGGGAAGCGCTATCACAAAAGCAATTGCGACAAGCAGCCAGATGAGAACGGTGGAGAAAAGCATGAGCGGGAATGATGAAGGGTTGAAGGTGTTGCCAGAGGACTAACGCGCCCAATCAGCCGCGGTAACATCGGCCACTCATTTTATCTCACCCGGTCGTTTCGGCCGGAGCTTGGCCCAGGATTCTTTTTGAGCCGGCGTGAGATCCTGCTCCAACTCACCACAAGTGCGGTCGATGATGTCCCAGATGTCGTGCATGGCCTGTCCCTTGAGGGCCATCAACTCGGCAACTGCCCCATCCAGTTTCAGTTCAAACTTCTGCCGCTGAGCCTCGTCGGGCTTGAGTTTGCCGAGCTGTTTCATGGCCGCCCACTTCATGAAGGCGGGGTCTTCCGTCTTTTTTTTCCAGACCTGCTGCGCCAGGATGCCAAAGACGAAACCAATGCCCAGGCAAAACCCGATGAGCAGCGTCATGAGGCAACCGGCTTTGAAGCGACGTGAAATCATCATGGCAGGAAGAGTTGCGGTGAAAGCGGTGCATCGACCCACGTCGGCGTGAGCGACACGACATCCATCTGCCAGACGACGAGCACCGCGCTGACGCAGAACACAACCGCAGAGGTGAGCACCGCACGCAGCCCGAGCGCGGCAAACAGATCCGCCCAGGACTCGGCGGGCGTTTCTTGAAATTGCGCCACGATGCGTGTGGCAAAACCGAATGGCAGCTCAGACGCGATGTCCGAATGCGTGCGGCGGGCTGATGTCGCCAGGGTTTGCCAGCGTTGATGGAAGTCATTCATGGTGCTCAAAAATCTGTCATGTTCAGTTCACGCGCAATCAACCGCAGTTTGTGCCTTGCCCGCATGGCGCGCATTTTGACCATGGGCCGTGTCCAGCCGGTCATCTGCGCGATCTCCTGTGTGCTGCGCTCTTCCAGATCGAGCAGCGTGAGCACCAGCCGGTCTGGAGGTGAGAGCAGCGCCAGCAATCGCGTCACCACGGCCCCGGCATCTGCGGCGTGGTCGGAGGGGGCCGTGGCCTGCCGGTTTAACAAATAATCCAACCACTCCGTCTCTCCCTCGCTCAAGTCGGCCATGCGCCACTCGGGCCGGGCTTTCTCGGCGCGCAGGGCGTCCAGGCAGGTGCGCACGGTGAGACGGCTGACCCAGTGTTCGAAGGGGATGCCTTGCCTTTCCTCGTAACTGTCGAGCTTTTGCAGCAGCTTCAAAAACACATCCTGCATCAGATCCTCCTCGCTCTCGCGCCGTGGCAGGTGATTCCGAACCATGCGCCGCACCAATGGATGCAGATGACCGATCAGCGCATGTGCCGACGCCATGTCCCCAGCGCGCACGCGCTGAAGGCAATCCCGCACATCGAAGCTTTCGGTAATCACAACGGGCAGAGTTTATGGGAAGGAGAGGACACACTGCCAGAACAACGCACGGCAAAGGTAGTCGGTAACACACCAATTGCACCCGGGAGGGTTCCGCTTCGCCGGGGTTGGCCTCAGACCTGCGCACCCGTTCCTTCAGTGTGGCACCGGGCGCGGTCTGAGAAGAAAGCTCGGGATGCGGGCTTTTTCTGTTACCCAGGCTGTGCCGGATCGTTTACCTGAGACCCATGCCCCGTTTCCTTTCGGTCCTGTTCCTCACACTGCTCTGCCTCACCTCTTCAGGGCGGGCAGACCCCGCAGCCCCTGCCGGATTTATCGCTCTGCGTGATTTTGACTATGCAGGTCTGAATCATCCGCGCCAGAAGCTTGACCTTTATCTGCCCGAGAAACCCGCAGACAAGCCGCTGCCACTGATTGTGTACATTCACGGCGGCGGATGGGAGGCAGGCGACAAGACGGACACGGGACTCCTGTTTGAACTCATCAAAAACGGTGGCTGGGCTGGTGCATCCATCGGCTATCGGCTGTCACAGGATCAGAAATGGCCTGCGCAGATTCACGATGTGAAGGCCGCGCTCCGCTGGCTCGGTGCTCATGCGCAGGACCATGGCATTGACCCCACCCGCATCGGCCTCATTGGCATCTCCGCCGGCGGTCACTTGGTGAGTCTTCTCGGAACCAGTCAGGGCGTCACCTCACTGGAAGGCAAGGTCGGCAAAGCGGGCGACTCACCAACGATAGCCTGCGTCATCAACTTCTGCGGCCCGGCAAACTTCATCACCTTTCCCGGCAAAGGCAGCATCATCGATCCTGAAAAGCCGGGAACGGCGATATCCAAACTCTTCGGAGGCCCCATGAGCCAGCATCTGGCGGAAGCCACTGCGGCCTCTCCCATCACTTATGTGAGCAAGGGTGATCCGCCCTTCATGCATATCCATGGGACGTCCGACAATCTTGTCCCCTATTCTCAAGCTCAGGAATTTGATGCCGCACTCGGACAGGCGGGCGTGCCAAGCATCCTGCTGACCGGAGAGGGCGGGCCTCATGTGTTTTTCTCCAGGGATCTGGTCAAGAAGGTTGGCACCTTTTTTAATGACATCCTGCGGCGGGCAAAAGCCCCCGGGGTTCCAGAAGGTCCTGTCGCCATCAAGTGAATGACTCAACGACTGCTCATCATCGGAGGCGGACTCGCCGGCACGGCGCTGGCATGGGATCTGCATGAGCGCGGCCTGTCTTTTCTCATCGTGGATCGTGATGAGCCTCTGACCTCATCCAAGGTCGCCGCAGGTCTCGTGGCACCCATCACCGGACTGCGCCTGACCCTGAACTGGCGCTACGACACACTGTATCCCGAAGCGCTGAAGTTTTACCGGGACAAGGAACTCAAACTCGGAGCACGTTTTTACCATGAGCTGCCGATCGTGCAGTTGTTGCGCGATGACCAAGCCGTCATGCAATGGCAAAGACGGTGCGGGCAGCCTGACGTTCAACCCTATTTGAATGCTGCCGCGCAGCAGCCTTTGGTGAACGACTCAATTTTTACAAATTCTCACGGCGGCTTCGAGCAGCAGCATTGCGGCTGGCTGAACACGGCTGAGTTTTTGGCAGCCAGCCAGCGCTACTTTGAGAGCCTGGGCTGCTGGCAGCGCGGTGAAGTTTCCCTGAATCATTCCAATCAATCATCCGGACCGGTTCTCTGGAACGGCCAGTCATTCACCAGCGCCGTTTTCTGCACCGGCTGGGAGGCGGCCCGGCAACCATGGTTTGACTGGGTGCCTTTTCGCAATGGTCGCGGCACCGTGCTGCAAGTCACCGCCGACACCGGTGGCGAATCGCGGATCATCAATCGCGGCTGCTGGCTGCTCCCGCGTGGCGATGGCACGCTGCGTGCGGGTCCCACTTATGAGTTCGATTTTGATCAGCCCCACACGCCCGGACAGGAAGCTGTCGCGGAGCTGGAAACGAAGCTTCGATCCCTGTTAAAGAGTCCCTGCCGGATCACCGGATCACAAACGGGCGTGCGTCCGATCATCCAGCACCGTCAAGCGCTCATCGGCCGTCATCCAGTGCGGCCGCAGATCGCATTTCTGAATGGTCTCGGCTCCAAGGGGGTGCTGCGTGCGCCATGGCTGGCGCGGCAGCTCGTGGAGCATTTGATGGAGGACAGGGCCATTGAGCCCGGCCTGGATGTGGCGGGAAATCTTTAGCCGATCATCAATTCCACCGGGCAGTGATCCGATCCATGCACATCATCACGAATGGTGCAGCTTTTCAGCGCGGGGCGCAGGGCACCCGAGGCTAACCAATAATCAAGGCGCCAGCCGATGTTTTTCATCCTGGCATCCGGCGTTCGCTGGGTCCACCAGGTGTAGCGGCCTGGACTCTGGTCGAACTCGCGGAAGACATCCAGAAAGCCCGCGTCCAGATGGCGGGTGAAACTGTCCCGCTCTTCATCACTGAAGCCCGGGTTCATGCGGTTGGATTTCGGGTTCGCCAGATCGATCTCCTGATGCGCGACATTCAAATCACCGCAGACAAGCACGGGCTTCTTCCTCTCCAGCCTCTTGATGAAGGCACGGAAAACATCATCCCACTGCAGGCGATAGGGAAGCCGCGCCAGTTCCGCCTGCGAGTTCGGTGTGTAAACCGTGACCACGTAAAACTCGGCAAATTCGGTGGTGATCACCCGTCCCTCTCTGTCATGATCCGCGCTGCCCATGCCGATCTCGTGACTCAGCCATGGCACGCGGCTGAGGATGCAGGTGCCTGAGTAGCCCTTCTTCTCGGCGCTGTTCCACACCGCCTGATACCCGCCAAAAAAAGTCAGATCAACCTGCTCCTGCATCGCCTTGGTTTCCTGAAGGCAGATGACATCGGCGCCGCTATCAAACAGGTATTCGCGCAGTCCTTTATTCAATGAGGCGCGGATGCCGTTGACGTTCCAGGTGGTGAGTTTCATGGGGGCCCAGCCAAGCGCGGCAGCATCCGATGTCGAGTTTTGTTTGCAGCCATCCAGACGGTAAAGTCAGGGATGTTTTTAAGTTATCCGCGTGAAACCACGCCACTCCGAAAAATCAATCCAACTGGCAGCACATAATAAGCGCAACCTCTGACAATAGGTGTGGATCAACGTGAACGATTCTTGCTATGAATCCCCTCCATGGACCATCATCCTCTCCCCCACCAACGCCGGTGGTTGCGCAATTTCGGCATCACCGCCTGCGCAGCCGTGTCATTCATCAGCGCCGCTTACGCGGGCACTCCCGTTCTCTCCGCAAAGGCTCCCAGCGCGCCCGTCGAGGCGGTCGATTGGAAGAACCACACCATCGCCCCCGTGACGAATCCAATCTTCTTCGAGGATGCCGTGATTCGCTCGGAAATCCGGCCCATTTTTGTTCATCACACCATTGATGACGGCTTCCTCAATGGAGGCAGTGCCCAGCTCTATGCCCTGCAAATCCGCTACGCGGTCACGGATCGGCTGGCCCTCATTGCCAATCAGGACGGGTACATGAAAATCAACAACAACGCCATCGCCAACCCCGAGGGCTGGATGGATCTGGCGCTTGGTTTCAAATATGCGGTGATTGATGACAAAGAGAACAACTTCATCCTCACACCGGGTCTGACTTTTCACATCCCCTCCGGTGAGCGTGACGTGTTCCAGGGTCGTGGGGGTGGCGAGTTCAATCCCTTCGTTTCTTTCCAGAAAGGCTATGGAGACTTCCATCTCTCCGGCAATCTGGGCGTGCGCATCCCCGTGACTACAAACGAGCAGAACACGGTGGCTCATTACAGCCTGATGCTGGATTATTACACCTGCCGCTATTTCATCCCCTTCGTGTCGGCGAACTTCTTCACCAGCCTGAACAGCGGCACCAATTTCCCGGGTCTGCGCAGCAATGGCTATGATGTGGTCAATTTCGGAGGCAACAGAGCCGGCAACACCACGCAAGGCGCGCTTGGCGTGGGTTTCCGCTCGCGCATTCTGGACAATGTTGATTTCGGGATCGCCTATGAAAAAGCAGTCGTCAGGCCCTACGGTCTGATGGATGACCGCATCACCTGCGATCTTTGCATTCGTTTCTAATTTCCAGTCGCCGTCCGCTTCGGTTTCTGGCTTGTTGATAAGCCGCATGGGGTCGCCCCCATGCGGTTTTGCTTTTACGGTGCGTGCGGGGCAAAGCTCATCTTGCCAGCCAGCGACAACACCGCTTGTGTCGGCGCCTATGAAAAGCATGACTGGATTTGGCCGTGGCGAAGCGCGGCAGGGAGGCACCACATGGACTGTGGAATGCAGCAGTGTGAACCGCAAACAGCTCGAGGTGAGCGTGAATCTGCCACGCGATCTGGGTGATCTGGAGATCCAGGTGCGCAACCAGGTGTCCGCTGTTTGCTCACGCGGCCGCGTGAATGTCCAGGTGCGATGTGATCAGGCAGCGGGTGAAGATGCCATGCCGCAGCTCGATGAGGCCGTGGCCGCGACGTATGTGAAGCAACTTCGGGTGATGGCTGAGCGTCTCGGCATTTCCCCGGAGCTTTCCATGAGCGAGGTGCTGCGCCTGCCCGGTGTGCTCGTCACCAAGACCACCGAGACCGTGGCGGAAGAGATCTGGCCCGTGCTGCAGACGGCTCTGGAAGCGGCATTGCAACAATTCATCTCCATGCGCACGGCGGAAGGCTCAAGCCAGCGCACCGAAATCGAAGAGCGCCTGTCCACCATCGAGTCGCTGGCCGCCAGGATCGCCGAAAAAGCCCCCTTGGTGCCTGAGTATCAACGTGAGGTTCTGCGCCAGCGTCTGGCACTGGCCGGGCTGCCGCTGCCCTTGGAGGATGAGCGTTTGCTGAAGGAAATCGCCCTCTTTGCGGACCGCACCGACATTTCGGAAGAATTGTCACGGGCTGCCAGTCACTTGAAGCAGTTCCGCTCCTACCTGGCCTCGGATGAGCCGGTTGGCCGCAGCCTGGATTTCCTGGTGCAGGAGTTTTTCCGCGAGTTCAATACCATGGGCTCCAAGTGCAACAATGCCGAAATCGCCCATCATGTCGTCAGCGCAAAGACCGAACTGGAAAAGATTCGCGAACAGATTCAGAACGTTGAGTAGCCCCAGCTTCACACCTTGCGGTCACCCTGGCCCTGTTCTATGGTCACCACCCCTTTCCGCTCATCCCTATGATCAGAAAACTTCTCCACACCCGCTATCGCGTGAATGATCTGGCTAAAACAGTCAGCTTTTACAAGGACGTGCTCGGCCTGGAGGAAGTGAAGCGCCACAAGTCACCACGCGGGTCTGAACTCGTCTTCTTCAAGACTCCCAACAGCGAGGAATTGATCGAAATCTGCTGTTTCCCGGCCAGCGGCCCTGTCATCATGGGCCCGGACGTGACCCATTTGGCCTTCGAAGTGGACGACATGGAAGCTTTTGCCCTGCATGCCGCCGCGAGGGGCTACCCGCTCTCGGACGGTCCCACAGAAAGTTCCAGCGGATGCTTCGCCTTTATTGACGCGCCCGAGGGATATGAGATAGAGTTAATCCAATATAAGAAATAGCAAAAACTGCGACAACCTGCGCGCTGTAGCGAACACACATCTCACCACTATGGACTTTGACTGGATCGGCGTAACCTTCAATCTGACCAAACTGCCTCCTAAGGACATCGAGGAGTCGTTTGAAGATCCCTTCTCCATTAAACTCCTGCCCGATGAGGACGGAGACTCCTCGGAGACACGTTATTACAACTTTGGCAAATCTCTGGGTGGTCGTGCCATTTTTGCCGTTTTCTGGACGGATGGGAAACGTTATCGCGTCATTTTCGCCCGCGATATGAGCAACGGTGAACACGACTTTTTTGAGCGTACCAAAGCGGTGGAAGCCTAAACCTGACCAATCATGACCTCATCACG
>CAJCCF010000703.1 GCA_903960845.1 uncultured Verrucomicrobiota bacterium | reverse complement strand
TTGTCCTTGAACCACTCATAGCTCAGCGGTCTGCCGCCGACATTCACCTTCAGCGTGGTGGTGGCGGTTGCGCCTGCTTTGAGCGCCAGAGTTTTTGGGGCATTGTCCACCACCACGACTTCTGCCGTGCTGATGTCTTTGGCGGTGGTGCCATTGGAAACGGTGCAGATGTACTGACCGCCATTCGCGAGAGCTGCTGAGGGGATCGAGTAGGTTTTGTTGATGGCATTCAAAATGGACTTGCCATTCAAACTCCACTGATACTTCAGCGTCGCCTGACCTTCTGCATCGATCGCAAGCGTGAATGGATCACCCACATTCAGGATCTGCGAAATGGCATCCAGCGTGACCACGGGGGCCACGGTGAACACATCCAGCACCAGGGCGTTGCTTGTCACTGAGCCCAGTGCGTTCGTCACCACGCAATCATAGCTGCCATCTTCATCCAGTTCAGCTGTGCCGATGGAGTAGGTGTTGGTCGTCGCAGCAGAACCAGTGGTCGTTCCAGGACCACCGATTTCGACGGTATTCTTGCGCCACTTGTAGGTGAACGGACCGGTGCCCGAGACAGACACACTGAAGGTCACCACCGTGTTGCGCAGGACTGTGTTGCCCGCGGAAGCTGGCAGAATTCGTGTCGCCAAGGCACTGCCCAGCGGGTTTGCCATGCTATGGGAAGGAACACCTGCGCCGATGTTTGCGCCCGCAGCCAAAGCACCCAAATGAGCAGTCAAACCTGCAGTGCCGGAATCAATGGATGCAGTCACGTCCGTGAACAACTCATTGCTATCAGGCCAGGTTTGATTGATCGAAAAGATCGCCTGTTCAGTGGCGCTCGCTGGCGTCGCGCTGTTCAAGATCCAAATGTAGATCTTCTCACCCGCGACATCCCCCCCCACATTGCTTGTCGACCCTGCGCTCGAATCATATGGCACGGTTTCAAAGGAACCATTCGTCGCAAAGGATTGCGTCAGATCGAAGAAACCATCCGTGTTTTGAGTGCGGATATTTCCACTGTAGCTGGACACCTGAACGAAGGCTGCATCGAGTGCCGCGAAGTTGTTAGCGTTAGCTGTGAAGTCGAAAGCCGAGGGGAAATAACCGTAGCGAACAGTGCCGGCAGATACAGCGGCGCCGCTGGCATTGGTGATCCCATTGCCCAAGTTTGAGGAATAGAGCTGCGCGGCATTCACCGTGCTTGCCAGTCCCATTGCTGTCAGCACAAAGGCTGTGATAAATGACTTTTTCATGAAGATAGGTGATCGGATAAGGTGGAGTTGGTTTACTCAGCGAATGGCTCTGGAAGGGTCACGCCAGCCAGGCCAGCCTGCTCTTTGAAGAGGAGTGATTTACCTGGGCGAATCAGCGCCGCACCTTGATTAGAGATGTTGTCTCCAAGCACGCGCCAGCCTCTGCCGCCGAGGCCGCTACTCTTGTAATAGTAGCCAGTGATGACGCCGTTGTTTTCGAGGTAAACGGTATCGGCAGAGCCAGGGCCCGCACCGCTGGTAATGTAGTGCTGAAGACCACTTGCTTCCAGCGTCGTGGAAATCGAGAACGGATTGTTCACCAGTTTGAAGCCTGCCACCACGGCGCCTGCTTCACGGCCTGGCAGTGTCACGCCGGTCACACGGACCGAAGTGTCAGTACCGAGATTTTTGCGCACAATGAGGACGGCTGATCCAGCATCCAAAACCGTGCTCGATTGATCAGCACCTGCTGGAGTCGCCACTGAAACCCAGGCGGCCCCTGTGTTGAAGTAACCAGCGAAAGTGCCGCCGGTGCTCAAGTAAACAACGTCAGCACTCGCCTCAGCCGCATTCGTGTTGAGTGCAGCTCCCGTGAAGAGTTGGCCCAGAGTGCGCAGTTTGTAGATGACGACTTTGTCGCCCGCATTGGGTGCGGTGCTCAAAGCAGCAGCCACTTGCTGACCAGTCTTGTCGGTGATTCTAGCCGAGAGGCCGTAAGCGTTTGTGCTCGTGCCGGCAGGCGCACTGGCGCCGGCACCACGCTGGTCCGCGCGGCTGATGATTTTGAGCGCATGCGCGGTGGTGGTGACGTCAGGAAGTGTGCCGGTCAGTGTGTATAAGCCGGGGCCGTCCACTGTAACGACGGTGCCCGTGGCCACAATGTCTGCCAAAGGCAGCGCCATGAGTGTCGGCTTGTTTTTTGGAAGGCTGATGGTGAGAGCACCCGTGGTGCGGCTCACAGGTAGTTGGCCTTCCTGCGCCTTCAGAGTGGTCGCGCTAAGCGCCACGAAGAGCAGGCATCCAATGGTAGAGCGGGGTTTGATGATCA
>CAJCCF010000702.1 GCA_903960845.1 uncultured Verrucomicrobiota bacterium | reverse complement strand
TGGCTTCCGTTTCAGGCGCACAACAAGTCACTCTCAACACGGTTTCCAGGCTCAGGCCTCCAGTTTCCACGAGCCGCGATAGTCGCGGGTGAGCAGCTTGCTGGCTTCGGCATCGCCCACGATCTCCTCCTTCACGGGATCCCATTTGATGGGGCGGTTCACCAGGAATGAAATCAATGCCAGATGCCCCGGTGTGGCGCTGCGGTGAGCGGTCTCCACGGGAGTGACGGTGGGTTTGCGGCTCTTCACGCAGTCCAGGAAATTGCGGTGGTGACCGGGTGTTTCATAGAGGCGTGTTTTGATCACGTCATCACCGAGCTTCGGTGCTGCGGAGCTTTCGATGACCTTGGCGTCCGGCTTGTCGCTCTCACGCTTTTTGACGATCTTCCTGAGGCTGTCTTTGGAGGCGTCGTAGCTGCCGCGATTGACATGCACCCAGCCATCCGTGCCGATCCATTTGGTGCCCATCTTGATGTCTTCATGTCCACCGGCGATGGTCATGGTGATGTCGCCCGCGTATTTCGCTTCGGCGCGGTACTTGGTGGCGGTGTTCCAGATGTCGGTGCGCGGCGGCATGTCCACCTGGACGGGCTTGATCTCAGTCGGACCGCTGCTGTCCATGTCCATGCCCCAGTGGGCGATGTCGCAGTGGTGGCCGATCCAGTCGAGCAACTGACCACCGCCGATGTTGTAATCCCAGCGCCAGTTTTTGTGAATGCGGCACTCGATGTAATCCTGCATCGTGGCCGGTCCGATCCACATCTCATAGTCAAGATCGGCAGGCGGCGGGGTGACGCCGCGCTTGTCACCCGTTTTGGCAAAGTCATGGTGACCGGCGGGAAGACCGACCTCGACATGCGTGAGTTTGCCGATCAGGCCATTGCGCACGATTTCGGCTCCGATGCGGAAATTGTTTTCACTGCGCTGCCAGGAGCCGGTCTGCCAGATGCGCTGATACTTCTGCACGGCGCGCACGATCGCCTGCTGCTCGGCAATGGTGCGGGCGAGCGGCTTTTCACCGTAGATGTCCTTGCCGTTTTTCGCGGCTTCGATGGAGGTGAGCGCGTGCCAGTTGTCCGGGATGGCGATCATGACGGTGTCGATGTCCTTGCGCGCCATGACCTCGCGGTAGTCGTGATAGCCTTTGCAGTCCTTGTTCTTGTAGGAGTTGTTGATGGTGTTGAGCGCCTTCTGCAGATTGCCTTTGTCGATGTCACAGGCCGCCACGATCTGGCAGTCGGCTTCATTGAGAAATTTGGCCGTGTTACCCGGGCCCATCATGCCCCAGCCGAGCACGGCCATGGTGATCTTGTTGGACGGTGCGTTTTGACCAAACACACTTGCGGGCACAATGGTCGGAAAACCAATGGCGGCGGCGGACTTCGCGATGAACTGGCGGCGGGTTGAATAAGGAATGCGTTTCATGAGAGAACGCATTTCTAGCGTGCAACCGCTGGCCCTGTCGAGATGAATTCCTCAGGCCAGGTCGAGCACGACCTTGCCACGGCGCCCGCCTTCCTGGGCGCGCTGCATGGCCCTGCGGTGATCCTTCATCGGGATGACTTCATCGACAGCGGTGAAAAGCTCATGATGGATGATCATTTTAGCCAGCGGCTCCAGCACTTCATAAAGTTCAGCACTGCTGGCCTGCTCGAACCATTTGGTGATCCAGAGGCCGTGGAGCCGCAGGTTTTTGAAAATGAGAAACTTGTTTGGCACCTTCAGACTGCGACGGCTCATCGCTCCATACGTGACCATCATGCCCTCATGGCCGAGCAGGTCCATGAGATGGATGGCGCTGTCACCGCCGACGGCATTGGCGGCGAGTTTCAGCGGCACGGTGGCAAGCAGCGCCCGTGCTTGAGCGACACCGTTGTCATCATCGAGAAACACCGCATCCGCGCCCAACTCGAGCAGTTCGGGGATCAGTTCGGCCCGGCGGACGAAATTGATCGTGCGCAGCCCCTTGTGTTTGGCGATCTGAATCAAGGCGCGGCCCACACCGGAGTTGGCGGCGTTTTGCGCCACCCAGTCGCCGGCTTCGAGATCGACATGCTTCGTGAGCAGATGCCAGGCGGTGACGGGATTGATCCGCAGCATGGAGCCCTGCACGGGATCGATGGATGGAGGCAGTTTGGCAAAGTGATGCTCAGCGGCGGTGAGATGCTGGGACCAGCAGCCGGTGCCGAGCAGTGGAATCACGACATCCCCTTTTTCGAGCGAGATTACCTTGGGCCCCACGGCCTCGACCTCGCCACAGCCCTCATGACCGGGGATGGCGGGTGGATGCGCGGCACGTCCGTAATTGCCCTCGATAAAATTCAGGTCGGCCGGATTCACCGGCGCATAACGCATCCTCACGCGCACCTCATGGCCGGTAAGTTCCGGCAGCGGGTGCTCGATCAACTCAAGCACCTCGGTTGGATTTCCAGTAACAGGGAAGGAAAGGCAAAGGGACATGCAACCAGACTGGCACAGGATTCAGAAAAGCCAATTGCACGCGTGACCTGAAGTGTCCGCCAGGTTCATGACCCGCGTTTAAATCCGAAAGCCGGTTGCATCATTCAAGCCCACTCTATCGGTTGCCGGTCGGGCTGGCACGCCTACTTTGGCCCATGCCGCCTGATCCCATCATCATTGATGAAATTATCCCGCCCGGGAAGCATGGCTTTCGCAGGGATGCCAGAGGCAGGCCGGTGGAATCGACGTTGGCACAGTTTCTGGCCAAATGGCTGGACAACTGGCTGCGCATCCCCGGCACCAACTACAAGATCGGGCTGGATCCGCTGCTGTCGCTGTTTCCAGGGATCGGCAGCACCCTTGCCTCGGCGGGCGGACTGATCATCCTGGTCGAAGCGGTGCGCAGCCGGGTCAGCATTGCCGTGCTGCTGCGCATGGCGGGAAACCTGCTGATGAACACGCTTTGCGATTTCCTGCCGGCCCTTGGCCCGGTCATCAGCGCCTTTTTCAAGTCAAACCTCCGCAACCTGCGGCTGCTCCAGGACTGGCAGGCCGGGCATCATGAACGTGTCAAACGCAGCACCTGGCGCCTCTTCGCGCTGCTTGCTTTGATCGTTGTTTCACTCATGGGGATGCTGCTTGGCATCTTCACCCTTTACGTCTGGCTGCTGACTCATCTCTTCCATCCCTGATTTAAGCGCAACTTACGCCACAAACCTGCGTTCTAGAGCGCTCCCACAACATGCCTTACCAATCGCTCTCCGATGTCCTTTCCCAAGCCGCGAAACAAGCCGGCTGCCGTGACGAAGCGAAACTGCGCCATGTCCTGGAGGATGCCGGTGACAAACGGCAGCCGATGATCGAGGCCCTGCTCGACGCAAGCGTGGTGGACGAGGAAAGTTTTTTCACCCAGCTCGCCTCGATGCTGCACATGCCCTTCTCCGGCGATGAAGGCGAAGCTCAGGAGGGCCTGCACAATCGCTTCCCCGCCAAACTGGCGCTGCGTCACCGCATCTATCCGGCGCACGTCAGCGCGGTCGAAGCCACGGTGCTGACCTACAACCCCTTTGATCTCCGCGCGCGTCAGGCCGTGGGTCAGGAGTTGCGCAAGCGCGTCCGCTGGCAGATCGCCAGCCGTCACCGGATTCTGGAAGCTCTGCATCAGGGATACGGCGTTGGAGCGGAGAATTTTGAAGAACTGCTCGAAGGCCGCGAGGGTGCCGATCAGGACGATGATTTGAAGCAGGAAGTCAACGTGCTCGATGAGGCTGATGAGGAAGCCACGGTGCTCAATTTTGTGAATCAGATTTTCCGTGAAGGCCTCAAGGAACGCGCCACCGACATTCACGTCGAACCGCTGGAGCGCGATCTGCGCATCCGTTACCGGGTCGATGGCAAGCTCATTGAAGTGCCCGTGCCGCCGAACATGCGCGTGCTGCAAAACTCACTCATTTCGCGTTTGAAAATCATGGCGCATCTCGACATCGCCGAGCGCCGCATGCCGCAGGACGGGCGCATCAATCTCGAGCTCGATGGTGAACCAATCGACGTCCGCGTCGCCACCATCCCCAGCGTCAATGGTGAGTCCGTGGCACTGCGTTTGCTGACGCGGAAACGGTTCGACATGGGCGCCCTCGGCCTGGATCCCGACACCGAAGCAAAGTTCCGCAAACTGCTCGCCGCGCCGAACGGAATCATCCTGATCACCGGTCCGACCGGTTCCGGCAAGAGCACCACGCTTTACACCCTGCTCAAGGAGCTGAACACCAAGGACCGCCGCATCGTCACCATCGAAGACCCGGTGGAAAACAAGCTGGACGGCATCATTCAAATCGCGGTGAAGCCGGAGATCGACCTCACCTTCGCCGCCGGTCTGCGCAGCATCCTGCGCGGTGACCCCAACGTCATCATGGTCGGTGAAATGCGCGATCAGGAGACGGTTGAAATCGCCATCCGTGGCGCACTCACGGGTCACCTGGTCTTCTCCACCCTGCACACCAATGACGCCGTCGGCGGCATCTCGCGTCTGCTCGACATGGGCATCGAGCCCTTCATGGTCTCCTCCTCGGTGCGCGCCTTCCAGGCCCAGCGTCTCGTCCGCACGCTGTGTCCGCATTGCAAGGAACCTGCGCATCATGAAGAGAGCTACCTGAAGGCCTGCGGCTTCCCGCTGGAGTGGAAAGACAAACTCTTCCACCCCGTCGGCTGCCGTTCCTGCCGCAACACCGGCTTCAGCGGGCGTCTCGCCATCATGGAAATATGCCTGATGACCGAGACCCTTCAGGAGAAGATCAACATGCGCGCCACGGCCATGGAACTCAAAGCCCAGGCGCTCAAGGACGGCATGATCCCGATGCGCCACTACGGCTTCCGCAAAGTGTCCGAAGGCATCACCACCCTCGAAGAAGTGATGACCGTGACGGCGGCCAGCGAGTGAGAGACCGAGATTGCCAATCCAGACACTGATAAGTATTCTAAACTTATGATTATCGCCACCACACCGCCCATTGAAATCCCTTTGGAACGGATGACTCGCGCTCAGAAAGAAGCGCTGCGCGAAGCACTCACTCAAGACCTTGATGACGCCGATTCAGGCGAACAAGCCGGCCCGCAGGAATGGCATTTTGAATTGCTCGCCGAACGTGAACGCCGCCTTGCCTCGGGTGAAGCCAACCTGATGCCGCTCAAAGACTTTCTCGAAGAAATGCGCAGGACCATGCCATGAAGGTCTCTGTCTCCAGTGACGCCCTTGGTGATCTTCACAAATCCT
>CAJCCF010000701.1 GCA_903960845.1 uncultured Verrucomicrobiota bacterium | reverse complement strand
ATGAATGATCCCAATGACCGCAGCCAGTTCGATAAAACGATGCAGGCTTCCTTTGGCAAAAAAGAGCGCAATACCGCGTGGCTCAGCCGCCAGAAGTATGGTGCCCGGGATTTCAACGGGGTGAAATCTTACACCACCGGAGCGTTCAAGACGAAGCAGTCGGCAGAGGCTGACCACTCAAGTCCGATGGGCGGGCAAAGCTTCGCCGAGCGTGACAAGTCTCCGGCCTATGGTGATGACAGTTTCAAAACGAACAGGAGTCCATTTGCTGACAAAGCACTGAGGAGTGGCACCAAAATTTTTACCGGGGCCGATGATGTCTTCAAAACGAATGCCGACATCCGCGCCTCAAAAAGTGCGGCGAAGAATAACACGCCGAAATTTATCGAACTGGATGAAAAAGGCCGCAAATCCGCCTATGGCGAAGATGAAGTGCGTCGATTGATGGGGCGTGATTGAATAGCTCTCAAACTCAACGCACTCTACCACCATGCTGAATTACATCTGGGCCACGCTGCTCTTCATTGGATTGATTGTCGCCGGACTCGTGGGCCGGGTGTCGGGTGATGCCAGCGTGATCGATGCGGCCATGAAAGGCGCGGAAAAAGCCGTCATGGGCATCGCCCTGCCGCTGGCTGGCATGATGATGTTCTGGCTCGGGGTGCTGCGCCTGCTGGAAAAAGCGGGTGTGCTTGAGGCTGTGGTCCGCCTCCTCTCGCCCTTGCTGCGCCGGCTTTTTCCGGACGTGCCGACGGAGCACCCGGCCATGAGTGCGATGGTGATGAACCTTTCGGCGAACATGCTCGGCCTTTCGAACAATGCCACGCCACTCGGACTGAAGGCCATGGGGCATCTGCAGGAACTCAACCCGCATAAGCAAAGCGCCAGCAATGCCATGATCACCTTCCTGGCATTGAATACAGGCGCTTTCACTTTGATCCCGATGTCGGCCATGAACTTCCTGAATGCCGCCGGCATCAGAAACAGCTACCAAGTCATTGTCCCCACCATCCTTGCCACCGCCTGCGCCTCTTTCGGTGCGGTGATGGCGGCCAAGAGTTTTCAAAGACTGCCGCAATTTGTCTCCCTGCCTGACGAGGAGGAGATCGAGACCAGGAGTGCGGTATCAACAGGTTCGAACGGTGGCATTTCCCGCAGAGCCCGCAGGTGGCTTTGCTTTCTGGCAGTCCTTTTCATCGGTGTCTCAGCGCTCGAGCTCGGGCCTCCCGTTTGGAGAAAAACGGTGCTTCAGCAATCCGGGTTGGCCTCGGTTCTCGAGAAATCTGCTCAACGCAAAGCCGAAGCCATGGCCACGCTTGCGAAGAACAAGGAGATGGCCCAGGCCACCAGCACCCGGGAGACCAAACCTGAGCCTCCTGTGTGGCGGCGCATGATGGATGGCACATCGGGTTTGGCGATCCCGGCCATCCTCATCCTTGCTGTCGGTGTCGCCTGGGCGCGCGGGGTGCGAGTGTATGAAGAGTTTGTCGATGGGGCCAAGGAGGGCTTCCAAGTCGCTGTTCGCATCATGCCTTATCTTGTCGCCATGCTTGCTGTGCTGGCGATCCTGCGTGAGTCGGGAGCCTTTCAATTGCTGGAGTACGCACTGGCCCCGGTTTTAGGCTTGCTCGGTTTTCCGGTGGAACTTCTCTCCCTTGCTCTCATGCGGCCACTCAGTGGTTCCGGTGCGCAGGGCATTCTCAATGAGATCCTCACCCGCCCGGATTTGAGCGAGATGGTTAAATTCACCGCCGCCATCCTCTACGGTTCGACAGAAACGACGTTCTATGTTCTTACCGTCTACTTCGGCAGCGTCGGCATTCGCCGCTTCCGTCACGCACTCATGGCTGGATTGACGGCTGATTTCATAGGAATGGTGGCCGCTATCATCTTTGGGCGTCTTTTATTTGGATGAAACATGTTTAAAAGATGAAAATATGAGTTGTGGAAGATGTAAATATGGGTGAAATCGCGGCATGAGAATCACAGTAGATATTGAAGAGAGCATTTTAGAAGACCTGGTCGGCATGATGGGGGAATCAAAAAAAAGTCCCGCCGTGGCGCGGGCTGTGACCGAGTTCGTGAAGAGGCAGAAGGCCAAAGAATTTGGCAAATTGCTCAGGCAGGGTGCATTTGATTATCCTGTCCTGAACGAGGAGATCGAAAAGCAGGACATCTGACGTCATGGTTCTTGTAGATTCTTCCATTTGGATCGAGTCCGCCCGGCGTGACGGTGACATCGGTATCAAGGTCGCACTTGAGACACTCCTCGAAGAGTATGAAGCAGCGACCACAAGTCCGGTGCTTCTCGAAGTGCTCGGCGGCTCCCGCAAAGAAGAGCGCAAGCGCATGGCACAGTACTTTTCCATCGTCCCGCACTTTCAGGCAGATGCCCAGGATTGGGAAAAGGCCATCTCTGTCGGTTGGATGATGCGTGATAAGGGACATGTCCTGCCTTGGAATGACATCCTTATCGCCAGCGTCGCTCTGCGCCGGAATTTACGCGTGTTTGCCAAAGATAAGCACTTTGACGCACTCAGTTTGATGACCGGCATGCGCATGTACCGTCCAGGCTACGGCGGCACCTACACCGAAGACGATCAGGAGGGCGGGGGAGTCTGATCCATGCTGCAAATCTCTCAACTCACTCTCCCCGTCGATCATGCTGATACCGATATTCGTCCGGCCTTGCTGAAACGGCTCGGTGTTGCCGACACGGACTTGCGCGGCTTCACGATCAAGCAGCGCGCCATCGACGCCCGCCGTCAGCATGTGAGCTTCAGTTACACATTGCTTGCGGAGGTGGAGAACGAATCGCGAGTGCTCAAATCACTGGTCAAAGACACGCAGATTTGCGCTGCTCCGGATGAAACCTACCGGCAGTTGCCGCTTCGTGGAGAGCATGTGATCTCAAGCCGCCCCGTTATCGTAGGCACCGGGCCTTGCGGGCTTTTCGCCGGTCTCCTGCTTGCCCGCGCCGGATGCAAACCCATCCTCCTCGAGCGAGGCAAGGCGGCCGGAGACCGGGCGCGTGATGTCACCGGATTCTGGCGGCGCGGCTGGGATTTTAATCCCGAGTCTAACGTTCAATACGGTGAAGGCGGCGCCGGCACCTTTTCCGATGGAAAACTCTACACGCAGATCCGGGATCGCGAGCATCGCATCCCGTGGTTGTTGAAGGAGATGGTTGCCGCCGGCGCCCCGGAGGACATTTTGATCAAGGCGCGGCCACACATCGGCACGGACCGGCTCATCAAAGTCGTGCGCCATGTCCGCGAGGAAATCATTTCTCTTGGCGGTGAAGTGCGCTTTGGCGCGCGGGTGAGTGATATCGTGATCGAACAGGATACCCTGCGTGCGGTGGTGCTGGCTGATGGCAGTGTCATTGAAGGTGCACCCATCATCTTTGCCATCGGACACAGCAGTCGCGACACCTTTGAAATGCTGCACCGTCACGGCGTGCCATTCGAGGCCAAACCCTTCTCAGTGGGAGTCCGCATTGAGCACCCGCAGCGTCTGGTGGACCAGATGCTCTATGGCAAATGGGCCGGCCATCCGAGGCTCGGTTCCGCGCCTTACAAGTTCGTCGCGCACTGCCCCACGGGCCGCGCCGCCTACAGTTTTTGCATGTGCCCGGGCGGTCTTGTCGTCGCAGCCAATTCTGAGCCCGGCACGGTCGTGACCAACGGCATGAGCAGTTATGCGCGTGAGGAGGCGAACGCAAACAGCGGGTTCATGGTGGACATCAACCCGAAGGATTATGGTGAGCATCACCCGCTCGCCGGGATCGAGTTTCAGCGTCAGATCGAGCGAGCCGCCTATCGGCTTGGTGGCGGGAATTACCATGCGCCAGCGCAGCTTCTTGGCGACTTCATGGCCGGACGCGCCAGTTCGGGTCAGGGGAAAGTCAAACCCTCCTATGAGCCCGGTGTCGTGTGGACTGATCTCCGTGAATGTCTGCCCGAATATGTCATCGACACGATCAAATTGGCCGTACCTGAGATTGCGAAAAAGCTTCCCGGTTATCATCTGGACGACGCCATTCTCACGGGTGCTGAAACCCGCAGTTCTTCGCCAGCCCGCATTCCGCGTGATCCCCACACGCTTCTTTGCACGACGATTAAAAACTTCTACCCAGCCGGTGAAGGTGCAGGCTACGCTGGTGGCATCATCTCCGCAGCAGCGGATGGGATGCGCGTGGCCGAGGCTGTGCTGCGGGCTGTCTGATCGTCTTTCGACTCTTCAGACTCAGGTCCTCGTCCGGAAGATCAGGTATAAGATAGGCACAAAAAAGCCCGCCATTTCCGGCGGGCTTTCATGAGGTCATTAAAGTTAGGCCTTCGGCGTTTTTGGACTGCTTTCCGGAAGTTTCGGCTGGGCGATGTATTCCTTCGGCAGATCGCCTTTGAGGGATTTGAGGAAGGTGACGATGCTGGCATTTTCCTCAGTCGTCAGGGTTTTGCCAAGCTGGTGCTCCGCCATTTGGCTGACCATTTCTTCGAGGGTCTTGACTGAGCCGTTATGCAGGTAGGGAGCCGTCTCGGTGACATTGCGAAGGCTGGGGACTTTGAAGAAGTGTTTGTCAGCTTCCTGCTTGGTGGCCTCAAAGCGGCCAAGGTCTGCGAGTTCGGGCCAGGCTTTGACGAGGCCGAGTTTCTGATACATGGCGCCGCCGACGGCAGGACCGTTGTGGCAGGTGACGCAGCCGGTTTTTGCAAAGGTTTCATAGCCTTTGACCTCGGCGGCACTGAGGGCGTCTTTTTTACCTTTCAGGTATTCGTCCCAGCGTGATGGAGTGAGAAGCTTGCGCTCAAAAGCACCGACGGCCTTGCCGAAATTGTTGTAAGTGACGGCGTCGGCTTCGCCCGGGAAGGCGGCTTTGAAGGCTTCAACATAGCCGGGCATGGACTTCAGGACTTCAACGACGAAATCAGCACTGGGAGCGCCCATCTCCACGGGGTTGAGCACGGGACCTTTGGCCTGCTCTTCGACACTTGGGGCGCGACCATCCCAGAATTGGGCGATGTGGATGGCGGCATTGTAAGTGGAAGGTGAACTGCGACCTCCGAGTTTGCCTTCATGGCCGGGAGAGAAGGGGAGATTGTCCTGACCGTATTTTTCGAGCATGTGGCATGAGTTACAGCTCATCTTGCCGCCTTTGGAAATGCGGGTCTCGTAATAGAGCATGCGCCCGAGATTGATCTTGGCCTCGCTGAGTTCGTTGTCTGCGGCCGGTGCCTCGGCAGGCAGGGGTTTGAACATCATGAGGTAGGAGTCGGAGAGGGAATCCGCCATTAAGGGCTGGGAGGCCAGGGCCAGGATGCCGACAGAGAGAGAGGTGGTGAATTTCATGAGAATTAAAGGTTGAGTGAATACGTGACCTGTAAAGATAGGATTGCAGGAAAAGAAGGTTAAGCCGAAGGCCTGCGAAATTTCACCATTCCTGCAGTGTATAGCCCACAAGGGATTTGACGCGATGTCCCGCCCCTCCATGAATCCGGCACCAGATTTTACCATTTCCCACAACATGAAACCCACTCTCCTCATTCTCGCTGCCGGCATGGGCAGCCGTTACGGCGGCCTTAAACAACTCGATGCCATGGGACCCTCCGGTGAGGTGGTGCTCGACTACTCCGTCTTTGACGCGATTCGCGCCGGCTTTGGTAAAGTGGTGTTCGTAATCCGCCGTGACTTTGAAGAGCAGTTTCGCACGCAGATCGGGGCCAAGTTTGGTGATCGTATCCAGGTGGACTATGCCTTTCAGGACATCAACGATCTGCCGGCCGGATTCACACTGCCTGAAGGTCGCACGAAACCCTGGGGCACCGCGCATGCCGTGCTGGCTGCCGAGGCGGTGGTGAATGAACACTTCCTCATGATCAATGCCGACGATTTCTATGGCCGCGACGCCTTCGCGAAAATAGCCGCTGATCTCACGGCCGAGCGTCCTGCTGATGGCAAGAGCCACTACTCGATGGTTGGGTTTTATTTGAAAAACACCCTGTCTGATCACGGCAGCGTGGCGCGCGGCGTGTGCAAGCGCGGCAGTGACGGAATGCTTGTCTCTGTCACGGAAATGACCAAGATTTTCCGAACACCCACTGGCGCAGAGAATCGTGAAACCGATCCGCCCCTGCCTCTGACGGGTGAGGAAGTCGTCTCGATGAACTTCTTCGGCTTCACGCCTGACATTTTTGGGCACCTGCGCGCTGCATTCACCGAGTTTCTCAAGGTGAACGGGCAGGATCAGAAGGCCGAGTGCTATGTGCCAAAGGAAGTCGACGTGCTGATCCAGACCGGCAAAGCTGACGTGAAGGTGCTGGAGTCCAATGACTCCTGGTTTGGCGTGACCTATCCGGAAGACAAAGCCGACGTCGTTGCCTCCATTCGCGCGCTGGTCGCCGCTGGCGCATATCCGCAGTCGCTTTGGGCGTAATTGACGCGAAAGCAGGGGCTGATCAAGGCATGCATAAGTGAAGAAACTTTACCCATCGTTGAAAAAAGGACTGGCAAAGAGTTCACGAGTGTTTATCTCTCGGCCCCCATCAACGCGCGGTTAGCTCAGTGGTAGAGCATTGCCTTCACACGGCAGGGGTCGCAGGTTCGAACCCTGCACCGCGCACCAGCCAAAAACGGTTCGGTTGGAATGGGAAGTGAGAGCCTGAAACAGGGCTCACTTCTTCGGCGGGTTCTCGTAGAGTTTGGGCATGCGCCTAAGATTGTACTCATCCTTGGGGTCCAGCGTCAGGCAACGGGCCATCGTGGCATCGGAAGTCCACGTCGCCACGATCTGGTCTTTTCCGTGCACCACCCGGATCACGGCTCCACGATAATTGGCTTCCGTCTTTCCTCGTTTAGGATCCGTTGGAGCCAGGCCGTCGAGGTCGTCGGCCCGACCGTCATAGTGGCCTTTGGATTTGGTTTTGAGCAGCATCTGATGGGTGCCCATGGTGCGCAGAGGCACTCGTTCGATTCCTTCGGCCATCAGGTAGTTCAAGTGCTTCATTTCAGTGTCACCCACGAGCCACCACTCCACGGTGATTTCCGTGGGATGAGGTGAGATATTGACCATCTCAATGGAATAGATCCACTGGTAGCCGTTGCGCTTCATCGGTTGCTGGATGAGGCGCCCGTTGAGCTTGATGTGCGGTGGTTCCTTGGCCGCCTCACCCGCCCGCTTCATTTCCTCCTGAAATATTTTTCCAGCTTCTTCCCTGGTTTGCCCGAACTTGTTTGTCGGCTTGGTGATCGAGCGTTTTTTTTCTTCAATCTCCTGCTCGATGGCCCGGAGTTGTTCTCTGAAAGCCAGATCACGCGCCGTGTCCGCAGAGGTTTTGAAGCGGCCTTTTGAAGGGGCGACGAGCCGCACATTCGAGATGTCACGAGAGAACTTGGGAGCCACATCCAGAGGAACGATGTATTCGAAAAATGCCTGAGAGCCTGCGTCGGAGTGCCGCGTGATCATGCCAGTGTATTGATGCTTGCTGTTAAAGCAGCCCAGATCACGGGCCTCCTGCCAGATCTGCAGAAGATTGCGCTGCATCGTCATCCGTTGCTTGCTGCCCACGGCAGGCTGGAAATCGAAGGCTTTGCTGATTAGTCCCGTGCCATCCGGCCCGCCTGTTTTGGAGCTGGTCTCCATGGCATTGATGATGTTGATGATCTGGCTCTTGACCTGATCCATTCCCTTCGGGTCCGCTGTTGCTGTCAGACCCAGTGGTCGCAACTGGGGGGCCAGGGCTTTGGCGAGCGGATAATTCTCGGCCCGGGCTGATATGTCAGGCAGGATCCCTGCAATGATCATGAGAAGGGCAGGGATGTGACAGATGCTGAAAAGCGGGCGCATGAGGCACCGAGTCTGATGCGTGAATGCCGACCCATCAAGACGAAGATGGGCTGCTGTTATGCGCTCAAAGATCTTTCTGAGGCACTGCAGGTGTGCGCCACCTCATCAGAATAGTTCATGTTTCACGCTCCTCAAGTTGCCTGAGTTACGCCTAATCTGGTGCCTGCGCTGATGGCAAAATGAAGAGTCCGCGCTGCAATCTGGCGCACCGGCGTTTCAATGAACGCGCTTGCGTGTCAGCATGATCTCGTTGCCCTCGGTATCCATGCACATGGCAAGGTGGGGCGGTTCGCCGTTTTCAGGTTGAGGTTCGCGAGTGAGCTGGCCGCCTGCGGCGACGATTTCTGCAGCACCCGCGATGACATCGGCCACCTGGAAGCTAAGACCTGTCCAGGTGCGTGTGCCTTCACCCCCGCCGTGGATGCCGATGATGCCGTCGCAGATCGAAACCTCGCTGATGATGTCGTTTTGCTTCAGAATCGTGCCGCCAAAAACGGTGACATAGAACTGCACGGCGCGGTTCATGTCGGCTGCCCAGATCACATATTTGAGTCGTTCTACTTTCATTCGGCGTCCCTGACACAGTTCGTGCCCGAAAGACAGGGAAATACCAGTCGGTGCTTTTTCAAAGCGGTGGTGCTTCTTGCGTGGATCGATTTTTTCGCAAGGATGCGCGGATGAGAGCCCTTTTCGTTTTTCAGATGATTGCCTGGATGGTTTTGCCCCTGGCCGGCCGGGCGCAGGATGATACGGCACATCACCGCGCGGTGTATGCCGAGATCAACGATCACGAGAAAGCATTCAAGAAAGTGAAGGCGATACATAAGGACGATGAACTGACCTTTGCCCTGGAAGGGTGGTTTGATGGGCAGGCTCTCCGCAAGATCCTTGCGACGGTGCCTGGTGAGGATGGCGACGGGAGTGAGGAATACTATCTGGAGAAGGGGCAACCGCTGTTTGTCTACCGCACGTACAGCACCATCAACCAGGAGACAGGGAAGGTGACGGCACGCTTTGCTGATCGCTTTTACTTTAAAAATGGAGATCTGTTCAAATGGCTCCGCACAGACAAGAAACTGGAGGCGCCGGCATCGAATGATTTTCGCTGGGAGGCGTCACGGCTGATCAATAACTGCACCCGATTCATATCTGCTCTGCAGGCCAGGGTTTCAGTGAAGCCGCAGGCGCCGCTCATGGTTCAGGGTAGTTTTCTGGGCATTGAACAGGGTGACTATGCGCACTGGAACATGCGCACAGCCGATGGAATGGAACGCTCCTTTTTCATCCTGAGGCCTGACTCCACGGTGGAAAAAATTTTGGAAAACCCTGAGAATTCAGTTGGTAAAAAGTGCCGGGTGACCTGGAAGGAATCCATGGAGGACATACCTGAGGCGGGCGGTAAGATCAAAGTGCAGCAGATTCTTCACGTGGAGTGGCTGGATAAAAAGTAAGTGCCCTTGCAGGAAGGATCAGCGGAACGCATTCAGAGGCTTGCAGATGGACAGCACTGGGGCGAGATCATGCCGACATGACCATTGCCGCCAGCAACCAGACCGAATCATCACCCAGTGCCTGGTTGGTGCGCATTCCGGAAATTTTCGAGGGAATCGCTGATGCGGTATTGAAGCGGTTCGGGGCGGAGACAAGCACCCGGCTTGGTCATGATTATTATTTGATCAAGACGCTGACGCCGCAGGCCATTCAACAGTCTGAGGCGGCCAAATTTGCGCGCTGGAATCTGCCGATGGATCACACCTGGCCGTGCAATGCGCAGAAGATGGAGGGCTTCATCGAGAAGGCGGCGCAGACGCTGCTGAAGAAGTTTGGTGAGCGCAAGCCGCAGGCCAT
The DNA here is from genome assembly GCA_903960845.1 of uncultured Verrucomicrobiota bacterium. Taxonomy (GTDB): domain Bacteria; phylum Verrucomicrobiota; class Verrucomicrobiia; order Verrucomicrobiales; family Verrucomicrobiaceae; genus Prosthecobacter. The sequence continues at coordinate 2,471 of CAJCCF010000701.1, read as the reverse complement.
TTTCATCGGCCAACTGAATCCAAATTCACCGGACAAGTATTACAAGAGTCTCGCCTCGAATCTGCGCGGGCGGGTGTTGCAGCTATTTCCCAAACTCAACGCGTCGACCGTGGAGGAGCAGGATCCGGCGGCGGAGACGTTGTTCTGTCTTGTTGGCAGGGAGGGTTTGTTTTGCGGGATGCAGAGTCCGCGTGCCTCCAATGGATTGTATGCAGGCGGCAGCAAGTACATCGATCAGGATTCGCCGGACACGATCAGCCGGGCCGGGGCGAAGATTGCCGAGGCGCTGCATTACCTGTTGCTTCATCGTGCGCCGCTCGCGGCAGGCTGCCACTGGGTGGAATTGGGGGCATGTCCCGGAGGCATGACTTCCGAATTGCTGGCACGTGGTCAGCGTGTGACCGCCATTGATCGTGCGCCGCTCGACAAACGCCTGGATGGCCGCCCCGGTCTGAAATTCGTGCATGCGGATGTGGCAACCTTTGAGCCGAAAGATGGCACCATGTATGACGCCATCCTCTCCGATCTCAATGGCCCGCCTGAGGAGTCCATTTCACACGTCATCCGACTCGCGCATTTTTTGAAACCCAGGGGTCTCGTGATCTTCACGTTGAAGCTTCCGCGTGTTGAGACGCTGGAACTGCCTTGTGCGCTGTTTAACAAAATCGTGCAGATGGCTGCGAAAGCGAATCTGCGGCTGTTCGCGCAAACGCACCTGACCTACAACCGCCACGAGTTCACACTATTTCTGGAGAAAGTCCGGGACTGAGTTCAGGTGCTGCTGCTGCCGTTGGTTTCTCCATCTTTTGCAGGACGGCGCCTTTGAGCATCCGGCAAAATTCTTTTTTGGTGACCTGATGAAACGAGCCCTCTTTGGTGGCCGGATCCTTCATGATTTTGTACTCAATGTGCATGCGTCCCCATTCGACGATGCGCAGGTAATTGTCTCCTTGCTTCCAGATCTGACCTTGTTCCAGCTTCATCCACTCCACTAGCGCCCAATCCCGGACTTCGCCATCAAATCTATGCGGGTTCTTGCTCTCCGTCCTGACTGGCTGCGCCACCCGCCAGCCTGATCAATGCAGTGAGACTGCGCCGGTTCCCCGTGTCGGCGAAAATTGAGTTCAGCTTTTCTGAAAGCACCACGAGCGATAGGACAGCTCACCCGTCTGCAGCGCCGAGTAGATGCGGGATCCGGGCACACCGGCGAAATCATTGCCGAGTGATTGCAGAAAGCCGGGCAGGCGTTCACGAATGAGATTGCGGCTGCGTTGAGCATTCAGATCCATGCCGCGAAGCACTTCATTCCCGATGTCGCGCGTCCGCACGACTTTCAATGGCGCGGCGTTGATTGCGGATTCCCACCCGGGGATGCTTTGGCGGAAGCGGAAATCCGCATAGAGGAAATAACCGCCCGGCCGCAACACTCGTGCGACCTCAGAGAGGAAGCCTGGAAAATCAGGGTAACAGTGGGAGGCTTCGACATTGATGACTGCATCGAAGGACTGATCGGGGAAGGGCAGATTCTGCGCATCACCTTGTTTGAAAGTGAGTCCTGGCACGTGGTGGTGGCGCTGGCAAAACTGGATGCCCGCGGGATTGAGATCCAGTCCGGTGTAACTCGCAGGCTGCATGGTGCGGGTGATCCATGAGGCTCCGCCGCCATGACCGCAGCTGACTTCCAGCACCTGTTTTCCGAGCAGCTCTGCTTGTGAAGCAACGTGGTGATAGAGTTGAATGCAGGCCCGGTTGGGCTCATCCTCAGGCAGGAGTTGCAGATCGACTGAAGGTTCAGTCTGAAAGGCGTAGTTCAGGAACAAAACACCCTCACTCCTGATCCGCCGGGTCAGGAAGGGATACCACAGGCGCCAGATGGTTTTGCGCACTGGGCCGATGGAAAAAAGGCGGTCAAGAATGGTGGTCATCGTGATGTTTGGATCGCTCGACACCGAGCGCCGTCCAATGAAAAAAATGATGCGGGCATTTCTGCCCGCATCAATCATTTCCAAATCTTCATGTGGGCTGGTGCTCCAAACAATCTGTTATGGAATCAATCCTGAAGTGGCTTCGAGGCTGACACGGTAGAAGGCAGGCTGGCCGGTCGGAGCGGTCGGATCTTCGATCGTGGCGCTGCCGCTCACGCTGAAGGTGAAGGTGCCGATGCGGTTCCAAACTTCCATGTCACTGCTGGTTTCCAGGTGATAGCTCACCCCGGGGCGCACGTGATTGAGATCAAGCTTGAAGCTGCCTCCATTGCTGCCGGCTCCGGCGGCGATCGTTGGGGCGGTGGTCAGGCTTTGACCGGCGTTGACGGGGCTGGTGCCGGCAAGGTACTCGAAGTAGTTGCTCTGACCGTCGCCGTCAGCATCGCCCAGCGCATCGGCTCCGGTGCTGCCGAAGGTGCTCGGTTCGTAGGTGTCGGGGTTGCCATCGTTGTCCGCATCAGCAGGGTTGGTGGTCACCTTGATGGT
>CAJCCF010000700.1 GCA_903960845.1 uncultured Verrucomicrobiota bacterium | reverse complement strand
TAGCCCCACGATCCGCCGCGCAGTACCTTCTCCCTGCGCGCTGGGTTGTACCAATCCTCACACCATTCCCACACGTTGCCGCTCAGATCATAGATACCTGATTTGTTGGGCTTAAAACTCATCACCGGCGCCGTCGTCACCCTAGTGTGTCTACCTTAGAGCACTCTTCCATTGAGATCTGGTGGAGAACCGTGGCTCGAGCAAAATGGCCAGCTTGTCCAAGCAATTGAGCTTCTTCGTAGAGAGCCTCAGCGTTTGTGAAGATCAGCACTGCCCCATCTTTGTAACGCCTTACTTTTTCAATACTACTCTCGGCCTCTTGATTCATGTTTTCGAGGGGGGGGAATGGTGTCAGGTGTTTCAAATGGCGGAATTCCAGAAATTCAAACACTCGTCTCCAGGATTTCGTGAGGCAGTTTGATCAGCTTCCCCGCAGCGGACAAGACTTTCCTATTTGGTTGAGTGAAGAGTTATTGGTGATGGGTGAAGCGGCTGAAGTTAAGAGTGAGGAGTTATTGGTTATTGGTTCTCTCGGTTGCCTCCTGTGAAGAAAGCATCCGTACAAACCCCTGGAGAGTGAGGTGGTCCGCATCGTCCCCTGGGCGGTGGTTGGGAATCAGAAGCCGCATGCGGAGTGTGCGGACCACTTTCCAAGCCCAACCACCTCCGCCCGCGAATATCAGGCGAGTAGGCTGCACCATACACGCGCTCCCTGCGGACGCCCGACAACTTTTCACACACCCGCTCTTGTCTGTGCGATTGAAGGCCGTCATTCAGTGGCGCTGCATTTTCGGTGAAGCAGTTCAGTGCTTCAAAGCCATGCTCAAACTGGAGCTCATGAGAGAAGCCCCTGCCCGATTGGGACTTCGAAGATGAAGTTGGGAATCGGGAGAAGTCGGGAGAACTCTGGCGGCTTAGTTCTTCTTGAGCAGGCTTAGAAGCTGCTGCACCAGCTCAAAGGCCCGGCGGTTTTGCATGGCACGTTCGTCGGCGCTGGCCGAGTCATGAAACTCCGCCAACTGCTGCGGCCCGAAGCTCTCCACGGTGGCAAACTTCTCCTGCAGAATCTCCAGCGCACGGGCCACCTCCTTGCCTTTCAATCGCTTCTTCAAGTCAGCCGCGAGTGCTTCCAGACCGCCGGGGAACTCCTCCAGTGCATAGCACAAATCATAGACATCCTTCGGCTTGTCACGGCCACCGATGGCGTGGGCTTTCATCACCACGAAGTCCGCCAGCGACACCACACGCATCCGCACCTTGTTCCTGGCACCGCGCACGTTCTGCCCGGGGATCGTGATCTCCACCGGCGCGTGGAAGGCCACGTTGCAGCCGTCGGCTTGAAGTACCCGGAATGAATCCAGCAGCTTTGGCTTGTTCTTTTTCAGCTTCACTTCTTTGGGGGCGAGGAAGTCCACCTCCACCTGCACAGGTGTCCCGCCATCCTGCAAGTCCACCTCCGCCACGAGCTGGAAATCCTTGGCTCCCGGCTTGTAGCGTCTCGTGTCCAGCAGGAGCTGGATCAGTTCGGCATACTGGCCTTCGCCGAGCTTCTTTGCATCCAGCGCGAGATCGACATCAATGCTGCCGATGTGCGGTTGCCCGGCGTGCGGCAGCAGCAAGTCGGGTGTCCATCCGCCCACGATGACGAGGCTGTCTTTGAACGAGGCCAGCACCTGCCCCAGGTCCACTAGCACTCGATGCGCGGCCTTTACCTGCCGGTCGCTATAGTCTTCGAGCTGTCTGGGTTCGGGAATCATACCTTCAGACCTGCGGCTTTCCAGACCGGCTTCAGCCTACGCTCCAGCAGAGCCTCCGCAGCCTCTTGGCCTCGTCCACCACTATGGCAAAGGTCCACATAGGTCTGCGGCAGGCAGGTGCAAGCGACGGGGAAGTCCTCCAGAAGTCCGCCGTCAGGATTGGCAAACACCCCGTCATCCTGCGGAATCAAAACAATGACATTGGCACCTGAGTCCACAGGCTTGGCCTCGAAGGTCTTCTCGAAGAGCGTGATCTGCTGACGGTGGACATAGAGCCAGGTCAAAGGCTGACGAACGTTGGGAGCTTGAATCGTGGCTGCTGAAAACCCCGCATAAAGCAACTGCCCGCCGGTCTTGGTGAACACCTGCGACACAGCCTTTACCAACCCCAAGTTCTTCAGCAGCGTGAAATAGCCGTGCCTTTCCTGCTGATCGAAACGATACATGTCCCGCCAGGCATGGAGGAGTTTGAGCGGATCATGAACGAGGAATCCGCCTTCCGAAGATTCTAGAAAAGCTTCGTCCCGCAGATGCCGCACCACCTTGTTCACCAGCCCCAGGCTCACGAGTGGCTCACAGCGCTCCTGAAGCAGCCTCTGGGTCCAGCGCTTGCCTGCATGAGCGGGCAACAGCAGCACCCGGATGATTCTTCCCGCCTCCTTCGTGCCCAGATTCGCCGTCGGGCGCGGGCGTTCATGCACCGGAGCATTGCCGGAATGCTGAAGATGCAGCAGCCCCGGCACATCGATCCGACAGTTCCCCGCCAGATCAAACCAGCTCCAGCCATGCTCCACGCACAGCTCCGCCACGCGCGGGGACACCCAGGGCAGTGCCAGCACAGGCACGATCACCTTCGGCCTGCCACCGGGCTTGAACACACGACTTGCCAGCATGGGGAAGGTGCTGGGGCGCATCTCCCGCTTGCACTCCACGCACAGCGCCGCAGCTCCGCCGGTGGGTAGCGGCAACTTCGCCAGCAGATCAAAGCCGCGATCTGTCCCGGCGTTCAGCGTCTCCACGTCCACACCCCGCAACCAGTCCACGCTCCCGAGCAGTTCCCGCAGCCGCGCAGCCAGGGCGCGCTCCAGGGCGGCGGGAGAGTCAAGTCTTGCGTTCACGATTGATGCGATGTTCACGGCGTCGTGAACATGATCTATTTCGTGAACACTGGCAAGCTTCTATTCTGCCTTCAATGCCGGCGGAAAATGGATGTCCGGCACCTCCACTCGCAGAGGTGGAGGCGCTGATCGGATACGGTCCCGGCACCACCTGGGCATCCGGCAGATCAGAGTGCGACGCGCAGCAACCCCGCAAGCTGGACCGCAGCCTGCTTCCCTACCGCCACGACTTCGGCATGATCCAGCGTCTGGGCTTTCAAACCAGCGGCCCAGTTGGTGAGCATCGAAATGCCCGCCACTTCCATGCCAAGGGCACGCGCCTGAATCGCCTCAAGAACGGTGGACATGCCGACGGCATCCGCACCGATCGCACGCAGCATCCGGATCTCCGCAGGTGTCTCATATTGCGGACCGGTGAGCGCTGCATAGACCCCCTGATGCAGGGCGGTGCCTGTCTGGATCGAAGCCTGGATCAAGCGCTCGCGCCATGCCAGCGAGTACACTTCACTCATGTCGTGGAAATGCGGTCCGCCGAGCAATGGCGAGGTGCCTTGAAGATTCAGATGATCCGTGATGAGCATCAATTCACCGACAACCATGGAATCCTTGATCGCGCCGGCCGCATTGGTCAGCACGACACGCCGCACGCCGAGCTCATGCATGAAACGGATGCCTGCCGTCACCTCATGGGCACTGAGCCCCTCATACAAATGCCGCCGTCCCTGCGCGATGAGCACCGGCCGGCCTGACACACGGCACAAAACAAAACGCCCCGCATGACCGGGCACGGTGGAAGCACCAAGCCCGGGCACCTCTGCAAAGGAAACCTCAGCCTCCATTCCAAACGCCTCGGCGACACTGCCGAGTCCGGATCCGAGGACGATGGCTGTTTCAGGGCGGGCTTGCTCGATCAGGGAAAGGCTCATGCGCCGAGCTTTCGCGCACGGACCCTCTCTTTCAACTGCTCATACAATGCTCTCACGCCGGGCATCTCCAATCCAGCGGCCTCAGCCTGCCTGACCGGCTCACCCCAGATGGGCTCGATCTCCACGTCACGCCCTTCCTGAAAATCGATCAGCGAGGACGGGCGATACTTCGTCATCGTGCGGGTGCGCTCGATCATGTCATCCACCAGCTCATCCGGCACGTCATGGCCGAGCCCGCGTGCCGTGGTGATCACCTCGATCATGAGTTTCCGCACCCGGGCCTCAAGGGCCGGATCAGCAAGGATCTCGGCGGTGTCCTTCCCGCCGCTGGCGATGGCCAGACCGTTGAATGGAATGTTCCAAACGAGCTTTTTCCAGCGCGCGGCAGCCAGGCTATCCTCCACCACGCATTCAATCATCGATTCCCGGAAGGTTTCAGCCAGACTGCGGGTCCGATCCAGCGCCGGACGCAAATGCTCACCAAGATTGATCCGGCCCTGCGCGATGTGATGAATGTGTCCCGGAGCGGTGCGGTTGATGCAGACAAAGCAGAGCCCACCCAGCACACGCTCCGCTCCGAAATGCCGGGCCAGGAACTCTTCATTGCCCAAGCCGTTTTGCAGCGTGAGCAGCAGGGTGTTCTCATGCAGCAATGGCGGCAGCAGCTCCAGCAATGCGGCATTCGACGTGGCTTTCAGCGCGATGATGACCAGGTCGCATGGACCGATCCCGGAGGTGCTCCGGTGAGCCTGCACCCGGAGGTGCGCATCACCCAGCGGACTGGTCAGATGCAGGCCGTCCCGCGCCACGGCATCATGATCAGAGCGCATGAGAAAATGCACCTCATGCCCATGCTGAGCCAGCCGCCCGCCGTAGTAGCAGCCCACCGCGCCCGAGCCAACGACAGCCATGCGTCCGAGCTTCATGACAGCCGTAATGACGAATGACGAACGACCCAATGACGAAAGAATGCCGAAACCTGAATGACGAAAGCCAAAGCAACGCGCGAAGAGTTCGGTGATTCGAGCTTCGTCATTCGGATTTCCTTCGTCATTCGTGCTTGGAGATTCGTCCTTTTCAGGCGAGCAGCGGTCCGACGACAGGCAGCTTCAAAGCCTCGACAACGGTGCCGACCAGGGCGCCCGCTGAAACCATCGTTTGTTCGCGGCTGACAAGATTCTTGATCTGCACCTCGGGATACTCGGCCCCGAAGACGATGGCAAAGCGCGCCTTTTGATTCTCGGCAGCCTGGAACTGCTTGCCGACTTTTTGCGCAGCCATGCTGTAGTCCACACGCACTCCGGCACTGCGCAGCGCCTGCACAGCGGCCAGTGCATGAGCACGCTGCGGCTCATCAGCAATGACCACATAGGCATCCACTCCGCACTGGGCATTCAGGTAGTCCGTGATGCCAAACTGCGCGCCGGGTGTCTTTGAAAGCAGAATCCCAAGCACCACATCACCCATGGCAAACCCAGCGGCCGGCATGTCCACACTGCCATCACTCATCAACGCGCACAGCTTGTCATAGCGTCCGCCACCGGCCACGGCGCGCAGGCCGTGCTTGAGATCGAAGACTTCAAACACCGTGCCCGTGTAGTAGGCCAATCCGCGGACAATGCTGGCATCAATGCGCACGTAGGACCAGAGCCCGCGCGCCGTGAGATCAGCGCGCAGTGCGGCAAAGGCCGGGTGATTCTCATCCGCCGCCGCCATGAAGGCCCGCACGTCCTCGAGGGACAGGCCGATGGCGGCAAGCTTGTTCGCCGTATCTTCCGGCTTCGCGCGCTCGATCTTGTCCACGATTTGCAGGAAGGTGGCGGCGTGCTCCGCCGGCACGTTTTTCCCATCCAGATACTGTGTCCAGAGTTCACGGTTGCTCAGGCGGATGGCAAAGTCTTCACCCTTGATGCCAAAGGCCAGCATCACATCGATGGAGAGCGCGATGAGTTCCGCATCACTGCCGGCACTCGCATCACCGAGGATGTCGGCATTGAACTGGATGAACTCGCGGCTGCGGCCTTCCTGCGGCTCTTCATAGCGGAAGCAGGAACCGATTTGAAACCACTTCATCGGCTTTTTGAAATCGCGATGCCGTGTCGTGGCCATGCGCGCCAGGGATGGGGTGACTTCCGGGCGCAGCGAGATTTCGCGGTCGGCCTTGTCGAGAAAGCAAAACAGCTGGCTGGTAATCTCGTCACCACTCTTCTTGCGATAGAGATCCGTGCTTTCCACGACGGGAGCTTCGTATTCGACGAATCCATAACCACGTGCGACGGAACGCCAGGTTTTGAAGATGTAATTGCGCATCGCGCACTCCTCGGGGAAGAAGTCGCGAAAGCCTTTGACGGTGCGGAAGGAGGCCATAATGAAAGGCGACCCATGCCCGCCAGAGGCCATGAGATCAAAGGAAAACTAATCAATGCTCACCGACCTGCTGCTCAGAGACTTCCGCTGCTTTCAGGAATGCCGCCTGGCGCTGCATCCTGAGACCACGGTCCTCATCGGCAGGAATGCGCAGGGCAAGACCTCCATCATGGAGGCGGCGTGCATGCTGCTGCGACTCCAGTCACCCAGAACCGGCAACCGCACTGAAATGATCCGCCTTGGTGCCACGACGATGCTGATCGAAGGCACCCTGGGTGAAAAGCGCCTGCGCTGCGCGCAATCCTCCACGGCCCGCCGGCTGGCCGTCGACGGCACCGTCTGCACACGCTCCGCAGAGTATCTGGAGTCCAGCGGCCTCGTCGTCTGGATGGATCACCGCGACATGAACCTGCTGCGCGGTGCCGGCGAGCACCGCCGCCGCTACCTCGATTTTGCCGCGAGCCAGATGTTCCCTGACTACCTCAAGGCGCTGCGCGGCTATGAGCGCGCCGTGCGCGGCCGCAATCACGTGCTCAAGCGTGACGCGGTCATCCAATGGCGGCAAGCGGATGCTTTTGCCAAGGTCATGGATGACTTTGCACAGGTGCTGCGCGCGCGGAGACAGGAACTGGTGACAGCCCTGCAGCCGCACGTCGCGCGCGTTCACGCCGACCTGAGCGCGAATGCCGAGCATCTGCTTTTGAGTTATCAACCCGGCTTTGCGGAAGGCAATCTGGCCGAGGAACTCATGATCCGGCGTGAGGAGGAAAGCCGCAACCGGCAGACCGCCGCAGGCCCTCACCGCGATGACCTCAGCCTGATGCTCAACAGCCTCGACGCGACCGTCTTTGCCTCCGAAGGGCAGCAAAGAAGCGCCGCCCTGTCGCTAAAAATCGCGCAGGCCTGCGTGCTCGAAGCCTCTGCCAGCAAACCTCCGCTTCTGCTTCTCGACGATGTCTTTGGCGAGCTCGACGCCACGCGCCGCCGGGCATTGCTGCGTTTGCTGCCCGCAGGAACCCAAAAGATCATCACCACCACCACGCTCGACTGGGCGCGCGAAGATCCGGTGAATGGCATGGTCTATGAAGTCGAGCATGCGACGCTCCGGCCGGCCTAACTTGTTTTTCTGCATCACCGGCGCACCGCGTCATCGCATCACCGGCCCAACCACCGGCTACCGATGTCTCTAGCCGCCGACACATCACGCAGATAGCGGTAACCCTCAATTTTCTGCTGATCAAAAGGTGGCTGCAGCGGCACGGCTTCACGCGCATACTCGCCACCGGCAGTGTCTTCGAGCTCATCCAGCCGCTCCAGGCAGGCAGAGTCGATCTCCCAGACCTCACCATGAATGCTGATGCCGTCACGCTCATCCAGCACCATGCCGGGATAACCACCCAGGTCATGCAAACGATAGCGCGGCTGAGTCACCGCCTCGGCAATGAACTGCTGGCCGCGCAGGCAGTCATGATTGGAATGACCGCGTTTCAGAGTTCCATAGACAAAGATGCGCATGGGATCAGGATAACAAATCGTCACGGTCTGCCAGCCATTGCGGAAGTGAAAAACGTCTGGCTTCAAGTTCCACCGCACGAGTCATAACGGCGGCGGGCATCTCGTGAGTGATGCGAACCTTTCCAGCCATCCTGCCGGCCCACTCAGACCAGAACTCCGGCTGAATTTTCACCTGCTGAACGCTGCCCTGATGCAGAAAGCCGAGCTTGCCGCGCCGCTGCCCCGCACCCGCCACTTTGACCGGTCCCCGGATCACATCGTGCAAGGCTGGAGCGACAAAACAAAACGGCCCTTCAAGCAGATCCTCCGGCATCGCCAACCGGCAGCCGGAATGTCCGCTCGCATCCAGTGCCCGGGCCAGCGATCCATGAATGCGGCGATAACTCTCCAAGGCCGACAATTCCGCCCACGGATGACTGGCCGGAACGATCACCGAGTAAGTGAAATCTCCCTGATGAAACACCACTCCACCGCCCGTCCAGCGCCGCACCACAGGCCAGTCCGGCAGTGACTCCTGGAGCTTTGGCAGGCTTTGTGCATAACCAATCGTCACCGTCGGCTGATCCCAGGCGTAAACGCGCAGCACCGGCAACCCGCTCTGCTCCAGCCACGCCTGATCCACCGCCATGTTCAGCGGCCCGGAATGGGCACCGTCGAGATGCAGGATGAGTTGATCAAAAAAAGGTTCGCCGAAATCCACGCTGCATGATGACGGGGCAGAGCAATTTGTCATCGCGGAATCATCAGCATCGCTTTCTCATCGCCCCAGGGCTGCACTACCTCTCACGGCATGAACAATGGCCTCCTTGATCTCTTCCCAGGTCACGTCATTGAGACTTTCGGGCTCGTCTTCAGCCTCAGCATCGTCAAAATAAATCATGCTGCGAATGACGATCATCGGATCGTGTTTCGGATACTTTTGCCGGTAGATGTCGATGAGCGCATCCACGCCGAGGTTTTGGATCAGGACGTGAAGGTCATAGAAATCCTTCTTGGCACCGCGATTGGTGATCGCGCCGAGCTTCATGCCAACGACATCTGGCAGGCTGAACATGCGAATGCCTTCCACCGTTTCAGGGGGTTCGATCAACGGGTAGCGATAGGTGACGAAGTCGATTTTCAGGTCATCCACCAGGGCATTGAATCCAGCCTGATTCGCCGCCTTCACTTCGAAGCCTGACAAATCTTTCTCCAGGGTATGAATCAGCCAATCAACATCGAAAGTCTCAGGCGTGAAGAAATCGAAGTCAATGGACCGGCGGTGGCCGAAACGCAGGGCCAGTGATGTGCCACCGACGAGAGCAAACTGTTCCAGCGCCGGATGGGCAGACAGCTTCCTCAATAGATCCAGGGTGCCGGGGGGAAGGGCCGCGAGGTGCAGCATCGGAAGTCCTCCTTTTTGAGGTTCAACATCACGCAGAGGACATTAACGGTTCGTGGTTCGAGCGTACGGAGTTTGATCACGACATCACGCAGCCTTTCTTCGCCATAGTAATTGAGAATACGCCGCCATCCTTCGAGGCCGCCAAGCTCGACCACTCTTCCGATGATCTGTGCCTGATGCTTCTCCGGGTCGAGCCCTTCAGGACGGGCATCCCAAAAGAGCGCCCTAGGCAGGCCAAAGGGAGTGTT
>CAJCCF010000699.1 GCA_903960845.1 uncultured Verrucomicrobiota bacterium | reverse complement strand
CCTCACCTTTTGAGTGTGCTGGCAGTATCTCGTAACGCCTTGGGCTCAGAGAACTTGGAACTTGGAACTTGGATCGAACTTGAGCTCCTGCTTGAATCACTCAGCTCTCAACCCTGGCCTCTCAACTCCGGTTTCAAGATCGCGGCTAACTAATTATTTGCGCACACCAATCTGCTCCACCGGGATGGGTTTGAAGCCGAGTTTGAAGGCGGGGGATTCGGGTTTGAGGCGGAAGTCGTCGTGTTGCCAGTCCACAAACATGGGGTCGGCGACGAGGCTGTGCTTGTCCCATCCGGCTCCCTGCCATGAGGTCCATTCATCGAGCGGCGCGGCTTCGGTGATGCGGATGTCATCGATGAAAATCTGCCCCTGCGGTTCATGGCAATCGACGCGGAGCCAGAAGGCGGTCATCCAGGGTTTCCAGTTGGCTTCGTTTTCACGCAGCATGCGGCCGACGGCCTCGACTTCCTGCCAGTCGCTCGTGGCGGTGATGCTGGTGCTCTGGGTCTGCCAGTAGCCGCCGCCGGCCTTGTAGCTGGCGAGAGCGAGACCGAGCCGGGCCGTGGGTTCAGTGGATTTGATGCGAAGTTTCACCCGGTAGGCGGCGCCTGGTTTGATGGGCAGGTCGGGACCGTGGAAGACGGTTTTGGGATTCTTGGGATCCTGGCCGAGAGCGCAATCGACGCGCAGGGCTCCGCCGGTGGCGATGAGTTGGACGTCCTTGTGGGGCTTGTGATTGAAGCCCCAGCCTTTCGGTGTTTTGCCGGCTTCGGCGCTGTCGAAATTTTCCGCGAGCAGCGGTTCGCCGGGCCTGTCCGGGCCGACTTGATTGATGCCGGTGACGACGGGGTGGCCGTTGTTCCAGGCGATGTTGTCATCGATGGTGTTCCACTTGGGCGTCGCGTTGCGGATGTCGCCATACTTCACGCCGGGAGTGTCGCTGAACATGATGTTATGCCGGAAGCTGTTGCCGCTCATCATGGTGCCGTCGTCACGGATGGCATCCCTGGGATGCAGGTCCATGTTGCGCATGTTTTTCCATGCCGGTTGACCGGCGACGGACTCGTAGCCTTGGATCATGGTTTCCAGATGGCTGGTGTAGAAGCGCTGCTCTTTGGTCCAGCCGTGGAGGTCGAACTGAAACTTGCCGCCAAGCGCGAAGATGTTGTTTTCCACGATGCAATCACGCGAGTTGTGCATGTGGATGGGCGTGTGGGCGACGCGGAAGACGATGTTGCCGATGATGTCGAGACCGCCGCTGTTGTCGTCGGGGTAGAGGCCGAAGGTGAACCAGGGATGCTTCAGTCCGCCTGCCTCCTGACCGCAGCCGATGATGTCGTGGATCAAATTGTAGCGCCACTTGCTGCCACGGCTGCTGATCCAGTCACGCCCGCCGGTATAGACCGCCCCGCCATCCTGAGTTTCCAGGCAGAGGTGATGCAGGTGATTGTATTCGACGATGAGATTGTTTCCGCTCATCTGCACGCCCATGCGCGGGCCGTGGTGGATGTGATTGTGCGCGGCGGTGTTGTCCACGCCATACATGCTGATGCCGCAGGCGTTCTTGTTGAACACGCCGATGTGATGAATGTGATTGTCCTCGGCGGTGTGGCCGGGGCCGGTGAGTGTCTTGCGGTCGCCGCCATTCAGGCTGATGCCGGTGCTGCCGGTGAAGCTGATTTCATTGTGTGAGAGGCGCACGCTTTTCCCGGCATTCACGCCGATGCCGCCGCCATGGAACGCGCCGACTTGAGTGAGAACGCAGCGCTCCACCAGGCAGTCCTCGGCTCCGTCCAAAGTGATGGCTGTGCCATGACAGCCGGTCAGTGTGAGTCCGCGCAGGGTG
>CAJCCF010000698.1 GCA_903960845.1 uncultured Verrucomicrobiota bacterium | reverse complement strand
GACAGTCCTGTGGCCGTGCCGGTGTTTGAGCATCATGACGGAGAAGTTTATCACCCACCAGTCCTCACTCATATCGAGGCCGTCAAGCCACCGAATGCACTGGTGAAGTTTTGGCGCAAAGTGGGTGGTGGCTCGCTGACGCTGAGCCTCGCCATTCATGCAGGGATCATCATTGTTGGTGGTGCCATTGTGGTCAGCTCGCAACTCATTCAGAAACAGGTCGATTTCCTGCCCGGTGGCGGCACAGCCGCAGGTCAGCAGGCATCGGCGGAAATGAAGCACAAGGTGCAGCAGAAGAAGCGCACCTCGATCAACAAGACCGTGCCGATGAAGAAGATCGTGAGCACCAGCCAGAACTCTGCGGTCTCGCTGCCGGATGCTCCGCCTGACTTGCTGGATGTGCCGGATGTGAGTTCCATGATGGGTGGTGGTTCGCTCGGCAGTGGTGGTTTTGGTAAAGCCGGCAGCGGTGCTGGATTTGGCAAAGGCATGGGCATGGGTGCCATGCAGGGTTTTGTCAGCCTGCCGCCTTCCATGAAACAGCGCTGCGCACCGCAGGAGCGCCTGCAAAAACTGGCACAGAATGGCGGCAGTCCAGAATGTGAACGCGCCGTGTCAAACGCGCTCGAATGGTTAAAGTCCAAACAGAATCCTGATGGTTCATGGGGCGGATCCAACAAGGCAGCCATGACCGGATTGTCACTGCTCTGCTTCCTCGGGCGATGTGAAACCCCGGACTCACCTTTTTATGGTGATGCGGTCATGAAAGGCATCATGTACCTGATTGAATTGTCGAAGAAGAATGAGTTTGGGGCGATCACGGAGGACTTCAAAGGCAACGCTGGAGCCTACGAACACGGAATCGCCACCTATGCGCTGGGTGAGATGTACACCCTGGCCCGTCTCGGCAGCAAGGAACTGCCCGGCATGAAGGATGCTTTCGTGAAGGGCGTCGAACTGGTCATCAAATGCCAGAACAAGGGGGACGCAGGTCCGGCCGAAGGATCGTGGGATTACTACACCAAGAACATCTCCGAAGGCAATCCCACGTCAAAGCGTGAAGACCTTTCGGTGACGGGTTGGCAATATCAGGCTCTGAAAGCTGCCAAGTTCACCGGCCTGAAGATCGCAGGGCTGCACAGCGCCATCGACAAAACCTGCGATTACATCCAGCGCCAGCAGTCGAAGGATGGCGGTTTTGGCGGCCTGAATCGCGACCAGGCCTACAATCAATGGACCCTGACCGGCACCGGCGCACTCGGCCTTCAAACACTCGGCAAAGGCCGAACCAAATCCATCAAAAATGGCATCGAATTCCTTCGCAAATTCATCACGGCTGAACCGCTGGATTGGAACAAGAACTGCAATTTGTACAGCTGGTATTATTACACTCAGGCCTTCTTCCAGGCCGGAGGTGATGATTGGAAATTCTACAACACGCAGTTTCTGCCCCAGATTCTCGCCGCTCAAAATCCAGATGGCAGCTTTAAAAAAGCACGGCCCAACATGCCCATCGCTGATGCCGCGGATCCCATTTACCGCCAGTGCCTGAGCACCCTTCAGCTCGAAGTCTTCTACCGCTACCTGAAGGTCGGAGATCGCGAGGAAGAATCCTTCTTTGACCGCAAGTAACCTGCTTGCTGCAGCATCGTTGCTTCAAGCCGGGATGAACATGTCCGGATTGCTGTGCCTGCGGCTTTTGTTCAACCTGAAATCCTGATTCAAGTTTCAGGTTCAACCTAAAAGCGTGAATGGGAAAGATGACAGATTGCCGTGAAGGCGCATAGAATGGGCTGATGGTGCGT
>CAJCCF010000697.1 GCA_903960845.1 uncultured Verrucomicrobiota bacterium | reverse complement strand
CAGCCCCCAGCCCCCAGCCCCCAGCCTCGTGAGGCTTCCTGCCTGAATAGGCGCATCGAAGATCATCGCAGGAGCTTAAAAATATCTATCGATAGTTAGGGAGCGACTGGCTGGCCGGTGGTTTCAGTTGCAGTGATCGTTAGGCCATTTTGAGATGCATAGGTGTTGGCGGCAGTTGCATCACGTGCCTGCCAGTCACGCAGGATTCCGGCGGTGACGCTGTCCCTGAGGGGGATGGTTTGGATCTGCCCGGCGATCTGCAAGGCGAAAATGGGATCACTGAATGAGGTGGCTTTCGCTGCATCACGCAGACCTTCCAGAGCCTTTGCCGGGCTGCTCCTGGCCAGGAGTTGAGCCTGTGCCGCGGGATCGCGGAAGCTGGTGAGCAGGGAGGGCAAAAGACCTTCGAGCATGTTTTGATCCAGATTGGCCTGAACCCAGGCCAGGCTTTGCCCGGGATTGGTTTCTCCCCAGGCGGAGAACAGGGTTTGCCAGTTTTCCAGGGCTGCCACGGAAGGATGCTGTTGCAACCAGGCCGCTGCCGCCGCCGCGTCCTGACGGGCCAGAGTGGACAATGCATTGGCAAAGGCGCCTTCATTGCCCTCCGGACTGCCCAGTCCGGCCAGGAAGGCCAAAGCCTGTTTCGGATCTTTCTGCGCCCAGATGGCGATGGCTTCCTCAAGGCAACGTTGCCGCGCGGCTCCTTGCAGGTTTTTCACGATCCAGTCTGCGCAGGCTGCTGGATCACGGGCCGCCCATTCACGCACGGGTTGCAAAATGGGATCGACCGACTTTTCACCATCCTCGATGATTTCTTCCAGTTCGCCCAATGCCTTCACCTGTTCCGCGCTGAGGCCTTCGGCTGGCGTCTTTGGCCGGGATGAGGGCTGACCGGCAGTGCTTTTGGCTGGGCTGTTGTTCAGACCTTTGCCGGCAGGTGGCGCGGTGATTTGATGTGCGCCTGGTTTTCCGGCTTCATCGTCAAACATGACGAAGAGCACGAGGGCGAGCGCTGCGGCCGCGCATCCTGAAATGACGAACTTGGTATTCATGATCGGTTCAACGAAAAACTCACCGCTGACATACATCAACGATGAGTTTGGGTCACTAACTCTCTGAAGGATTGGTTAGAAACGGGTGGTGCCGCTGAAGTTGATGTAGTCGCGGATCACCCAACCGGAGTTGGTGTATTCTTCGACGGTCATGGTCGTGTAGTAGGTGCCGGAGGCCGGACGTGAATAGCTGACCGTGTTGTTGATGTTGGAGTAGTAGTAGCCGGCCCGAAGAGGATTGAGATTCAGGGTGCCCATGATGTAACCGGAGATCGATCCACCTGAGTAGAAGCTGCGGGTGGCCCAGACCCGGAGGCGAAGGGAACCGGTGCTGCTGCTTGAACTGAGGTTGGCGACTTTACCAGCTGTCATGTTGATGGTGGTGCCTGAAGTCCTCCAGGAAACGCTGCCGGAAAGGTCAACGCCGGTGGCGCTCGGAGGATTCACGGGTGCCGTGTAGCGAGCGTCCGACTGCTTCCAGGCTTGGGATAGCGAGCCCGAATCGTCGGTCAGTGTCCAGATCGCTGATTGTGAGGCCTTGTTGCGGAGGGCCTGGATGATTTGGGAGAACTGGGAACCGATCCCGTACACCTTGGAGAAGGCCGTGCCCGTCGATGGTGAGCTGCGGCTGCGGTCCAGGCAACGGGAGCTGAAGATCAGGGTGTAGGTTTTCCCGGCGAGCAGACGCAGGTAATAGGCACCTGTGTTCTTCTCATAGGACAGGCCGATGCGCTGGCTGGTGTTGTTCTGCACAAAGCAGGCAGTGGTGAAATCGATGTCCACTGAGTAGCTGCGGGTGTTGCGCACGGTGAGTTTGGCTTCGGAGTAACTGGAACTGGCGATCCCGGAGAGGGAAATATCGCCAGCCTGCATAGCTTCAAGAACGCCTGTTCCACGGGCACCAGTGACGGCGGCCAGGAACAGGGTGAGGGAGATGAGGATGTTTTTCATGTGATGTGTATTTTGTGGAAGAGACTGCTCTTCACCCCCCTTACCGGACTTCCTTCCGGCGATTACACCCACTTTGAAAAAAAATGCCGTTTTTTTCAAAAACCCAGTGATTAGACGCTGAAAAGGCGGGCCAGGTACCCTAATTCCTCCCGGACGTCTCCATCTTCCTCCACGGTTGCCGCCACTTCACCTTTCAGGGCCTCGGCAAAACGTTTGCGCAGCCGAAACAGCGCCACCTTGACCGCGCCTTCATTCATTCCCAGCGCCAGGGCCGCCTGAGCATGGCCCTGCCAGCGCTCGCCTTCAGAGAGCGCCGGTGCCAGATGATCATAGATCGCCTCGCGGCCATCCAGGGCATAGCTGGCACGCAGCCGGTCCCGTGTGCGCTGCAGCAGTTCCAGTGCCCACTTCTTCTCAAAGGCCTGTTCTGGATCTGCCTCCGTTGAGGCTGGCTCGGTGACATAGCGGCCCTCGGCATCGGTCATGTCCAGTGAGAGCACCGCTGCGCCGCCACCGCGTTTGACGGCACTTTGCCGCTCCCGCTCGTGAGCCATGCTGTTCTTGAGGGAGGTGAGTAAAAAGTTGCGTAATCTGCCTTTGCAGGCCTGAGCCAGAGCCATGCTGTTGCCTTCGATCATCCTGGCAAAGAGATCCTGCACCGCATCCCTGGCATCGTCCTCATTGAGGCCGAATTTGCGGGCATAGACATACAGCGGATACCAGTAGGCGGAGCAAAGCTGCTCCAGTGCGTGCCGCGCTGCATGGCTGTGCGCATCGTCACGTAGATGTCCGATCAGGGTCCAGCGTGTCGCCGGAAAAACAGAAGTGCTGCCAGGATCACTGGAATTCATGGGCAGAAGGCTAGCGGTTAGCTAACGACTGACAAGCCAGGAACGTGCCAAAAAAAGGGCTTCAAAACGCCGGTTTGGTCGGCGAATTGAATGGCAGGACGGTGGGGGCCACTCCGGCGGGAACCTCGTTGGTTCGTGTCGTGATGGTGCCGAAGCCTGCGGTGTTGAAATTGGCCTGATTGGTATAGACGTTCACGGTGCCGGTCGATTTGACACTGCCTCCGGCATCCACCTGCACGGTGCTGCCGCTGAAGACGGAGAGAGGACTGTCAATGGTCACATTGCCCCGGAAGCGCAGCATGGAAGCTCCGGTGGCGTAAAATTTCAGCATGGTGCCCGCCAGGTATGATCCGCCATCCACGATCACCGCATCACCACTGGCGCTGTGGCCGCGCGCTTTGATGACATCGGCACTCAGCGTCGAATTCCGCAAGGTCAGGGTGTCGCCATTCTCACCCGCATCGAGCACGATCTGGCCGGTGGCCGGATTCGCCCGCAGGATGGATGAATCCACCAGGATGGGCTGGCCACCGGAGTCAAACTTGATGCTTCCAGCCAAGGCGGCCAACTCCGAGGAATTGCGGATGGTGATGCTGATCGGCGTGGCGTCCCTTTCCTGGCCGATGAGAATTCCGAGCGGTGCGGTGATGTGACTGTTGTCGATTCCCACCCGCTGAGGATTGGCACCTGCTGAGCCCATGATGCTGAAGCTGCCGGAGTTGAGGCGGCTGTTATTTTTCACCCCGACATCAAACTCGCGAGTGCCATCGTTCCCCCAGGCGATCAAACTTAGGCTCTCCGAGGGCAGGGTTGCCGAGCCCGAAGTCAGCGTCGCTCCGTCAATATCCAGCGCCTTGGCGTTGAACTCCAAGGCGGTGCCTTTTGGCGTGCTGATGTCTGCCCCGGGCATCACCGACAGGGTGTCATCACCATGAAAGGCAAGTTTTTGAGTGACGCCACCAAACACGTCTTTGACTGCTTTGATGACACCGCTGAGGGAAATGTCAAAGCCCGGCCCGCCACTGCGCATTTGCACATTGAGAGTGCGCGTTTTTG
>CAJCCF010000696.1 GCA_903960845.1 uncultured Verrucomicrobiota bacterium | reverse complement strand
CCGTGCTCGACGAAGGCGTCCGGCCAGCCGACGCGGACGACGGGGGTGGTGATGCCGGCGGTGCTGAGTTGCTCGATCACGGCGCAGCCGAAACCGTTCATGAGGATGTGATCCTCCAGGGTGCACACGACCTTCACTTTTTTGGCGACGGATTCGATGAGCGCGTTGTCCAGTGGCTTGATCCAGCGTGGATTGACGAGAGCCACGGACAGGCCTTTCTCTTCCAGCAGTTTCTTGGCCTGCTGGGCGGTGGTGAACATGTCGCCGAGACCGATGAGGGCCACGTCGGTGCCGTCGGAGATGAGTTCGCCTTTGCCGATCTCCAGCAGCCGGGGATTGGTTTTCGGCGTGACGCCTGGTCCGTTGCCGCGCGGGTAGCGGATGGCGATGGGGCCCTTCTCGTAGTTGGCCATGGTCCAGAGCATGTCGACGAACTCGTCTTCATCCTTCGGCTGCATGTGAACGATGCCGGGAATGCCGCGCAGGTAGGCGATGTCGAACAGGCCGTGATGCGTGGGGCCGTCGTCACCACTGAGTCCGCCGCGGTCCATGCACAGGCGCACGGGCAGATGCTGGATGGCCATGTCATGAATGATCATGTCGATGGCACGCTGCATGAAGGTCGAATAGATGGTTAGGAAGGGGCGCAGTCCCTGCACGGCCATGCCGCAGGCAAAGAGCGCGGCGTGCTCCTCGGCGATGCCGACGTCGAAGTAGCGCTCGGGAATTTCCTTCTTGAAGCACATGAGGCCCGTGCCGCCGGGCATGGCGGCGGTGATGGCGACGATGGATTCATCATCCTTGGCAAAGTCGGTGACCGTGCGCGCAAAGATCTGGCTGTAGGTCGGCTTGTCGGTGGCCTGCGTTTCACCGGTCTCGATGTTGTATTTGCCGAGCCCGTGGAACTTGCCCGGATCTTCCAGTGCGGGTTTGTAGCCGCGGCCTTTCTCGGTGAGAATGTGCAGGATGACTGGCTCGTTCTGTGTCTTCAGGAACTCGAAGGTCTGGATCAGCAGGGGCAGATCATGGCCGTCGATCGGGCCGTAGTAGCGGATGCCGAACTCTTCAAACAGCGTGCTGCGATTGTGCGGCCCTTCACTCTGTGGCAGGAGCAGGCCCTTAGCGCTGTTTTCCACCCGCTCCGCCAGCTTGCGGACGCCGTCACCGAGCATGAACTCGACAAACTTGGCCGCCTTGTCATGCAGATTGGCAAAGCCGGGATGGGTGGCGATGCTGTTAAAATACTTGGCGATGGCACCGACATTTTTGTCGATGCTCCACTCATTGTCATTGAGCACCGTGATCAGACGCTTGGTGTGTGCGGCGACGTTATTGAGCGCCTCAAACACGGGGCCGCAGGTGAAGGCGGCATCACCCGACACGCAGACGACGTGGTCGCCGGTGCCTTTCAAATCACGCGCGGTGGCCATGCCGAGTGCAGCACTGAGAGCCGTGCCTGCATGGCCGGCGCCGTAGCAGTCGTGCTCGCTTTCGCTGCGCAGCAGGAAGCCATTGAGCCCTTCATACTGGCGGATGGTGTGGATCTTATCCCAGCGGCCGGTCAGCATCTTGTGGATGTAACCCTGATGCGCCACGTCGAAGACAAACTTGTCCCGTGGGGTGTCGAACACACGGTGCATGGCGATCGTCAGTTCGACGACGCCGAGGTTCGGGCCCAGATGACCGCCGGTCTCGCTGAGCGTTTCGATCAGGGTGGCACGGATCTTTTCAGCGAGCGCGGGCAGTTGGTCCAGCGGCAGGGCTTTCAGGTCAGCAGGGCAGGTGATGGCAGGCAGGATGGTTTCCACGTGGGTCAAAATAGTCGGATATCGTCGCTGATCTCTTCAGCTTCGGTTTTGGCTGGAGCCGGGCGGCGGCGTGCGGGAGTCTTGGTTTTATCCTCGGCAGGCTCGGCGGCCTTGGCCGGATCAAAGGCGGTCAGTTCCGCCTTGCCGTCTGCCGTGAGTCCGATGGTCTCGATGCGCTGGCGTGCATGCTCGATGCGTTGGCGGCAGATTTGCAGGAGCGTCATGCCTTCTTCATAGCTCGTGACCATCTCGTCCAAAGGCATGCGGTCAGACTCCATCGCGGACACGATTTCCTCCAGGCGCTCCATGGCCTGTTCAAAGGAAGTTTCGTGATTCGTCGGGGTGCTCATGAGCTTGATTTCGGGGCGCGCATTATCAGGTCGCCGGGAAAGGTGGCAAGCGGGAAAACCACTTGTGGTGAATCCGATTTCCCCTCATTCAAAAAATGGCTTGCCCGCGCTCGCCTGTATCAGCCATTCTCACGGTCATGATTGCCAGTCGTGCCATTGCTGCTGCTACGCGTCTTTTCACAGGTGTCCGGCGGGTGCCTGTCGCACCTCATGGGGATGGACCGGCGATCTATTTTGCCAATCACACGAGCCATCTCGATTTCCTCGTCATCTGGTCCGCCCTGCCACTGCCGGCGCGGCTCCAGACCTCACCAGCTGCGGCGGAGGATTACTGGACGGCCTCGTCCATGCGGCGCTGGCTGGCGGCCCGGATCTTTCAGGCCGTGCTCATTCCGCGTGAGGCAATCACCCGGGAAAACAATCCGCTGGACCGGCTCGCCGCCTGCCTGGAGAGCGGGCGTTCCATCCTCATCTATCCTGAAGGCACGCGCCGGGGGGATGGCCAGGTCGGCGTGTACAAGTCCGGCCTTTACCACCTTGCCCGGCGTTTTCCGCAGCTTCCGCTCGTGCCCATCTATCTCGACAACCTCGGGCGCATCCTGCCAAAGGGCGCGCTCGTTCCCGTCCCGATCATCGCCCAGGCCCACTTCCGCGAGCCCATCCATTTCAGCGAAACCGAGACCAAACCAGCCTTTCTGGAGCGCGCCCGCGCCGCTTTGTTAAGTCCCTGAAATCGTAAACTGAAAAGCTCACGCCCAACCGTCAGCACACGGCTCAGCCATCCCCTTTCTGCTTTCTGCTTTTCCCCTCTCCATGGATCACGATACCAAAATCCTCATCAGTGTCGTCATCGGCATTCTCGTGCTGGCTTCCATCGTTGGTGCCGTGCTGGCGCGGACGGTGAAGAGTGAAGCTGCGCAGAAAACCGTCGCCAATCTCAATGCGCGCACCCGGTCGTGGTGGGTCATGTCGGGCGTCTTCTGCGCCACGCTGCTTCTTGGTCCGGTTTTCACCACTGTGCTTTTTGCCTTCATCTCCTTTCTGGCCATGCGCGAGTTCATCACGCTG
This sequence comes from uncultured Verrucomicrobiota bacterium, assembly GCA_903960845.1. Taxonomy (GTDB): domain Bacteria; phylum Verrucomicrobiota; class Verrucomicrobiia; order Verrucomicrobiales; family Verrucomicrobiaceae; genus Prosthecobacter. Next base: position 1,200 of record CAJCCF010000696.1, on the reverse strand, counting down.
AACAAGACCGAGCGCGCGGACCACGAGGTGCTGTTCTGGGCGTTTTTTGTCATCCTGCCGTTGCATTACTTTTTGGTAGGCATCCGCTGGTATGGACTCTTCACGATTTTCATTCCGGTCTATGCCTTTGCCTTCATTCCTTTCCGCCGCGTGCTCACGGGTGAAACAAAGGGCTTCCTGGCCGGCACGGCGCGCATCCAGTGGGCGCTGCTGGTTTGTGTTTATGCCGTCAGCCACATGCCCATGCTGCTGGCCCTGCCGCTGAAAGGTTACGAGGGGCAGAATGCCAAGCTGCTGTTCTTCTTCGTGCTCACCGTGCAGCTCAGCGATGTCATGCAGTATGTCTGGGGCAAGACCTGCGGGCGGCGCCACATCGCCCCGCACGTCAGTCCCAGCAAGACGGTGGAAGGGACGGTCGGCGGCATCGCCACGACGGTCGCCATCAGCACCTGCCTGTGGTGGGCCACGCCCTTTGCCCCATGGCAGGCCGCGCTCATGGCGCTGCTCATCTGTTCAGCGGGTTTCTTTGGCGGTCTGGTCATGTCGGCCATCAAGCGTGATCTCGGTGCCAAAGACTGGGGTGCCTCCATCGCCGGTCACGGCGGATTCATGGATCGCATCGACTCCCTGTGCTTCGCCGCCCCGCTGTTCTTTCATCTCTGCGGCTTCTACTTCGGCACCGGCATGAACCCAGCCCCGCCAGCCTGGATTCTGCACTGGCTCGGCAAGTGAAGAAAAATCCATGCCCCCGATTGCCGGTCCAGCAGCAGCTCGAACAGCTCTTCAATGACGTCCAATGGTAAAGGGCCTTGATCTGTTTCGCGGGCGCTTCCGGGGAGGATCCGCTGCGCTCCTTCAGGGGTTCGATTAAACCTCTTCCGCCCTGCATTCAGAATAGGCTGCGCCAACCGTGCGTTCCGAGGATGGGGTTGCATGCGCCTTGAGCTTGAAACCGGAGTTGAGAGAACATGGTTGAGGGCCGGGTGATTCACGGGCCTGCAATCGCACTTTGAGTTGCCATTGATCGGCGGGCTGACTGTTCGGAGGCCCTGGTTGCCTTACCGGGTCAAGGTGGTGGAGCTAAGGGGATTCGAACCCCTGACCTTCTCATTGCGAACGAGACGCTCTACCAACTGAGCTATAGCCCCAAAGTATTGATTTTGAACGATTTGAGATCGAAATGGGCACCCGCAGCTTTTG